>CACYTH010000004.1:0-208026 GCA_902777325.1 uncultured Coriobacteriaceae bacterium
GGCGACGGGCTCGTGTGGGAGGAGCTGCACAGGTCAACTCCGTGGAGAAGGGACTGGGATTAGGTAGGATTAGCGGACACACATTTTGTCCTATAACCACATATCCCCTGCCGTTTGAAACACGGTTGTGGAGAATCGTCCAGGGGATGCCACTGGTCCGCTCTTGCGGACGGAACAGGGGCTTGTTCCGTCCAGATCGACGGACCGGTCGGCACCGGTCCGCTCCTGCGGACGGAACAGGGGCTCGTTCCGGCCACGATGACGGACCAGTCACGGGTGATAGCCGGCTCGGAAGACCACTATGGAGATGATCTTCCCCATAGAGCCCCTTTGGTTCTATGCGCACGACAAGATATGAAAAAAGGTCGGAACATCTGCTCCGACCTCTCAGAAATCTATGGTGGGCGATGCTGGATTCGAACCAGCGACCCCATCCGTGTGAAGGATGTGCTCTACCCCTGAGCCAATCGCCCTTAAGCAGAAGGTACTTTAACAGAAAACGACGCCCCTGTGTACGAGAAATCTGCTTTATTTTGAACCAACACTACTTTCGCAGCTGCTCCTTGACGATAGAGCTGGCGATGAAGAATCCCGCAAGCACGATGACGCACACGATTGCGGCAAGCGCGAGCTGGGGAATCTGCACGTTTGCCCTGCTATAGGCCAGATAGGCAATCACCGCAATGGCCGCGAGCGCCGCAATGAGGTACTTGCTCTTGATCTTTGCGGTATTGGAGGGCACATTGGCGAGTATGGCCGTACGGACGCCCAGGACACTGGAGAGCAGGCCCTCCCCCGTCGTGACCCAAGCATCTATATCGGCAAAGTTGCCAACAGCAAGCACAACGCCGTAGACAAGAGATCCGACGCCGGCAAAGAGCGCCGCAAGACAAAAGACCTTAAGGAGCCTGCCCTGAGAAGTCATCTGCAACTCCATTCAATACTCGAGGACCACAAGATTGAGCCACGTGCGCTTAGCCGCAGCGTGCACTGGATAAACGCGATACAGGATAGCAGTTTTATGGGCTTCAGGCCCCCTTGCGCCTAAAGCGGCAGCTGCAGGCTGAGGGCAATCATAAGTTGTCCCACGTAATAGAGCATCAGATTTGCAATGCGCATGGCAAAGTCCGACTTCGGTCCAAAGGTGTTGAGGATGAGGATCACGTCGCTCACCAAGAAGAGCATCGTGCCGCCAAAACAACATGAGCCAGTGGGCGTTCCACGACCCAAGCAGCACCACCAATGCCACACAGTTGAGAATGACGATGGCACCGATATAGAAGACCCCGAAGACCTTGAACGCAGGCTTTGCCTCAATGCGTCCGAAGATCCAATACAAGAGAAACGCCGTCAGGATGATGCCAAAGACGATCGCCGCGGGAAGCATCTTGCAGTGCGGGACGCATGCCACAATGTAGGCAATGTGGCCAAGCAAAAACACGAGGATGCCAGCCAGAAAGGCAATCTGGGCCTTTGATCCCTCGTACACGTAACGCAGATTGAGCAAGACGTCTGCAATCGCCCCTATGACAAGGCCTATCACCACCATCCGCGCGAAGCCCGCGTCGTTTGACTTGAATGCTCCGAGGATGCCCAGTAGCACGAAGAAGGCGGAGGCGACGCCCTTTATAACGTCTGCCACCAGATAGCGCTCGAGCTTCTCGACAAAAATGAAGACCGCTGCGATGAGAAGGCAAATGGGGCACAGATACAAGAACTGCATGGCGACTCCTCACACGTGGCATATGCTGTTACCTGCGATGCTACCGACTCGCACGCCTTTGCGACACCGTCGTGCGCCAAAAGGTGCAAGAGTGGCCGCTAAGGGACGCGGGGCACCAAGCCTACCGCCTGATGCCCCGCGCTCTCACGTTTAGCAGCTATTGCTACTTGCGCTCCGCCTTGACCTTCTCTGCCAGCAAAGTAGCCACCTCGTCAAGGGCAACGTCCTCGCGCTCGCCCGTTGCGCGGTTCTTGACCTCGACGGTGCCGTTCTTGACGCCACGCTTGCCGCAGATAACCTGATACGGGAAGCCCATGAGGTCTGCATCGTTGAACTTGACACCAGGGCGCTCCTTGCGGTCGTCGACGACGACCTCGATGCCAGCCTCGACAAGCTGGCTCGCCACGGAGTCGGCGGCCTCCCACACGTCGCCCTTGGCGTCGAGCGGAATGATCTCCACCTCGTAGGGGGCGACACAGACCGGGAAGACGATGCCATGCTCGTCATGGTGCTGCTCGACGACGGCCGCCAGCGTACGGCTCACGCCGATGCCATAGCAGCCCATCTGGAAGGGCTTCTCGACGCCGTCCTCGTCCATGAAGGTGGCGCCCATGGCCTCGGAGTACTTGGTGCCAAGCTGGAAGACCTGGCTCACCTCGATGCCGCGGGCGGCCTTGAGGGGCTTGCCGCAGCGCGGGCAGGCATCGCCCTCCTTGGCAGATGCAAGGTCAAGCCACTCGTCGACCTCGAAGTCGCGACCCGGGCAGGCACCCTTGATGTGGTAACCGGCCTCGTTTGCGCCGATGAGCCAGCTCTTGGAGTCCTTGAGCGAGACGTCGGCCACCACACGGACACGCTCGTCGGCACCGATGGGGCCCATGTAGCCCTTTACGAGGCCGTACTCGGCCATCTGCTCCTCGGTCATCACGTCATAGTGACCAAACGCATGCTCGGCCTTGACGTCGTTGAGCTCGTGGTCGCCCGGAAGCAGGCACAGGACAGGCGTCTCGTCCTCGGCGATGATGGCAAAGCTCTTGCGACAGGCGCGCTCGGACACGCCCATGAAAGCGGCGAGAGCGGCGATGGAGCCCTCGCAGGGCGTCTCGATGCGCTCGCACTCGGTGCCGGGGCCCTCCTCCACGGAGATGCCCACGCAGGCGGCTTCGACGTCTGCTGCGTAGTCGCAGTCGCACCACACGAGCTCGGCCTCGCCCGCCTCGGCAAGCGCCATGAACTCGACGGAGGTGTCTCCACCGATCTGGCCGGAGTCGGCAACCACCGGAAGCGCCCTCAGCCCGCAGCGCTCGCAGATGCGCGCATAGGCCTCCTTCTCGTCCTCATAGCTCTTCTGCATGCCCTCGACGGTGGCATCAAAGCTGTAGGCATCCTTCATGATGAACTCGCGTCCGCGCATGAGGCCGAAGCGGGGACGCATCTCGTCGCGGAACTTGTCCTGGATCTGGTAGAGCGTAACGGGAAGCTGCTTGTAGCTGCGCAGCTCGTTGCGCACGAGGTCGGTGAAGGTCTCCTCGTGCGTGGGGCCAAAGACAAACTCGCGGTCGTGGCGGTCCTTGAGGCGCAGCAGCTCGGGGCCGTAAGCGTTCCAGCGGCCGGAGTCCTGCCAGAGCTCAGCCGGAACGATGACGGGCACCTGGATCTCCTGGGCGCCAATGCCCTCCATCTCCTCGCGGATGACGGTCTCGATCTTGAGCAGCGAGCGCCAGGCAAGCGGCAGGTAGCTGTAGAGGCCTGCAGCGGTCTTGCGGATCATGCCTGCGCGCAGCAGGAGGCGGTGACTTGCGAGCTCGGCCTCCGACGGATCCTCCTTGAGCGTGGGGGCATAGAGCTGGGACATCTTCATGTAGTGCTTCATTGGGCTATCCTTTCTGCGCGCATGAGAGCGCACCTGACTATCTTACACGCCAAAGCGCGCCTCGATCTCGGCAAAGAGCTCGTCCACCATCTCGTCCTCGCGCACCTTGCGCAGAGGCTCCCCACCGACGAACAAGAGGCCCTGCCCCTTGCCGCACGCGATGCCGATGTCCGCGTCACGCGCCTCGCCCGGTCCGTTGACCACGCAGCCCATGACGGCCACGCTGATGGGTGCGTTGACGCGCGAGAGGCGACGGGAAACCTCCTCTGCCATGGAGATGAGGTCCACCTGCGTGCGTCCACAGGTCGGGCAGCTCACGAGCTCCGGGTGCAGCCTGCGGATGCCAAGCGAGCTGAGCAGGTCCCAGGCAACGTCAACCTCCTCGACGGGGTCTGCCGTGAGCGAGAGGCGGATGGTGTTGCCGATGCCCTCAGCCAGCAGTATGCCGACGCCGACGGAGTTCTTGACGGTACCCTGGCGCAGCGTACCCGCCTCGGTCACGCCCAAATGCAGCGGAACCTGCGGAAGCTCGCGCGAGAGGGCACGATACGTCTCGATCGTCACCGGTACGGAGTGTGCCTTGGCAGACAGGACGATGTTGGAGAATCCGCGGTTCTCGAAGTGCTCGACAAACGACACGCTTGAAGCCACGAGCTTCTCGGGCAGGCTGAGCTCGCTACGCTCGGCGACAGCGGGGTCGAGCGACCCGGCATTGACGCCGATGCGAATGGCGCAGCCGGCCTCTCCTGCGGCATCGATGACAGCGTCTACCTTGTCAAACGAGCCGATGTTGCCCGGATTGATGCGCAGGGCTGCCGCCCCGTGCTCTGCCGCGCCCATGGCAAGGCGGTAGTCGAAGTGGATGTCGGCCACCACCGGTATGGGCGACTCCTCGCAGATGCGTGCGAAGGGCTCCAGAGAGGCCTTGTCGGGCACGGTGGCACGAATGATGTCGCAGCCCGCGTCGGCAAGCTGCGCGATCTGCGCCAGGGTGGCCTCGGCATCGGCCGTCTTGGTGTTGCACATGGACTGCACGGTGACGGGTGCTCCCCCACCGACAGCCACGTCACCAACCATCACCTTGCGGGTGAGGTCGCGGGGCAGCGTGGCCCCCTCGTCCTTGCGTGCGTCAAGTACCATGTTATCTCCTTGCATGCTAGCCAAGGCCCAGAAGCATCACGATGTCGTTTCTGAGCGCAAAGCAGAAGATGAAGAGGAAGAAGGCAAGCCCCAGATAGCTGACCGCACTCTGCGCCTTTGCGGAGAGCGGTCGACGGGCGATGAGCTGGATGAGCTCGATGAGGATCTTTCCACCGTCAAGGGGCGGAACCGGCAGGAGGTTCATGAAGCCGAGTGACATCGAGATTGCAGCCGCGAGGAGGATGAGGTCTTCCAGGCCCGACGCGGCAGCCTCGGAGGCCATGGCGGAGATTCCCACGATGGACGACGACTGGCTTACCACCTCGATGGTGTGCTGCGGCATGATGATTCGTGCGACGGTGGACCCCACGAGCTTGACGTAGGAGAAGCTCACCTGCATCGCTTCGGAGAAGCTCGGATGGTAGGTCTCCATGAGCGCAGAGATGCCGATAACCTCAGGCTTCTGCCCGTCGGGAATGTCAATGGTGGTCTCGAAGGTCTCCCCATTGCGCTCGTAGGCAACCGGAATGTCACCGCCTTGCTCAAGTGAGAGGTCGATCGCGTCGCAGAGGTCGACCCATGTGGCAACGTCCTTGCCGCCGAGCTGGAGAATCGTGTCGCCCTCGCGCAGCCCGGCAGCCTCTGCCAGGGAGCCTGCGGAAACGCCACCGAGCGTGTTCGAGTTGGCATTGATCTCGACGCCGCCGATCATGAGCGCTCCAATGAGCATGACGAGCGCAAAGGTGATGTTGACCAGCGGTCCGGCGAGGAGCGTCAGCACGCGCGGGACAAAGCCCTTGCCACGATAGGTGTGCGCGCACTCGGCCTCGAAGAAGGTCCTGGCGTCAGAAACGGGCCTGGGGGCGCCTGCGGCGGTAGTTCCAGGGGACGAGAAGTCGTGCTTGGCATCGTATTCCGTCAGGAGCGACCCATCGCGCTGCATCGTCTCGAAGGTCTCAGGCCACTCGTTCTGCCAGGCATACTCGCCCGCAGCCTCGTTGTATAAGGGCCTTATCGACCCCATGTCCACAAGCACGGCAAGCAGCTCGAAGGCGTGTTCCTTGTCGATGGAGAGCTGGGACGCAAGGTCCTGTGCGGTTATGCGGCCAGCGCTCTGAATGACTGCGAGAGCCGGGGCAAGCAGCTCGTCATACTCGCCATCCATGCCACAGATGCGGTTGTAGCCGCCTAGCAGAAAGGGCGTGACCCCAAACTCCGTGCCGATCTTCTTCGACTTGTACGAGAGGTGATAGCGACACGGGAGCCCCAGAAAGAACTCCGTGACGCGCATGCCGAACAATCGAGCCACAAGAAAATGCCCGCCCTCATGCACGAAGACGAGGGCGGAAAGGACGAGCATTCCCCAAAAGACGGCCGAAAGCACACCAGAAAGCACCGTCATCAACCAAGCCTCCCTAAGGCAGCGCTCGCCTTGGCGCGAGCCCATGCATCGATTTCCTCAAGCTGTTCAAGGCTTGATACGACCTCGGGCTCGTGGGCGTCCATGGCTGCCGAGACTATTCTCTCAATATCCATAAAGCCACAGGCATCACGCCGGAAGGCTTCGTTTGCGACCTCGTTTGCCGCGTTGAGCACGCAGGGCATGGTGCCACCCACACGGCCCGCCTCGCGAGCCAGCGCCAGGCAACCGAAGGTCTTCTCGTCAGCCTCGCCGAAGGTGATGGGGCTCTCGTGGCACCAGTCCATGCGCTCAACCGGCGTCTCCCACCGCTCGGGATAGCTGAGCGCATACTGGATGGGAATGCGCATGTCAGAGGGGCCGAGCTGTGCGAGGGTCGAGCCATCGGAAAACTCCACCATCGAGTGGATCCTGCTCTGGCGCTGCACAAGCACCCGCACGTCATCTATGCCGACCTCAAAGAGGTGATGCGCCTCGAGCACCTCGAAGCCCTTGTTCATGAGGCTCGCGGAATCGATGGTGATCTTAGCCCCCATAAGCCATGTAGGGTGCGCGAGGGCGTCCGAGGCGGTCTTTCCCTCAAGCTCGTCGCGTGTCATGCCATAGAAGGGGCCGCCGGAGCAGGTGAGCCAGATGCGATGCACGTCACGCGTGCGCTCCCCCACCAGGCACTGGAAGATGGCACTGTGCTCGGAGTCGACGGGTATGAGCATGCCCGGCTTGGCCATGGGCATCAGGAGGTCGCCCGCAACGATGATGGACTCCTTGTTGGCATAGGCAAGCACCTTGCCGGCCTTGAGGGCCTCATAGCCCGCGCGAATTCCGGCCGCGCCAACCAGCGCGTTGACGACGCAGTCGACATCGGGCAGTGCCGCGAGCTCGGCCAATGCGTCCGAGCCACACGTGAGCACGCAGGATTGAGGAAGCTCCTGAAGGATCGGGTCGTCCGCATGGCGAAGGTCCGCCACGCATGCATGCGCCACCCCAAACTCTCGCGCTGCGGCGACAAGCGCATCTGTGGAGGCGTATGCGGACAAGGCGACTACGCGCACCTTATCCGCATGCTGGCGGCACACGTCGAGCGTCTGCGTGCCAATGGACCCCGTGCAGCCAAGTATGGCCACCCGTAAGGGGCGCGGCCGCTCGGCTCGTGGGGCGGTGTCCTCAAAGATGCTCACACGACACCACCGATTCTCAGAAGTAGAAACGAAGTCATGACGCCAAAGATGAGGGCATCGCTGCGGTCAAGCATGCCACCGTGTCCGGGAAGGAGGTTACCGGAGTCCTTGACCCCGAAGCCGCGCTTGATGCGCGACTCGAAGAGATCTCCGAGAACGGCCATGCCGCCAACGGCAAGACCGCAAGGCACGGCCAGGAACAGCTTGATATGGCGGACCTTGAGAATCCACAGGACGAGCCAGATAAGCATGCAGCCCGCCATGCCGCCCCAAAAGCCCTCAACGCTCTTGTTGGGGGAGATTCTTGGCGCCAGCTTGCGCTTTCCAAAGCGCGAGCCGATGAAGTATGCCATGGCGTCGTCAAGCCAGATGGACCCCAGCACGCCAAACGCGAGCAAGAAGCCCTCGAGGCCGGGATCGC
Organism: uncultured Coriobacteriaceae bacterium; assembly: GCA_902777325.1. GTDB lineage: Bacteria > Actinomycetota > Coriobacteriia > Coriobacteriales > Atopobiaceae > UBA1367. The sequence continues at coordinate 7,756 of CACYTH010000004.1, forward strand.
AGGCCCTGATCATGGTGACCGTCGAGAAGCCAAAGCCCGTATAGACGGCCACGAATACCGTCATTGCCACGTCGTTGATGGTGACGCGCGGCATGGCCACATACCAGACCGCGCACGACACCATGATGGTCATGAGGGCAAGCACGGAAATCTCGAAGCGTGCGAAGAGCGGGGCCAGCGGAAATAGCGCGGCAGCGCAGAGCGCAATGACGTCATTGGGCTGGCGTCCCGAGTTGTGCAGCATACGCAGCAGCTCGTAGGCGCACATGGTTGCCATGAGCGCGCACACGACAGCGGTCACGCGAATGCCCGCATAGAGGCAGCCGACTACGACTACAAAGTAGATAGCGCCAACGACGGTGCGTACGAGCATCGTGTTGCCCTTCTTTTGGCCATCGCTCATTGGTTGACCACTCCCCCAAACCGCCTGTTTCGACCCTGGAACGCGCGAATGGCACGCAGCATCTCCCAGCGGTCGAAGTCAGGCCACATCATGTCGGTGACATAGAATTCCGTATATGCAAGCTGCCACAGCAGGTAGTTGGACAGTCTCAACTCGCCCGAGGTGCGGATGAGAAGCTCCGGGTCGGGAAGGCCTGCCGTATAGAGCCTGGATGCGATGGCAGACTCGTCCACATCGTCAATCGACAGCGCCCCAGCGCTCACCTCCTGGGCAATCAGGCGAGCGGCGCGCGTCATCTCGGCTCGTGAGCCATAGTTGACCGCAAGCGCAAAGGTCATGCCCGTGTGGTCAGCCGTCTCGTCGAGACCCTGGCAGAAGACGTCGTAGGTCTTCTTGGGCAGTGCCTCGAGATCGCCCAGAAAGCGCAGCCTGACGTTCTCCTGGTGGAAGAGGGGCAGCTCCTTGACGAGCGTGGTGGCAAACAGGTGCATGAGAAGGTCCACCTCGCGCTGCGGACGACGCCAGTTCTCCGTCGAGAAGGCGTAGACCGAAAGGGCGTCAAGCCCCAGTCGCACGCTTGTGGTGACCGTCTCACGCAGGGCGTCGACGCCGGCGACATGGCCTTTCGAACGGTCAAGCCCACGCGCCTGTGCCCACCTGCCGTTACCGTCCATGATGATGGACACGTGGGACGGCAGGTGGTTCACGTCGACGTCGTCGAGCGTGATGTCGCCTGGCGACGAGGAGTAGTACTCACGAAGGAGTGCCTCGTCACGGTACATCTAGATCTCCATTACCTCGGCTGACTTGGTCTTGAGAAGCTCGTCGACCTTCTTGGTGTAGTCGTCAGTGAGCTTCTGGATGGCCTTCTTCTCGCGCTTGAGATCGTCCTCGGTGATCTCGCCGTCCTTCTCTGCGCGCTCGGCCTTCTCGTTGGCATGGCGGCGGGCATTGCGCACTGCGACCTTGCCCTCCTCGGCGTACTTGTTGCACTCCTTGACAAGCTCGCGACGACGCTCCTCCGTGGGCTTGGGGAAGGGAAGCCTGATCGTGACGCCGTCGTTAGACGGGGTGATGCCAAGGTCGGAGTCCATGATGGCCTTCTCGATGGAGCGCAGGGAGGTCTTGTCCCAGGGCTCGACCACGAGCATGGAGGCCTCGGGGACCTTCACGCCAGCAAGCTGGGTAATGGGCGTGGCAACGCCATAGTAGTCGACGCGGATGCTGTCGAGCACATGGGGGTTGGCGCGACCGGTGCGGATGCGCGCGAAGTTGGCCTTGAGGGCATCAATCGCCTTGTCCATGCGCCTCGTGGCAGAATCGGTGTACTCACTCATAGCCTGGCTCCTATCCTCATTGGTACGCCCTTGCGAGCGTCGTGCACAAACTGACTGCTTACCTTACATGTGGATGCCCTGGGAGCAAGCCCCTAGGCCTCCACGACGGTGGTGCCCACTGCCTCGCCGCGCAGCGCTCGGACGATGGCGCCATCCTGCTCCATGTTGAAGACCATGATGGGCATCGAGTTGTCCTGGCACAGTGCCGTTGCGGTGGCATCCATCACCTGCAAGCGCTTTTTGAGCACGTCGCGGTAGGTGATGGTGTCGTACTTCTTGGCATCGAGGTGCTTGACGGGGTCCTTGTCGTAGATACCGTCGACCTTGGTCGCCTTCATCAGCACGTCAGCACCAATCTCGCATGCACGAAGGGCGGCTGCTGTGTCGGTGGTGAAATAGGGATTGCCGGTGCCGGCGGCAAAGATGGTGATGCGCCCCTTCTCCAGGTGGCGAATGGCGCGACGGCGGATATAGCTCTCGGAGATGGCGTGCATCTCGATGGCGCTCATGACGCGGCAGTCAAAGCCATTCTTCTCGAAGCAGTCCTGCAGGGCCAGCGAGTTGATGACCGTTGCAAGCATGCCCATGTTGTCGCCCTGGGCACGGTCCATGCCCTCGGCGGCGCCCTCGAGGCCACGATAGATGTTGCCTCCGCCGACGACCACGGCAATCTGGACGCCATCGTTGTAGGCGGGCTTGAGCTGCTGGGCTATCTTCTGCGGTACCTCGGGATCGATGCCAAAGTACCTGCTGCCCATGAGGGCCTCTCCGGAGAGCTTCAGCAGCACGCGCTTGTACTTGTAGTCAGCCAAGAATCCTCCTCAGGTTTATGCCGCAATGCGGCATGCACATCCAGTTGAGTTTAGCAAAGGGCACCCCCAAGCCACTTGACGACGGCGTGAGCAGACATCAACACCATCTGAGAGGTTCGTAGGGGCATAACAAAGGGCCGATGCGCGATGCGCACCGGCCCTGTAAAAGACTCTGGAGCTTGTTACTCCTCGCCGAAGTTGAAGCGGACGAAGGAGACGATCTTGATGTCGTCGCCGACCTCCTTGGAGATGTTGGAGGCGAGCTCGCCGACGGTCACGTTGCCGTCCTTGACGAAGGCCTGCTCGGTGAGGGCGCGCTCCTGGAAGAACTTCTTGAGGCGGCCGTTGACGATGCCATCCCAGAACTTCTCGGGACGACCAGAGTCGGCAGCCTGGGCACGGTAGATCTCGCGCTCGTGCTCGATGGTCTCCTCGGGGATGTCCTCGCGGCGAGCGGAGATCGGGTCGGAGGCGATGACCTGCATGGCAACGTCATGCGCGAAGGTCTTGAAGGTCTCGTTGGCGCCGGTCTCGGCATTGTTGAGCTCGAAGACGACGATGTCGGCATGCTTGCCGTCGTGGTGGATGTAGCAGGAGAGGACACCGTTCTCGGCGACGACGCGCTTGAAGCGGACGACCTTCTGGTTCTCGCCGATGACGAAGATGCTCTCCTTGATGGCCTCCTCGACGGTTGCGCCGTCGAGCGTGCAGGCCATGAGGGCGTCGATGTCAGCGGGGTCGTTCTCGGCGACGACCTGGGCGAGGCTGGTCACGAAGCTCTTGAACTTTGCGTTGGTGGCGACGAAGTCGGTCTCGCAGGAAACCTCGATGAGGGCGCCGACGGTACCGTCCTCAGAGATGAAAGCGCCGATGGTGCCCTCGTTGGTGTCGCGGCCGGCCTTCTTGACGGCCTTAGCGAGACCGTTGACGCGCAGGACGTCGATGGCCTTCTCAATGTCGCCGTCAGCCTCTACGAGTGCCTTCTTGCACTCCATCATGGGGGCATCGGTGATCTGGCGGAGCTCCTTGACCATAGCGGCAGTAACCTGAGCCATAGGTGTGTTCCTTCCTATCGGAATGTCAATAACGTAAGTAGGGACGCTCTGCGCTACTCGGCAGCGGGGGCCTCGACGGCCTCGACGTCGACGGCAGGAGTGGTCTCGCCGGAAGCCATCTCCTCGACGGAGATCTGCTCCTTGCCAGCACCAGCGAGGACGGCGTCAGCGACGAGCTCGCACATCAGGTTGACCGAACGGATGGCGTCGTCGTTGGCGGGGATGCCGTAGTCGACCACGTCGGGGTCAGAGTTGGTGTCGAGCAGGCCGACGACGGGGATGTGCAGGCGGTTGGCCTCCTTGATGGCAATCTCCTCGCGCTTGGTGTCGACGACGAAGATGGCCTGCGGAAGGGCGTGCATGTCACGGACGCCACCGAGGTTGCGCTGGAGCTTCTCGAGCTCCTTGGTGAGCACGGCCTGCTCCTTCTTGCCGCGGGCGGCCATGCGGCCGTCCTCGATCATGGCCTCGAGCTCCTCCATGCGGTCGATACGGGAGCGCATGGTGACGAAGTTGGTGAGCATGCCACCGAGCCAGCGCTGGTTGATGTAGGGCATGTCGCAACGGGCGGCCTGGGTGGCGATGGGCTCCTGGGCCTGCTTCTTGGTGCCGACGAACAGGACGCGGCCACCCTTGGCGGCGGTGTCCTTGAGGAAGCTGTAGGCGCGGTCGGCGTCGATGACGGTCTGCTTGAGGTCGAGGATGTAGATGCCGTTGCGCTCACCGAAGATGTAGGGCTTCATCTTGGGGTTCCAGCGGCGGGTCTGATGACCGTAGTGGCAGCCAGCCTCGAGCAGGGTACGGATGTTGATCTTCACAGCCATGTTTTAACCTCCTGTGGTTGGTCCTCCGCGAGGGGTCCACCCCCTCTGCCACCCGAGACTCGGCTGTGTGCCTCGGGCACCGCGGCCTTGGGGTCACCCGCGCGTGCGAATTTCTGCTGTACGGATGCACAGCAATCCAGAAGTATACCAACTTCTGTTGATTCATGCCAAGTGCAATGTGTCTGGATGCAAGCTCCACAAGCGCGGCACTCAAATACGCTGCGACAGGCCCCTATTCGCCACGAGGATGAGCCTGTCGAGTGGCCTCCTTGAGACGCTCTACCGACAGATGGGTGTAGATCTGCGTTGTGGCGAGGCTTTCGTGCCCCAACAGCTCCTGCACGCTGCGAAGGTCTGCGCCACCCGAGAGCAGCTCGGTGGCATAGGTGTGACGCATCGCATGAGGCGTGACCCCCGACTCTATGCCTGCCAAACGTACGTGCCGTTCGAAGCAGGTGCGCAGCGCGTCGGCCGTCATGCGGTTGCCTCGCACTGACACAAAGAGGGCACCAGTGGCCTCTCCCCTCTTGCGGCGCGCGCAAAGGGCTGGTCTTGCCTGCCGGACATACTGCATTAGCACTGCCAAGGCACGTTCGTAAACGGGCACCACACGCTCCTTGGAGCCCTTGCCGAAGAGCCTCACCTGTGCCTGTGCCAGGTCTATGTCCGCAACGTTGAGGCGCGAAATCTCTGAGATACGAGCTCCCGTGGCGTAGAGGAGCTCGATGATGGCTAGGTCGCGAAGCCCCTCAAGCGTTGATGCGTCGCACGTGTCCAAGAGCGCATCTACGTCCGAGTCGCTCATCGTGCGTGGCAGGGTCTTTGCGATCTTGGGGCTAGCCAAGGCCGCCGCGGCATCTCCCGTCACGCGCCCCTGGCTGACCAACCATTTGTAGAGTCCGCGTATGGCTGACAGATGCCTGTTGACCGTGCGTGTGGAGTAGCCAGCCCTTGTCAGCTCGGCCAGATATCGCCTGAGGGACCTGTGGCTGATGCTTGCCGCGGTCACGCCCTCTCGGCGAACCCACGCAAGGTACGCCTCGATGTCTGTGGCGTATGCACGCACGGTGTTCTCGGAGAAGTTGCGCACACCAGAGAGATACGAGAGATATGCGCGGGCGTCATCCTCAAACTCCAGCTGGGCTCGCTCCCGCTCCTCTAGACCCATGCGCCTTTGTCCTTTGGGATGTCAAACAGCTCGTGGCGGCCTGCGATGCAGTCTGCGATGTCTTGCTTCGCTCGCGCCGCATAGGCCGCATAGCGCTCCCCCTTGCGCATGCGCCTGCCCTCCAAAGGCGGAACCAGGCCAAAGTTGACATGCATCGGCTGGTATGGATCGGTCTCGGGGTCTGTGGCATAGCTCACGAGCGCACCAAAGGCAGTCGTGTCAGGCAGCGTGAGGCGGTCAAGGCCCTTGAGGTCGGCGAAGGTGTTGAGTGCGGCAAAGAGCCCCGAGGCAATCGCCTCGACATATCCCTCCGTACCAGTGATCTGCCCCGCCAGGCGGATGGAGGTGCCCGGTACACCAAAGCTCTTGTCCAAGACGCGCGGCGAGTCGACAAACGAGTTGCGGTGCATGACGCCATAGCGGAAGAACTCTGCGTTCTCCAGTCCCGGAATGAGCCTGAATACGCGTGCCTGCTCTCCCCAGGTCAGGTTGGTCTGGAATCCGACCAGGTTATAGGCGGTGGCGTGGGAGTTCTCGGGCCTGAGCTGCACGACGGCCCACGGGCGCCTTCCCGTGCGCGGGTCGGCAAGCCCCACTGGCTTAAGGGCGCCAAACCTCAGCGTGTCGTGGCCCTTGCGTGCAACCTCCTCGACGGGCTGGCAGGCATTGAAGAGGTCGGTCTCCTCGAACTCCTTGGACACGACGCGCTTTGCCGCAATGAGCTCGTCGTAAAAGCGGTCGTACTCGTCGCGGTCCATGGGACAGTTGAGGTAGTCCCCCAGGCCCTCCTCGTAGCGCGACTGGCTGAACGCGATGTCGCGATCTATCGTCTCCGCATCGACGATGGGGGCAGCCGCATCGTAGAAGGACAGGTGATCCATGCCAAGCAGATCGCACAGCGAGGAGAAGAGCGCTGGCGAGCAGAGGGGGCCGGCCGCTATGACGCAGGGCCCCTCGGGCACTTCCCTGACCTCGTCACGCACCAGCTCGATCAGGGGGTGCTCCTCCACCTCCCGTGTCACGATCTTTGAAAAGACGGTCCTGTCGACGGCCAAGGCTCCGCCAGCTGGCACGGCGGCCCTCTGGGCCGCCTGCATGAGATGCGATCCCATGGCCCTGAGCTCGTACTTGAGCAGGCCTGCAGCGCTCTCCTCACGAAGCGACTTGAGCGAGTTGGAGCAGACGAGCTCCGCCAGTCCGTCGGTGTGGTGCGCCGGCGCATTGCCGCCGGGCCTCTGCTCCACCAGCCTCACGCGTATCCCGCGGTCTGCCAGCTGCAACGCGCACTCGCTGCCCGCAAGTCCGCCACCGACTACCGTCACCATGTCTCTGGCCACGCTCCACGCTCCTCTCGCCATGCTTGTGGCCTTACATTCTAGCGCCCAGAAGGGCCTCTTTTGTTGGGGCATAGCGACCGTCTGGAAGTCTCGTGACCATTCCAGAGGCCTCGTAGTCCGCCAGATGGCGAAGCACCTGCAGCGGCTCCTCCCCTAGGCTGTGTGCAAGGTCATCGGCACGCATGGGGCTTGCCACCAGCGCCGACACCAAGCGATTCCGCGGCGTGGCCACACGCTCCTGAATGAGCCTGAGAACACCGAAGTCCCTGGATATGAGCATCTCAAGGTCGGTCTCGGAGCAGACGATGCTTCCTCCGTCGCGTATGAGCGCGTTTGCGCCTTGCGACTCTGGCGAGAAGATCGACCCTGGCGCAGCGTAGATCTCCCGGCCAAGGTCCGAGGCGGCCATTGCCGTACTTGATGTCCCCGACCTGAGTCCCGCCTCGCAGACGAGAAGTGCATGTGAAAGCGCGGCGATGATGACGTTTCGTTGGGGAAAGCAACCCTTGCGAGGCGTCTGCCCCCAGGGGACCAGGGCGATCACGGCCCCGCCCTGCTCGACCGCACGCTCGAACACGTCCCTCGAGGTGCGCGGATAGACGGTATCGGCTCCTACGCCCGACACGACGATGGTCTTGCCACCGGCATCGAGCGCGCCGCGCGCGGCTGATGCGTCGCATCCCATCGCTCCTCCCGAGACGAGCGTGATACCTGACTCTGCCGCTATGCGTCCCGCCATCGAGGCAACAGCCAGGCCGTAGGGCGTGGCTCTTCGAGCGCCAATGACGCCAAGGCCCATGTCTGCAAGAATCCCAGGGTCCCCCTTTCCGTAGATGATCTGTGGCGGACGTTCTAGCTCCCTCACGCTTGCCGGATAGTGCTCATCCTCGGGGCGAAGCTCCCAAAAGGCGTCATTAGAGGAAATCTGGTCAGCCATGTGCCCTCCCTCGATAGGAACACGCCTCGACGATGTCGTCGCGCGTGATGAGGTCGTGATGCTCGATGTCGGCAATGGTGCGCGCCACGCGGGACACTCGAGCAATCGCCCTTCCGCCCATGCTCAGTCTCGACGCTATGGTCTCGAACGCCTGCCGCGCGGCAGGCTCCATCGACTCTGCGACGCTTCTGGTCCTGCCAACCGACCCCTTCTTGCGATGCGCCGCGAACTCCCGTCCTGCGAGGACGAGCTCGGACATCTCCTTGGAGCTCATGCCCGAGCCACCCTCTATGACCTTTGATGATGCGGGTCGCGCAACGTCGATGTGCATGTCAATGCGGTTGGCCAGAGGCCCTCCCATGCGGGCCTGGTAGCTCTCCACGCGTGCAGGGGCACACGTGCATGGATGCCCGGGGTCTCCCAGATGGCCGCAGGGACAGGGGTTTGCCGCCGTCACGAGCATGAAGTCACAGGGGAAGACGTACTTGCCCTCGGCGCGGGAGAGACAGACGCAACCATCCTCCATCGGCTGCCTGAGCGACTGAAGAACGTTGTTGGCAAACTCGGGAAGCTCGTCCAAAAAGAGCACGCCGCGATGCGCCAGCGAGACCTCCCCCGGCGTCACGGGACGTCCGCCACCAAGAAGGCCGGCTGCGGAGATGGAGTGGTGTGGTGCCCTGAAGGGCGGCTCTCCCCGCTCTATGCCCGATGACTGCTGACCGGCAACCGAGTGGACAAGCAGCGCCTCCTCACGGGCACGCTCGTCTAGAGGAGGCAGGATGGTGGGGAGCCTGCGCGCAAGCATGGTCTTGCCCGCTCCAGGAGGACCAACCATCATGAGGCCGTGACGCCCCGTGGCAGCTATGACCATGGCCCGCTTGGCGATCTCCTGGTCGCATACGTCTCGGTAGTCCAGCAGCGAAGCCGCATCTCGCGGGGGTTCTTCTGCCGCCGTCCCGGCAATGCGCTCGCCACCAAGGGAATCCACGCCAAGGCGCATGACCCCTAGGCCATCGATGACCTTGCGGTCACAGGCGCCTCGTATCGATCCTCGTGCCGCATATGCCGAGACGAGGGTAAGCCCCATCTCCTTTGCAAGCATGGCGTACGCCATGTCGCCGCGCACGGGACAGACCTGCCCCTCAAGACCCAGCTCTCCCACAAAGAGGCAGTCGTCAAGTCCCGAGGTCGGAATCTGACCGGAAGCCGCGAGAATTGCTATCGCTATCGCAAGGTCGAAGCCCGTGCCCGTCTTGCGGATCTCGGCTGGCGCGAGGTTGATGGTGACGTTCAAACGCGGATTCTCGTATCCGCAGGCCGTGATGGCACATCTGACGCGATAGCGAGCCTCCATCACCATTGAGTCCGCCATACCGATGAGGTTGTATCCGACAAGTCCTGATGTGCATGAGACCTCGACGGTAATGGGAACAGCCTCGACACCTTGAATCAATGCCGATCGCACGGCAAAGGACCCGATGTGTGACTGGTTGGCCATCAGGCGTCACATCCAAAGGCGCTGCACACATGGTGAATGCTCGCCACGCGGCTCTCGAAGACGCTTATGGCGATGACATCAAAGCGCGCCATGGCAATGTCGTTGGTTGCGAGGTACTGAGCCGCTATCTGACGATAGCGACGCCTCTTCTCGGCATCGACCTTTACCTCGGGCTCGGGGCTTGGCATGCCATCCCTGACAAAGCGCGTCTTTACCTCGACGAAGGCCCACTCGCCATACGGGTCGACGGCTATGATGTCGGCCTCGCCTGCGGCGCAGAACCAATTGCGCTGGACCACGTCCCAACCGTGGGACTGTAGGTATGCAGCCGCGAGGGACTCTCCTGCGATACCCAACTCGCGTGCCGAGAGCTCGCCTGCCCGACCAAGCTGGTCACGCAGGTCATCCGATATGCTCACTTGCGGTCTTGCGACCGTAGCCTCTGCCATCGCGTTCATTGTCGCTCCTCTCCTGTCTGAATCCGTAGACAGGAAGGATGGCAGCCCTATGTTGGCGCCAGACTACGTGCCCAGTAGCCACATGGTTGGCAGCCAAGGCCTTTAGAAAACGCCTTGCGACAAAAGAACGAGGTCATGCCGCGCGTCGCGATATGACATGGGTAGGTTTCGTGTGCTGAATTGTCCTAGAACAGGGAGGGCGTCTCGACAAAGTTGCCACAGAACGATACGCGGTGAAGTGGCGTCAGGCCCTTCTCGCGAATGGCCTGTATGTGCTCCTTGGAGCCGTAGCCCTTGCAGGCATCCCAATGGTAATCCGGATACTCCCGAGCATAGGAGACCATCATTGCGTCTCGTGTCACCTTGGCAACGATTGATGCCGCGGCAATGCAGGCGATGCGCGCATCGCCCTTGACAAGCGTCTTCTCACGAGGATGCACGTGCACGGGGTTGCCGTCGATGAGGACGGCATCGGGATCGATGCCCGCGTTCTCTATGGCCTGCGCCATTCCCATGCGTACGGCGACGCCCATGCCAACCGCGTCGATGGATGCGGGTTCTATGTGTGCGATACCAATGGCGAGGGCGTTGTCGGCAATCTGCATGGCAAGCTCCTCGCGTTTGGTGGGAGTCAGCTGCTTGGAGTCGTTGAGGCCCCAGATGATTGGCTCGTCCGGCAATGCCACCGCACAGACCGTGAGGGGTCCTGCAATGGCACCACGGCCCACCTCGTCGACTCCGAGAGCCAGGCCGTTACCCGAAAGCTCACCCTGAAGCGCATACATGGCCTCTACGCGGTCGCGCTCTGCCCGCTCGCGCTCGTGGCGGCGCATGAGGGTTGCAAGGGCCTTCTGGACCTGCGCGCGGCTATCGTCGTGATAGCGCTCTACAAGCTCGGGAACATCCTCGTACGAAGCGTCATGGAAAAGCGCGACGACTTCCTTTGCCGGCGCTGGTCTAGGCGTGTCTCTGCTCATGGCTTGGCCCTTCACGTACCGATAAGAAGAGGGCCTCCCGAAGGAGGCCCTTGCGAAGGCACTTAGATGCGCTTCTCGCGGATGCGAGCGGCCTTGCCGATACGATCGCGCAGGTAGTAGAGCTTGGCGCGATGCACGTCGCCGTGACGGACGACCTCAAGCTTGGCGATCTTGGGGCTGTGCAGGGGGAAGGTACGCTCGACGCCGACGCCGAAGGAGATCTTGCGAACGGTGAAGGTCTCACGAGAGCTGCCACCGCTCATGCGGATGACGTCGCCCTGGAAGACCTGCTCGCGCTCACGATCGCCCTCCTTGATGCGATAGTGAACCTTGACGTTGTCGCCGACGATAACCTGCGGGATGTCCTCACGCAGATCCTGACGCTCGATGGCGCGGATGTAGTCCATAATGTCCTCGTCTTCTCTAGAGGTGCCGCCACACGTGAGCGACACATAGGTTTACACACAAGCCGTAATGATAGCCAATTGCAGGCGATGACACAAGGAGTACCTGTCCCGCGACATGCAATTCGAGCCCCTTTGAAGGCGTTCTCTCCACAGGGGGCACACATGTGCCATGGTTCAAGGCTATCTCCTGCGCATGCCCCAAACGCGTGGGACAAAGATGTCCTCGTACAGGCGGATGGCATAGCGGTCGGTCATCGTTGAGATGTAGTCTGCCACCTGTACGTCCGGTGCGTCCTGATGGCGCCTGAACTCCAGCGGCACCTCGTCCATGTGGTCGATGAAGTGCGCAAACAGGCTTTGTACGACACGCTCCGACTTGCCTTCCTCGCTCTTTGCGTCCCCGCTCAGGTAGAGGTTCTCGTATAGGAATCCCCTGAGCTCACTGAAGGCACCCCAGACCTCATCCGACATCCCGATATCGCCCTCTTGAACGCTCGTGCGCACCACGTCATGGATCATGGTCTGTATGCGCTGTGATGAGCTGTGGCCCAATACCTCGCGCGCCGCAGTCGGCAGGTCGCACTCGGAGAGCAGGCCCGCCCGCTCGGCATCGTCGATGTCGTGGCAGACGTAGGCGATGCGATCCGCCCTTGCCACAACTCGTCCCTCGAGGGTGATGGCCCTCACCGGTCCGGTGTGGCATACGATGCCATCAAGTACCTCGAGCGTAAGGTTGAGTCCCTTGCCCTCGCGTTCGAGCAGCCGCACGACGCGCACGCTCTGCTCGTTGTGACGGAAGAGCGCCTGCCCCTCATCGCTGGCGGGATCGATGCCGCGATACCGTGCACGCGCCACGCGGAGCGCACGCTCGCCGGCATGGCCAAAGGGAGTGTGCCCCAGGTCATGCCCCAGTGCGATGGCCTCGGTGAGATCGACGTTGAGCCCAAGGGAGCGTGATATCGCGCATGACACCTGTGCCACCTCGAGCGTATGGGTCAGCCTCGTGCGGTAATGGTCGCCCTCAGGAGCAAGAAACACCTGCGTCTTGTTTGCGAGGCGCCTGAAGCTCTTGGAGTGAAGAAGCCGGTCTCTGTCCTGCTGGAAGCAGGTGCGCAGGGGGTCCGGATCTTCTGGATGCTCGCGCCCGAGCGTCTTGTCGGAGAACGTGGCCTCCAGGCTCAGCAGCTCGTGCTCCCGTGCTTCCCTCATCTCGCGTGTGATGGCACGCATCTTCTCTCCCTCATGTGAATGGTGCCCAAATAGCAAAGCGGGGGAAGGCTTGTGCCCTCCCCCGCTTCTGTCAGCTAACGGAAGTCGTCAGGTTTGACTTAGACGCGCGGAGGAAGAGTCTCGGCGCCACCGTTAGAGGTGATCTTGGCCTGGGCAGCCGCGAGGCGGGCGATGGGCACGCGGAACGGCGAGCAGGAGACGTAGTCAAGGCCGAGATCGTAGTACTTCTGGATGGAGTCGGGGTCGCCGCCGGTCTCGCCGCAGACACCGCAGACGATGCCGGGGTTGGTGGCATGGCCGCCCTCGACGCCCATCTGGACCAGGCGAGCCACGCCGCGGTCGAGCGTGGCGAACGGGTTGGTCTTGATGAGCTTCTCGTTCATGTAGGTGTCGAGGAACGAGGACTCAACGTCGTCACGGGAGAAGCCGAGGCAGGTCTGCGTGAGGTCGTTGGTGCCGAAGGAGTAGAAGTCGGCGTACTTGGCGATGTGGTCGGCGGTGATGGCAGCGCGCGGCAGCTCGATCATGGTGCCGATGGGGATCTCCAGCTTGACGCCGTACTCCTCCTCGACTGCCTTGATGTCGTCCTCGCACATCCAGCGGAGGTGCTTGAGCTCCTCGGAGAAGGCCACGAGCGGGATCATGATCTCGGGCTTGGCGTCAACGCCCTCCTTGATGAGCTCGGCAGCGGCGCTCGCGATGGCGCGGAACTGCATGTGGTTGAGCTCGGGATACAGGAAGCCCAGGCGGCAGCCACGGGTGCCGAGCATGGGGTTGGCCTCCTGGAAGGAGTCCAGCTGCTTGAGCAGAGCGCTCTTGACGGCGATGGCCTTCTCGAGCTCCTCATTGAGGGCGAGCAGGGTCTCGTCGGTGGTAGCGGCGGCCTCAACGGCCTTGCTGGCAGACTCGAGCTTGGCAATCTCGACCTCGAGCTCGCGCGGGTTGTCGAGGAACTCGTGCAGAGGAGGATCGAGCAGGCGGACGATCACGGGCAGGCCCTCCATGGCCTTGAACATGCCAAGGAAGTCACCCTTCTGGGCCTCGCCGAGCTTGGCGAGGGCGTCGGCCTTGACGGCGGGATCGTCAGCGAGGATGAAGTTCTGGATGAGGTACTTGCGCTCGCCGAGGAACATGTGCTCGGTACGGCACAGGCCGATGCCCACAGCACCGTTCTCGCGGGACAGCTGAGCGTCGTCGGGGTTGTCGGCGTTGGCGCGGACACCCATGACGCGACCACGGTTCTCGTCGAAGCGGATCTCGTCGGCCCAGTCGAGGATGGTCTGGAGGTCGCCGCCGAGCTCAGGACGGACAAGCTTGGCCTCGCCCATGTAGACGGCACCAGTGGAGCCGTCGATGGAGATGACGTCGCCCTCGTGCAGGACGATGTCGGTGCCGGCGATGGCGCAGGTCTTGTTGGGGGCGTCGATCTGCAGGGCCTCGGCGCCGCAGACGCAGGGCTCGCCCATGCCGCGGGCGATAACGGCGGCGTGAGAGGTCTTGCCACCGTGGGAGGTCAGGATGCCGTCAGCGGCGTCCATGCCGGGCAGGTCGTCGGGAGTGGTCTCCCAGCGGACCAGGATGCAGGGCTTGCCGGCCTCGGCGTAGGCAACGGCGTCCTCAGAGGAGAACACGACGGCGCCCACGGCCGCACCAGGAGAGGCGTTGAGGCCCTTGGCGATGGTCTCGCGACCCTTGATGTCGGCGGCATCGAACTGCGGGTGCAGGAGCTGGTCGAGCTGCTCGGGAGCGACGCGCATGACGGCCTGCTCCTTGGTGATGCGACCCTCCTCGTACATCTGGATGGCGACCTTGAGGGCGGACAGGGCGGTGCGCTTGCCCACGCGGGTCTGCAGCATGTAGAGCTTGCCCTGCTCGATGGTGAACTCGAGGTCCATCATGTCGGCATAGTGGTCCTCGAGGATCTCGAAGACGTGGAAGAGCTGCTTGCCAGCCTCCTCCAGGCCGGGGACGTTGGGCAGGTCGGAGATCGGCTCGGTGTTACGGATGCCGGCGACGACGTCCTCGCCCTGGGCGTTGACCAGGAAGTCACCGTAGCGCTCGTTGGTGCCGTCAGCGGGGTTGCGGGTGAAGGCGACGCCGGTGGCGGAGGTGTTGCCCTTGTTGCCGAAGGCCATCACCTGGACGTTGACAGCGGTGCCCAGGTTGTCGTCGATCTTGTTCTGCTTGCGGTACAGGATGGCGCGCTCGGTGTTCCAGGAGCCGAAGACGGCCTGCTCGGCGAGACGCAGCTGCAGGATCGGGTCGTGCGGGAAGACGGCCTTGCCGTCAACGTCGACCTCGGGGTACTCGGCAACGTCAACGTTGTCGGAGAAGATCTGCTTGAAGGTCTCGACGAGGTCCTTGAGGTCGTCAGCGTCGAGCTCGGTGTCGAGCTTGACACCCTTCTCGGCCTTCTTGGCGGTGATGGCATCCTCGAAGAGCTGGCCAGAGACGCCCATAACGACGCTCGAGAACATCTGCACGAAGCGGCGGTAGGAGTCATAGGCGAAGCGGGGGTTGTCGGTCTGCTTGATGAGGCCCTGGACGGAGTCATCGTTGAGGCCGAGGTTAAGGACGGTGTCCATCATGCCAGGCATGGAGAACGGAGCGCCGGAACGCACGGAGACCAGCAGCGGGTCCTCGTTGTCGCCGAGCTTCTTGCCCATGCGGGCCTCGAGGTCCTTGCGGTACTCGTCGATCTCGTCCAGAACGCCCTCAGGCCAAACGTTGCCGGCGTTGGAGTACTCGACGCACGTCTGGCAGGTGATGGTGAAGCCGGACGGAACGGGAAGGCCCAGAGCGGCCATCTCGGCGAGGTTGGCACCCTTGCCGCCCGTGATCCACTTAGCCTCGTCGACCGTGGCGCCAGCAACCTCGGAGACGTTGTTGCCCTCGGTGTCGAATCCGAAGCGATATACATGCTTTTCGGCCATACTCACACTCCTGATCTGGTCCGTGGTGCCACCCCATGTGGCACCTCATTTACAAGAGCACCCGCCACAAGGCTTTGGGCCCTATGGCGAGCTCTCTCACTAACCTAAGTTATTGTATCCGCATATCCCTACCATCGTAAAGATGTCGCAAGACACATGAAATCATCGTCCTCCACCATACATGAGGGTGGCGGCGTGATTACACGTTCTGGATCTCGATCTTGGTACGGTGCCCAGCCTTGTTGACCGGCTCCTCGCCCGTGAGGGTGGAGATGATGGTGACGGCCGGACCGAGGAGGTCGATCGAGGGGATGCCGCGCTTGTCGAGCTCGCGACGGATGTCACGGCGCAGGTTGCGGTCGACGACGGTGTGGAAAACAGCCAGGGGAACATCCGGATCCACGTTCTCGTCAAGGTAGTTCTTGACGGTGTCGACGGAACGGACCTCGCCCAGACGCTTGATGATCACGATGTCGTCGGTGAACTGCGATGCCGCAGCAGAGACGACGCCCGTCGCGGTCTCGCCGCGTGCGTCAGAGATGACAAATACGATGGGTGTGGCCGTTGCGGTCTCGAAGAGGACGTCTGCGTCTGCCATATGTGCCTCCCAGCCTGAAGGGCATCCTGCCCCACATCACAGAGCCCCATAGGGACTCCCCTGCCTTACCAGTCTTGTGCATGCCCATGATGACGGGCAGTCTTGCACTCATGTAACAGTGTCATGGACGCAGCTGCAAGAGTCACGCAAAAAGCCGTCGATTGGCTTCGTTGCATCGGCGAGAGCACATATTCGTTTTTGGGTGACACAAAATGTGAGGTGATTTGAACTGCAATACTTGGGATTGGCACAAGATGGGGGCGCCGCGACTCGTGTCGCGGCGCCCCCATCACTCTAGAGCTTGTGGCATTGTGCCTACTTGCGCTTTGCGAGAGCGCCGATGTTGGCAACGTCCTTGAAGGCCGCCTCAAAGCGGTTGAGAAGGCGCAGGCGGTTCTCGCGCACTGCCTTGTCCTCGTCCATCACGAGTACGTCGTCGAAGAAGCGGTCGATCGGCTCACGCAGGCGGGCAAGTGCGGCGATGGCGTCGTCGAGTCCGCCGGCGATGATGGCGTCCTGCACCTGTGCGGAGCCCCGGTCGACGGCCTCGAGCAGGGACTGCTCGGCCTCGCCCAGAAGCGTCTCGTCGACATCGATGCCCAGCGTCGCGTCTGCCAGATGGCTTGCGCGGGCGTAGGCGGTTGCGAGGTCGTCGAAGACCTCCTTGGACTCGCGGCGGGCGCGGTCGAGCGCCTGCACGCGGCCGAGGAAGGCAACGGGGTCGCAGATGCCGGTGTCGGACACAGCCTGGATGGTGTCGGGGTCGGCGCCCTCGTCACGCGCGATGGCAGCCAGACGGCCTGCAAAGTAGCCGCGTACCTTGCCAGCGACGTCCTGCAGGTCAAACTCGATTCCCTGCTCCGCGTAGCTTGCGAGAGCAACGTCGATCAGCGGCTCGAGGGACACGCTAGGCAGCTCGCGCAGCATGGCGATGACGCCGATGGTGCTGCGACGAACCGCAAACGGGTCCGCAGAGCCCGTAGGAGGCTCGTTGATGGCAAACATGCCGCAGATCGTATCGAGCTTGTCGGCAATGGCAACGGCCTTGCCCGCAACGGAAGACGGAGTCTCGTCACCAGCGAAGCGCGGGCGGTAGTGCTGCGAGACGGCCTTGGAGACCACATCGTTCTCGCCCTGGGCGGCTGCATAGTAGCCACCCATCACGCCCTGCTGGCTGGTGAACTCGACCACTGCCTGACTCACGAGGTCGGCCTTGGCGAGATGTGCGGCACGTGCGGCGTCAATGGCCACCTGCTCGTCCTTGCTCGCGTTCTCTGCGGTTGCGCGGGCGAGCGTCTCCATGCGCTCGGACTTCTGCAGGACCGTGCCGAGACGCTTCTGGAACACGACCTGGCCAAGGCGCTCGCGGAAGCCGTCGAGCCCCACCTTGAGGTCCTCGTCATAGAAGAACTTTGCGTCATCAAGACGCGGACGCACAACGCGCTCGTTGCCGGCACGAACCGTGTCGTTGACCTTGGGGTCGGCGTTGCTCACGATAACGAACTCGCGGGTGAGCGAGCCATCGGCGGCGTAGATCGGGAAGTAGCGCTGGTGCTTGAGCATGGCCTCGACGATGATCTCCTGCGGGACGGCGAGGAACTCCTCGTCAAAGGTGCCGACGACGACGGTCGGCCACTCGCAGAGGTTGACCACCTCGTCAAAGACGCCCTGAGGGGTGTCGACACGGGCGCCGCCGCGCTCGGCCTCGATCTGGGCGATGCCCTCGCGGATGACGGCGCTGCGCCTTGCCTCGCCCAGGACAAAGTTGTCCTCGAGCACCTGCTCGTAGTCGGCAGGCTCGGCAACCACGTGGTCACCCGGCGCGAGCACGCGATGGCCTCGCGTGGTGTTGCCGCTCACGACGTCGGCATAGTGCACGTCGATGACCTCGTCGCCGAGAAGCGCGCAGATCCAGCGGATCGGCCGCACGAAGGTCTGGTGCTCGCTGCCCCAGCGCTGGCTGCGGTAGTTGGGCCACTTGATGTCCGCGATGGTGCGCTCGCAAAGGCTCGAGAGCAGAACGGTCGCCGCAACGCTCGGCACGGAACGCTCGGCAAACACGTACTCGTTGCCGTCGGGCGCCTCGCGTACCACAAGCTCCTCCGCGGCGATGCCGCACTTGCGCGCGAATCCCTGGGCGGCACGCGTGGGGTTGCCGTCGGCGTCAAAGGCAATGGCTGCCTTGGGGCCGCGCATGGTCTCGTGAATCTCGTCGGTTGCCGTGGCGCAGTCGTTGACGATGACCGCCAGGCGGCGAGGCGTGGAGAGCGTGCGTACGCCACCGTGCGCGAGGCCGGCCTCCCCAAGGCCCTTCTCGATCAGCTTGCCCAGCTGGTCCTGAGCCTTCATGAGCGGCGCGGAGGGCATCTCCTCGCAGCCTATCTCGAGCAGAAAGTCACGGGTGTCCGCCATTTAGGCCACCTCCTTCTTGGCTTCGGCATCCTTGGCCGCAACGAGCTCCAGGTATGCCTCGCAGCATGCCTTGGCGACGTCGCGCACGCGAAGGATGTAGTTTGCACGCTCGGTGGCGGAGATGGCGCCGCGAGCATCGAGGATGTTGAACGCATGGCTGCACTTCATGACGCAGTCGTAGGCCGGCAGAGGAAGCTTGGCCTCGAGGCAGGAGTGGCACTCGGCCTCGTACTCGTCAAACTTGCGACGCATCATGTCGACGTCGGCAACCTCGAAGTTGTAGCAGGAGAACTCGTACTCGTTCTCGTGGAAGACGTCGCCGTAGGTCATGGGCGTGCCATCAGGCAGGTAGCTCCACACGAGGTCGTAGACGGAGTCCACTCCCTGGATGTACATGGCGATGCGCTCGAGGCCGTAGGTGATCTCCACGGGCACCGGATCGACCTCGATGCCACCCACCTGCTGGAAGTAGGTGTACTGGGTGACCTCCATGCCGTCCATCCAGACCTCCCATCCGAGGCCCCAGGCACCCAGCGTCGGGCTCTCCCAGTCGTCCTCGACGAAGCGCACGTCATGCAGGGCCGGATCGAGGCCGATGGCCTTGAGCGAGCCGAGATAGAGGTCCTGGCTGTCGGCCGGGCACGGCTTGACGATCACCTGGAACTGATAGTAGTGCTGCATGCGGTTGGGGTTCTCGCCATATCGGCCGTCAGCGGGACGGCGGCAGGGCTGCGGATAGCAGGTGCGCCAGGCGGCAGGGCCGAGGCTGCGCAGCGTGGTTGCGGTGTGGAAGGTTCCCGCGCCAACCTCGGAGTCATAGGGCTGCATGACGGTGCAACCCTGTGCTGCCCAGTACTCGGTGAGCTTCAGGATCATGTCCTGAAAGGTAAGCGTCGTATCGCTCATGTCCTTCTCTTTCCTTGCTCGTGGGCTTACAGATTTGCGCATGCTAGAGGAAGCACGCGTCTTCAGGTGGCCAGAATATAAAGAGGGCCTTTGACGTCACGGAGGTTCTGGGAACGACTCCGAAATAACGCGAATCGAGGGAGTTCGTGCGGTTGTCGCCCATCACCCAGAAGCAACCCGCAGGAACCGTGTAGGGAAAGGTGACGTTCTCCTCTAGGTTGCTCGAATGGCCGTCGAGGGGATAGGTGGGCTTGCCCTCGACGTAGGGCTCGTCGATGGCCACTCCGTCCACATAGACATACCCATCCTGGAGGTCGACGACCTGGCCCTCGGTGGCGATGACGCGCTTGATGAGCGTGACTCCGCTGCCATCGGGGTCGTCGAAGGTGATGATGTCACCGGGTTCGGGATCGCTCCAGTGAAGCGTGACCTTCTCCCCCACCAGGCGGTCGCCCAGCTGGATGGTCTCGAGCATCGAGCCCGAGGGAACGGCATATGTCTCGGCGATAAACACGCGGATGACAAGCGCCATGAAGAGCGCTATGGCAATGGTGGCGAGCAGCTCGAACCAAGCCGGCGTAGAGGGCTCGTCCTCCTCCACGAAGTAGTCGTATTGGTAATCGTCCATCTAGCAGCCCTCCTCACCATGCTCGTGACCGTCGATTGCATCTCTTGCGATGGCCTCCTCACGAGGCGTGAGATCTGCCCCCTCGAGGAGATCCGGCCGCATGAGGGCGGTTCTCTTGATTGCGTTCTCGCGCCGCCAGCAATCGATGGCGCCATGGTCACCGGAAAGCAGTATCTCTGGCACGTCCATGTCGCGATACGTTGCAGGTCGTGTGTACTGCTCGTACTCGAGGAGACTTCCGGCAAACGACTCGTCAACCGGGCTCTGGGCATCTCCCAGAGCGCCGGGCAAAAGACGCACCACCGCATCGGTGACGGTCATCGCGGCGAGCTCGCCGCCAGTGAGAACGTAGTCGCCCAGCGAGATGACCTCGTCTGCAAGCGTGTAGACGCGCTCGTCCATGCCCTCGTAGCGGCCACATACGAACAGTATGCGATCGCAGTTTGAGAGCCTCTCGGCGTCACGCTGCGAGAAAGGCTTGCCGCAAGGCGAGAAGAAGATGACGTGCGGCTTCTGCTCGGCCATCGCGCTCACGGCCTCCACCGCCTCGAAGATGGGCTCGGGCTTCATGAGCATGCCCTGTCCACCGCCAAAGGGAGCATCGTCCACCGTGCGATGGCGATCGTGCGTCCATGTGCGAAGGTCATGAGCGTGAAACTCGAAGATGCCCCGCGCCTTTGCCCGACCAAGGATGGAGGCGTCCACGTAGCTCTCGAACACCGATGGTATGACCGATATGGCATCAAAGCGCATGCGATCACGACCTCTCGGCTTCTATCGTGCCCTTGGGCACGTCTACGAGAATCTCCCCCTCAGCGGGGAGCTCCTTTACGATCTCGGGCACGGCGGGAACGAGGACCTCGCCATAGGGCCCTTCTATGACCCACACGTCGTGTACTTGACCAACCAGAATCTCTGAGATGCTGCCCAGGTGGCCATGCTCCTCGTCTGAGACCGATCGGCCCAGCAGCGCGTCAAGGTCATGCATCTCGTAGCCCTCGGGAAGGTCTTCCACGTTGGCGAGGACCGTACATCCCGCGAGCTCCTCGGCGTCAGCGATGCTGCTCACGCCCGATAGCTCCACGAGGGCACCAGTCCCTCCGCCCGAGGTGACTCCCGTGACCTCGTGCCAGCGGTCGCGCTTGAGTGCGGGCGGCACGCAGGCAACCGTCATGCCCTCATGCAGCATAAGGGGAAGGCCGTGAACGGGAACCGTCACGACCTCCCCCCTCTTTCCGTGTGGCTTCTCCACACGGGCTATGGCTCGATAGTGCGCGCGCAAGCTCTTAGCCCAGGACCTCGACCTCAACCGAGGTCCCCACGCGGGAGCCGAGCGCACGGGCAAGCGTGCGGATGGCCTTGATCGTACGTCCACGACGCCCGATGATGCGACCGGCATCCTCCTCGGCACAGCTCACCTCAATGAGCGCGCCTTCGGGGCCATCGGTCACATCGAGCGAGACGGCGTCATCGTTACTGACCAGCCCGCACACGATGTACTCCACAAGGTCTGCAACCTTGTCGGAGGGCATCTCCATGCCAGTGGCAGTCTCCTCGATGGGCTCGATCGTCTCGTTGGCCACAGAAACCTACTCCTCGGAACCGGCGGCCTTTGCGGCGGCCTTCTTGGAGAGCTTCTGCTTCTTCTCGGGAGCAGGGGTGCCCTCGCGTGCGACATCGATGAGATGAGACACGGCGTTGGTGGGCTGGGCGCCCTTGGCGATCCACTCGTCGATCTTCTCGAGATCGAGGTCGATGACCTTGGGGTTTGCTACGGGGTTGTAGCGACCGACCAGCTCGATGTAACGACCGTCGCGCGGCATGCGGCCATCAGCGACGACGACACGGTAGAACGGACGCTTCTTGGCACCGTGACGGGCCAGGCGAATCTTGACTGCCAATGAAAACTCCTCCAGACAGGCGGCGCACGTGGATGATGGTTTGACCGCGCCGCAAGGCCACAAACGAACCTATATGATACGACTCTCGTACGGGGGTGCAAGGTGCAGTTTTTGTGAACACAAGATGCTCTGACCGTTTTTTCAAGCTTTTCAGGTTTCGCTTCAGGTGACTTTAAGGCTCAGGCAATAGGATTGGCCTTACGACACGCTACGTTGAGGAGCACGCATGAACATTCTGGTCGTAGAGGACGAACGCAACCTTGCCGATGCCATCTGCCGCATCCTGGAAGACGCTGGCTATAACGCAGAGGCATGCTATGACGGGAAGAGTGGCCTCATCTCTGCAGAGAGCGGTCTCTACGACGCCGTGGTGCTCGACGTCATGCTGCCCGGGATGTCTGGCCTTGAGGTCGTTCACGAGCTTCGGCGCAAGCACAACGCGACACCCGTCCTCATGCTGACGGCCCGCACAGCCACAACCGACAAGGTCGAGGGCCTCGACGCTGGCGCTGACGACTATATGACCAAGCCCTTCGAGGCTCCCGAGCTCCTGGCGCGCATGCGCGCGCTCCTGCGACGCCAAGGTGACATCGTCATCGACGAGCTGGAGTTTGCGGACCTCACGCTTGACCTCTCGACACACGACTTGCGCTGTGGCGACCGCAGCGTCCATCTGTCCGGCAAGGAGTTCGAGGTCCTGCGCATGCTCATGGGCGCCAACGCGCGCGTCATCTCGAAGCAGGACCTGCTCGTCCGCGTCTGGGGCGCCGACGTCGACACGTCCGAGAACTCCGTGGAGGCGTACATCTCGTTTCTGCGCAAAAAGCTCGCGCACCTCAAGAGCGAAGTCCAGATCACGACGCTGCGCATGATAGGCTATCGCCTGGAGGTGCTCCCCTCCGCAAAGTAGGCTAGGTCAGGCGAAAGAGGCGTCATGCTCAAGAGGCTTCGCCGCAAGTTCATTGCCATCGTCATGGTGCTCGTTGGCGTGGTTCTCGTTTCGGTTCTTGGTTCATCCCTCTACGGCACGTACCGGTCGCAGCGCTCCCTGGTAGACGAGTCGCTTCGAATGAGCCTCGTCAATCCTTACGGGCATCGTGCCGCGGAAGACATCCAGTCTGTCATGGTCGGCGAGTCGTGGGACTCGCTTGACGACGATTATGACGAGCTGGAAGAACTCGACGACTTTTACGAGGGGTCGGACAACCCAAACGCATGGCCACAAGAGGGCCAGGACGATGGCAAGTTTGCGGCCGGCGACGTCCGTGGAGGACTTCTCGGCATCGTCCTGAGCATAGACGACCAAGGCACCATCCTAGAAGCGAACAACGTCCCGATTAACATCGACCAGGATACGATTGTCACCGTCATTTCCAACGTCCTCAACAAGGGCACATCAGAAGGCTACGACGCCTCGATCCACGCCGCGTGGCTCAGCGAGCAGTCAGTGGATGGCACGCGTCTTGCCATCGTGGACACCACTGCCATCGATGCCCTTCTCAGGGAGCAGGTTCGCACCGACGCGCTGATCATCTGCCTGACGCTTGTCGCGTTCTTTGGCATATCCTCCCTCCTTGCAACCTGGGCCCTTCGCCCTGTCGAGCGCGCCTGGGAGCAGCAGCGTCGCTTTGTGTCCGACGCCTCTCACGAACTGAAGACTCCCCTTGCCGTCATCCTTGCCAACGTGCAGATCCTGCAGCGCGAAGAGGGTCTGAGTGACGACGCCCGGCGCTGGGTAGACAGTACCGCTGACGAGGCGAACCAGATGAAGGACCTGGTGAACGACCTTCTGCAGCTGGCGCGATCCGACGAGTCCGCGGCGGGCACCATGTCCATGCGCAGCGAGGACATCGACCTCTCTGAGATGGTCGAGGGGGCGTGCCTTGAGTTTGACGCAGTGGCATTCGAGCGTGAGTGCATGCTCGAGTCGGACGTGGCCGAGGGAGTCACCTGCAAGGGCGACCCCGACTGGATGGAGCGCCTCGTGCGCATCCTCATCGACAACGCATGCAAGTACGGCGCGCGGGGCACCACGATCAGAGTCCGACTCGCGCAAGAGGGCAGCCACACGCGCCTTTCCGTGAACAATATGGGGAACCCCATAGACCCGGAGGACCTCCCCCACGTCTTCGAGCGGTTTTATCGCTCCGACAAGGCTCGTACGCACTCTGGCGAAGGTGGATTTGGCCTTGGCCTCGCCATCGCAAAGGGAATCGCGGAGGCGCATGGTGGAAGCATCGCGGTCGAGAGTACCGAGGAGGGCGGCACGACCTTCACGGTCACCCTGTAGACGGCTTGCGGCTCCGTCGACTACGTACGCATGTTCGCCTATACTAGGCACATGGAGCAGACCATCGACATACCTTGGAACGGCAGGGCCGTGGGGCTCATGGACCTTGATGCCTTCTTTGCCTCGGTCGAGCAGCTTGATCACCCAGAGTGGCGAGGCAAGCCGGTCATCGTCGGAGGCTCGGCCGAGCGACGAGGCGTGGTGTCGACGGCTTCATACGAGGCGCGCGTCTTTGGCATCCACTCGGCCATGCCATCCTGGCAGGCAAAGCGCATCTGTCCGCAAGCCATCTGGACGCACGGTCACTACGCGCGCTATCGCGAGCTTTCCGACAAGGTTATGGCCATTTTGCAGGCGCAGACGCCGCTCGTCGAGCAGGTGTCCATAGACGAGGCCTTCTTCGACGTAACCCCAGGGCGCTTTTCGCACGAAAACCCGATTGCTATCTGCCAGCGCATCCAAGAGGCGGTATCCGAGCTGGGCATTACCTGCTCAATCGGCATAGGGGCCAACAAGACGGTGGCCAAGATCGCATCGGAGCGCCAGAAGCCACGTGGTCTCACCGTCGTGCTTCCTGGGACTGAGGCGTCGTTTTTGGCTCCCCTACCAGTCCGCGCCATGAGCGGCATCGGCAGCGCCAGCGAGAAGCGCCTCTCCGAGATGGGCATACACACCCTCGGGCAACTTGCCTCGCAGGACCCAGACAAGATGCGCGCCGTCTTCGGCGTCTCTGGACCTCGCATGGTCGCACGGGCCGCAGGACTCGAGCAATCGCGCGTGCGCGATGCCGAGGAGCCTGAGGAGGTAAAGTCCGTCTCTAACGAGCGCACCTTCGCGCACGACCTCAAGACCCGTCAGGAGCTGGTTGCTGCAATCGGTCACGTGAGTGCGCTCACGGGTACGCGTCTCAGGCGCAAGGGCCTTGCAGGCACGCAGGTTACTCTCAAGCTCAAGTTCGACATCAGGCATACCCATACGGCCCAGCGCCAGCTCAGCCGGCCGACTGACGACGAGCATGTCTTTGGGGCGGTAGCCGTCGAGCTCTTGGACGGGCTCTGGCGCGAGGGGACGGGCGTCAGGCTCGTGGGCGTCGCCGTCAGTGGCTTCGATGGCGCAAAGCCCCGTCAGCTCGGCCTCTTCGATGAGGACGACTCGACAGGGCACAAGGGCGATGCGCCATCGCAACGTGACCTCAGGGCGCTGTCCGTAGCCACCGACAGCATCCGTGCACGCTTTGGCAACGACGTCCTGAGCTATGGGCGAGACCTGCGCTTCAAGCACACCGAGTCGGACACGGCCCCCATGGACAAGTGCGACTTCTAAAGACGATGCGGGGACTTATGCCCCCGCATCGACGACGTGCATTTGCTTGCGCGGCCTACTCCTCGGGCATGTCCTCAAAGCCCTCGCCCTCGGTCAGCCACTCGTCCTCAGGGGTTGCGCCCTCAAGGTCGAGCTTCACGTGCGGGGCGTCTCCCCAAAGGCGCTCGAGGCGATAGAAGTCGCGTGACTCCTCACGGAACACATGGATGACAACAGCTCCGTAGTCGACGAGCAGCCAGGTGGCACCTGCACGGCCCTCTATGGAAAGGGGCTTCTCCTGACAGTTGATGCGCACCTTCTCCTCGATCTCCTCGACGACGGCGTCCATCATCGGGTTGTTCGCCACCGTGCAGATGACGAAGTAGTCACAGACGTCCGACTTGCCCGTGAGGTCGAGCACGAGGATGTCGGTAGCCTTCTTGTCGTCAGCGGCGGTTGCCGCAATCTTTGCGAGTTCGAGGGGCGTAGCTGCCATTTAGTTCTCCTAATCCTTGTTTGCCCTACGGCGCAGGGCAAGTTCATTGTATATGTCCAAGGTCCCGGGATACAGGTACCGCTCGGTATCGATCACGTAAGAGACCCCATGATAGAAGGAGGTCCAGTAGACGTCCTCCAACGGCGCGTGCTCGTCAACGAGTGCGCGCACCTCGTGGATGGCGGGAACGTCGGCCCTCAGCGGCTCGATGCCGTCCGCAACAAACACGACCATGTCAAGGGCGGTCATGTGAGCGTGGCCAATCGTGTGCCGGTCGATGGCCTGCCATACGCTGTCCGGCAGATCGGGGTAGCGCGCAGGCAGATGGCGAGCCGCCGTCATCCCATGGTAGAGCGGCTGCACGAGACTCGGCTCCACGCCCAAGTCGACTCCGAGCTCAAGCGCAAGCGCCGTCTGCTCGTCGGCCGAAAGGACCTTGTCCCAGTCGTGCAGTATGCCTGCCACGCGCGCAAGAAACGCTTCGGCGCCATATGCGGCCGCCATCCGCTCCGCCGTTTGCGCAACCGAGAGCGAGTGGCGATAGCGACGAGGCTTCGCCTCCTTCATGTGGGTGCGAAGGTCGGCCTCCAGGCTATCAATGAGCTCCCTCTCGGCCTTGTCGTAGTTCATCTTGGCCTTTGGGGCAGCCCATTGGCCGTTCTTGTCAAAGGGCATCCTCGTCTCCCCTCATCTGGCCATAACGGGTTGCGCGCGCTCCGAAGAGATGGCGCTTGTGGATGTAGCCCGTCACGGAATCGGGCGTGAGGTAGCGCAGGCTCTGACCTGCGACAACACGCTCACGCAGATAGCTCGACGAGATGGAAAGCGCTGGAATGCTGAGGTACGTCACGTCAAACTCATAGGGGGCGTCGTCGAAGGCACGCTGCGCGCAGTTGAGGTCATAGCCAGGCCTCGTGGCTCCCACCAGATGGGCGAGCTCGGCGATGGTGCCCGCATCACGCCACGAGACCACCTCTGCGATGGCGTCAGCACCGGTGATGAAGTAGAACTCCACGTTGTCAGGATAGATAGTCCTTAGGCGCCTGAGCGTGTCTGCGGTATAGGTGATGCCCTCTCGGTCCACCTCAAAGCGACTTGCCACGAAATGCGGGTTGTCTGACGTGGCGAGCAGCGTCATGGCATAGCGGTCCTCGCTCGAGGTCACTCGCTTGTCCTGCTTGAAGGCAGGGCTGCCGGCTGGCATGAAGACCACCACATCAAGGTCTAGACGGTCGAAGGCCGCTTCTGCCGCCACAAGATGCCCGTTATGGATCGGGTCGAAGGTGCCGCCCATGATGCCAAGCTTGTACGTGCGCCTCGGGTTTTGGCCAAGCTGTGGCAGATCGCCCCACGACGCAGTCCCATCAGGGCGTTTCATCTCGTCCTGTGCATGCAAATCCATCCGGCACTCCCCTTTTGGGCGGCTTCTAGAACACCAGCAGCTCGTCGCGATGAATGGCTGGTTGGCCATCCTTCTCTGGCATGAAGCGCGCAATGACGTCGAGCTTGAGGCCGCGCACCCGCACCATCTCGTCGGACGAGTAGCGCACCGTGCCTCGACCGATCAGTGTACCCTCCGGCGTCACCACGTTGACCACGTCTCCTGCCGCGTACGTGCCCTCCGTGGCGATGACGCCAACGGGCAGCACTGACGCGCCACGCTTGATGACGGCGGCGCAGGCGCCTTCGTCGAGTGTGAGCGTGCCACGCGGCACCTCTGCCAGGCCTATCCACAGCTTGCGCGGACTCTCGTGTGCCGAGCCGAGCGGCGCCTCGAAGCGCGTACCGACCTTCTCGCCGCGTACGACCTGCCCCAGCACGCCAGGCTTGCGACCCTGGCAGATGACGGTAGGAATCCCCGCCGCGAGGAGGGCCCGCGCGGCCCTGAGCTTGGTTGCCATGCCGCCCGTGCCAACGGAGGAGCCTGCTCCCCCTGCCATGGCCATGGTCTCCTGCGTGATGGACTCCACACGGTCGAGGAGCTTTGCGTTGGGATCGACCTGCGGGTTAGCGGTATAGAAGCCGTCGATGTCGGACATGATGATGTAAAGGTCGGCGCCGATGAGCGTCGCCACGATGGCGCCCAGCATGTCATTGTCGCCAAAGGCGAACTCGGCTACGGAGACGGTGTCGTTCTCGTTGACCACAGGCACGACACCCAGCTCGAGAAGCCGTTCCAGAGTGTTGCGCGCGTTGAGATAGCCCTCACGGTCGACGACATCTCGTCGCGTGAGCAGAACTTGTCCACAAGCGATGCCTTGCTTTGCGAGAACGCCCGCATATACCTCGGTGAGAGCCGCCTGGCCACAGGCGGCGCAGGCCTGCAGGCTTGGCATGTCGCTCGGCCGACTCGTGAAGCCCAGGCGCTCCATGCCTGCCGCAGCGGCGCCGGAGGATACGACGACCACGCGCTTGCCCATCTCGCGGAGCTCCACGACCTGTGCGCATAGATCCGCGATGAAGTCGTGGTCCACGGCGCCTGCGCTGTCAACCAGCGTCGACGAGCCGATCTTGACCACGACGATGTCGCTCACGCCTGACAGGTCTGCCATCAGTCGTCCTCCCCCATGCCAAATGCGTCTTCGTCGAGAAGCGCGTCATCGTCGGTCAGGTCGTCTTCTTCGGGCGAGACCGCTTCCTGCTTCTTGTCCCCGTCATAGGAGAACTCAAAGCCGAGGATGCGCACCTCGTCACCCTGCACGCAACCGCTCTTGGCGAGTAGGTCGTCGAGGCCGATGCGGTCGAAGCGGCGTTGAAGGTACGAGACCGCCTCGTCGTTGTCCCAGTCGGTCTGCACCACCATGCGCTCGATGGCTCCGCCACTGACGCGCCACACGTGGCGCTCCTCACGCGTGACATTGATCTTCTGGTCGCGACGCAGGCGCGCCCGCTCGACAGCCGCGTTGAAGTCGACCGTCGGGGCATCGACCTCGATCTGCTTCCTGAGCTCGGCCACCTGAGCCGCGCATGCCGTCACCAGCTCCTCTATACCGGCACCCGTAACGGCGGAGACCTCAAAGTAGGGCCGCCCATCGGCCTCCGCGGCCTCGCGCAGGAACATGGATGAGACGTCGGCACCAGGCAGGTCGCACTTGTTGCCCACTACGATCTGCGGGCGATCCGCCAGCTCGCTCGCATAGGCCGCGAGCTCGGCATTGATGGTCTTGTAGTCCTCGATGGGATCGCGGCTCTCAAAGCCGCCGTCGAGGTCCACGACATGCAGGATTAGCGCCGTGCGCTCGATATGCCGCAAAAACTCGTGGCCGAGCCCCTTGCCCTCGCTAGCGCCCTCGATGAGGCCCGGAACGTCGGCAACGACAAACGATGCGCCACTCTTCGAGCGTGCGACGCCAAGGTTTGGGACGAGCGTGGTGAAGGGATAATCGGCGATCTTGGGCCGCGCCGCAGATATGCGTGCGATGATGGAGCTCTTTCCCACCGAGGGCATGCCCACGAGGGCCGCATCGGCCATGAGCTTCATCTCGAGCTCGATCCAATGCTCGATGGCAGGCTCGCCCTTCTCGGCAAAGGCCGGCGCGCGCCGCACGGAGGTCACAAAGTGAATGTTGCCACGACCGCCCATGCCACCGGGAGCCACCACCACGCGGTCGCCCGGGTGGGTGAGGTCGCAAATGTCGTATGCCGGCTCCAACGTGTTGAGGTCGAGCTCGCGCACCACGGTGCCCAGCGGCACACGAAGCACGAGGTCCTCGCCAGCACGTCCGTGCCTACGGGCGCCCTTGCCGTGCGTGCCACGCTCTGCCCTGAAATGATGCTTGTAGCGGTAGTCGATGAGGGAGGAGAGCTGGGGATCCGCCTCGAGGATGACCGAGCCGCCCCTTCCGCCGTCACCACCGTCGGGACCTCCCTTGGGAACAAAGGCCTCACGCCTGAATGACATGCAGCCGGCACCGCCATCGCCGCCGCGCACGTTGATTCTGCAAAGGTCTGTAAAGGTGGCTGTTGGCACGCCGCACACTTCCCTTCTTGCTTGCTGATTCTGTCACATAGTACGACAAAAAGGCCCCCAGACTTGCCGGGGGCCTCGCACTGTGACGTGTTATGCGAACTACGCCTGCGGACGAACGTGGACGTAGTGCTTCTTGCCCTTCTTGAACTCGACGACGCCGTCGGCGAGTGCGAAGAGGGTGTCGTCCTTGCCACGACCAACGTTCTCACCCGGGGTGATATGGGTGCCGCGCTGACGGACGATGATCTGCCCGGTCTTGATAGCCTGGCCGCCGTAGATCTTTACGCCGAGGCGCTGGGAGTTGGAGTCGCGACCATTGCGCGAAGAGCCAAGGCCTTTCTTATGAGCCATCTTGGTACCTACCTATCTCTTGGTGCTGGTTCTTGAAATGCGAGCTACGCAGGGATCTCGACGACCTGAAGCTTGGTCAGGTTCTGGCGATGGCCCTTGGTGCGATGATAGCGCTTGCGCTTCTTGAACTTGAAGACAAGCTTCTTCTCGCCCTTGAACTGCTCGACGACCTCGGCGGTGACCTTCTTCTCCGCGAGAGTGGCAGCGTCAACGACCGTGTTCTCGCCGTCGTTCAGCATGAGAACGTCCAGCTCGACCTTGTCGCCAGGCTGCGCGTCGAGCTTCTCGACGTCGATGACGTCGCCCTTGGCAACCTTATACTGCTTGCCACCAGTAGAAACGATTGCGTACATGTCCAAACCCTTCATTGCTGATGTTAGTGCAACAGTCCGGAGCAAAAAACTGCCTAGGAGAGGATACCGTCAACCACAAGATATAGGAGGGTCATCCCCTAGCTCCACAAGACAATCAGAAACGTAAGAGCTGCTTTGCCCAAGAGCCTATATGCGCAGCTCAGCTGCCATCGGGTCTATCAGCGAGCCGTCCTCGCCCTCATGCCATTGCCCCATGCGCTCGACCCTGAGCGAGTCAAGCACGGAGCCTCCGAGCTCGCCGCGCTTGAAGGCGGCCTCCATCAGAACGGCAGGGCGCAAGGCGCCGAGGTTCGAGGAGCGTGTCTCAAGGCGCATGTCAATGGCCGAGAAGCCGCCCTCTGTGGCGCCATCAGCGACATCCCACGACACGAGTGTCGTATCCAGGCCGATCGTACGCGGTTTGTCACCGCGCATGAAGTCGATGTGCCCGACCCCTCTCAGGGCCTCTAGGGACTCATCAAGATGCGATGCGGAGAAGTCATCGCCAGTGCCAAGCAGGCGCACCTGCCAGAGCGACCTCGTGAGCCATGCTTCCAGCGCTGGCATGCGCGACTGCACGTAGGCGGCATCGACAGGCGCCAGTGCCGAGGGGCTGGACTCCGCAAAGCGCTCGAATGCTTCCTTCGCATCGATGCGATCCGTCAGATAGACGTCGACGTACTCCGCGCGCGAGGCGGCCCCCACGGGCAGAGCCTGCGAGAACTGTATGCGCATGCGCTGCGCAAAGCCGTTACCGACCGAGAAGGGCAGCTTTGCCCTGCGCACTGACCGCTCGATGGTGTTGATGACCTCTAGATGACCAAGGTATGCGAGGCGTCCGTCCTTGCGGAACATCACCCTCAACCGATTGAGGTCGGGACGCCCGATTGGTGGCTTACCCGACATGTCGATCACCTGCAATCTGGTTATCCACACCCAGCGTGGGACACACGCCGCAACCAGTGCAGCTGGTCATGGTGCAGTCCGGCGTCGTAACGCCCGCTATGGCTCGACGCCACTCACGCTTGAGGTACCCCTTGGACACACCAGGCGACGTGTGGTCCCAGGGAAGCCTCGCATCCAGGTCGAACGACTCCGTCGCAATCTCCTCGAGGTCGTACCCCAGGGCCTTGCCTGCCTCAATCCAACCCTCATAGCTGAACTCGCTCGACCACGCGTCGAATCGGCAGCCGTTACGCCACGCACCGAGCACCACGTCGAACCCCGCGCGACCCATCTTGGAGAGCGCCCCCTCTATCACAGACACGTCAGAGTCGTGATAGGAGATGTGGATGTCGCGATCCTTGTTGGACGTCAGGAGAAGCTGCTGTCGGCGGCGCACCTCGTCGCGCTGAAGTTGACCCACCCATTGGAAGGGCGTGTAGCACTTGGGCACGAACACGGCCACCGAGATGGTCACGCTGACACCATTCTTGCCCTTGCGCACGCGGCCACAGACTTCGCGACCGATCTCGAGCACGCGTCGGGCCGTGTCGGTGATGGCCATGATGTCCTCGTCGGTCTCCGTGGGAAGTCCCATCATGTAGTAGAGCTTCATGCGACGCCAACCATGCTCGAAGGCGTTTCGCGCCGCACGCTCGAGGTCCTCCTCGGTCACGTTCTTGTTTATGACGTCTCTGAGCCGCTGCGTGCCAGCCTCTGGCGCGAAGGTAAGCCCTCCCCTTCTTGCGCCAGAGACCGCGGAGGCCATGTCGACGCCAAAGGAGTCGAGCCGCTGCGAGGGGATGGAGACGCGCACACCGCTCTTGCGAGCCTTCTCGTTGAGCGCGGTCAGGATCTGCGCGCACTGGGAATGGTCGGTAGTGGAAAGCGAGGACAGCGAGCACTCGTCATACCCGGTCATGGCTAGGCCCTCTTCCACCGCCTCGATGACCTGCTCGGCAGGCCGCTCGCGGACGGGGCGATAGGTCATGCCTGCCTGGCAGAAGCGACATCCGCGAGCGCAGCCGCGCAGGACCTCGATGGCAAAGCGGTCCTGCACGATGCCCATATAGGGAACCATGCGCTGCGCAACGGGTTCCGTGTCCGCGAGACTCGGGATGCAGCGCTTATAGACAATATCAGGGGCACCAGTGCCCTCCTTGGGCACGGCATAGCCCCAGCGCGTCGAACCTTCGTTCACGACCACGTCGTAGAGCGACGGCACGTAGATGCTCTCGATCTGCGAGAGCCGCATGAGGATCTCCTCACGGCTGGCTCCCTCGGCCCGCGCATCGCGTACGCATCGTGCGACGTCGACAATCTCCTCCTCGCCATCACCGAGGAGAACGGCATCGAACATGGGAACGAGCGGCTCGCAGTTCCATGCGGAGGGGCCGCCAGCGATGATGATCGGGTCGTCCTCGTCGCGGTCGGATGCCCGCACGGCAATGCCAGCGAGATCGAGTGTCTCAACGATGTTGGTGGCAACCATCTCGTGTGCCAGCGTAAAGCCCACGATGTCAAATGACGCAACCGGCGAGGAGCTCTCGAGCGAGAGCAGTGGCACGCCTCGCTCGCGCATGAGCGCGCTCATGTCGGTCCAGGGCAAGTAGGCTCGCTCGCAGGAGATGCCCTCGGCCGCATTGAGCGCGTTGTAGAGGATTGCGATGCCGAGGTTTGGCTGACCCACCTCATAGGTGTCAGCGTAGATCATGCATACATGAAACGGCCCATCCTGCTGCTCGATGGCTCCCCACTCGTGGTCGAGGTAGCGGGCGGGATGAAGCACCTTGCCCAGAAGCGGCTCCAGCTCGTGAAAGCGGTCTTGCCGCTCCAATCTCATTGTGCGTCCCCTCGCTCGTAGACGATGTCTCCACTGGGAAGCAGGCGAGCCTTGTGCTTGGATACGCTCTTGCCGGCATGCGACGTGACGGCTGACGCCAGGCGATGGGCTATGCCATGCTCCTTGTGATCTGGTTGACCACCTTCCGCAAGGCGCTCCTTCTTGTCAAAGCGACGTTGGAGCGACAGGCCCGTTGCCTGAGTTCCGAGGTATCCAAGACCTGCTTGCAGCATGAACCCAACGATAGGCACCTTGCCGAGCGTCTTGTTGGAGAGCATGCGCGAGCCAAAGCCTGCGCCAACGGCAGAAAGCACCTCGGGGATGCGTCCGAACGCCAGGGGCTGGCCATTGACCGCGGCAATGGCAAGGGCGAGACGCGCCTGAGATGCGGCCATCGAAGGCGCCTTTGCCCCCGGTCCAAGCTTTGCCGTGCGCACCGCAGTGTCCATTGCGTACTCGTTTATGAGAGAGCGCACCTTGGCACGACGGCAGAAGGGGAAGTTGGCCGCCATGGCGATGCTCTTGTCAGTTGCAGAGACGATCCACTCTGCCAGGCGCTCCGTGAGGACCTCCGCATTGGTGGCGGAGATGATGCTCACCCTGTGCGCAGCCGTCTCGCCCAGGGGTAGCCTGGGGGCATCGAGGGCCGACTCGCACACCAATGCCACCGGGACACCAGCGGCCGCCAGCTCGCAGACACCCGCAGAGATGGCCTGTGCATTGCGTCCAAGCACGGCCACACACACGTCGGGTATGGTGGGGGCCAGCAGATCGGTATTGGAACCGGCCGCGACAACGCGCACCTCAGAGCTTGGGAGGCGCGGGTCGAGCGCGTCACGCACCGGTATGGCGAGAGAATGCGGAGCCGTGACGTCTACGAGCGCGACGACGCAGACATAGTCGCAGCGGCGCTCCTCCATCTCGCGACCCGAGAGAACCATGTCGGTCGTCTGGGTTATCAACGATGATCCTGCCATCTGGCTCACACCTCCCTTGTTGCACGAACCATTCTACGGCATCTGGCTCAACAAGCGCCACACTGCGTGCCCTACGTGCCCTAGGCCGCCTTTGGGCGATGGCGCCAGATGGACTGCACCATTCCAACGGACATGAGCTGGGCAACCATGGAGGATGAGCCAAAGCTTACAAAGGGCAAGGGGATGCCCGTGATGGGCATGAGACCAATGCACATGCCGACGTTCTGCATGAGCTGGAACGACCACATGGTGACTATGCCAACCAATATGAGCTTCGCAAAGGGCGAGTCCACACGCTGCGCAAGCGAGATGGTGCTGAAGAGCATCCAACCAAACAGTCCAAGGAGCACGGTCGATCCGAGAAAGCCGAACTCCTCCGCCATCAGCGCAAAGACGAAGTCCGTATGGGCCTCCGGCAAGAAGCCTGATCCTGACTGCGTCGCATTGCCGATGCCCTTGCCCAGAAGGCCTCCAGAGCCTACGGCGATCTTGGCCTGTGTGAGGTTGTACCCGTCGCCCGTCGGATCGACCGATGGGTCCACGAAGACGATCAGGCGGTTGAGCTGATACTGTTTGAGCACGTGGGGCAGCCCAGGCGTCATGGAGGTCACCACCACGAGCGTAGCGCCCAAGACCACGATGCCTATGGTCACAAGCACCCAGCTTCGGGGCGCGCCGGCGCAGATGATGATCGATGCCCCGGCCACAAGGACGATGAGGCCCGTTCCAAGGTCTGGCTGGGTCAGGATGAGCAGGAACGGTATGGTGAGGATGCCGCAGAGCTTGAGGTAGTCTCGCAGGCTCTCGATACGGCCGTTGTATTGGGCGCCAAGCGATGCCATCAGCAGGATCGTGACGAGCTTTGCGGGCTCCGATGGCTGGAACCTGAAGCCAATGATTGGTATGCGCACCCAACCGGTCATGCCCATGGCAAAGTAGCCGAGTCCTGGTATGCGTGGCATAAGCATCAGGAGCGCATCAAACACGAGAAGCGCCGTGGAGAGATTGGCGAGCGTTCGATAGTCATAGCGCCAGATGAATACGGCAATCATGAGACCCAGCACGATACCGACGACATGACGCACAAACGACGCCTCTGGAATGGTAAGGGAGGCAGACCATATGATGAGCGTGCCGAAGGCAATCAGCATCAAGGTAGGAACGATCTGCGGGAGAAAAACGACCTGTGTGATGCCAACGCTTGACATGCGGGCACCTTTGGCACTTCCCGCGCCGCGCGAGAACGTGGTATGCGCCTTCTCGCCTATGCCTTCCATACCCGAACCACGTGAGAACATGCTTCACCACCTTCCCTATCTGACGCCGGACGTGTCAACCGCATCGGACGTGTCTGGCTCATCGTAGATTGCACCCATGATGTCGCGTACGACATAAATCGCGCATTCGTTGCCGTAGCCACCGCGCTCGACGCACGAGGCGATCACATACTTTGGGTTATCGGCAGGCACATAGGCCACAAACCAACCGGTAGGCTCCTCGTTCGTACGTTCTGCCGTTCCGGTCTTTCCGGCAACAAGCTCCTTCATGTTGGTGAAGTGCGATGCCTGTGCCTCGGACTCCTCGTAGATGACGCCCTTCAAGGCATCCTGAACGAATTCGAACGAGTCGTCTGGCTCCTCGACCTTGCGGATGACCTCGCTCTTGAAGTCCATAACCGAGCCTGATCCGGCATGCGACGACACACTACGCAGAAGATGCGGCCTATGGACCGTTCCCTTGGTCGCGATGCCGGCATATACGCTCGCCATCTGAAGTGGGGTGACCAACAAATCTCCTTGGCCGATGACGAGATTGGTGGTATCGCCACCCTGCCAGGTACGGGCGTATTCGTCTGCCTGTGTGAAGTAGCTCCACTTCCACTCGGCATCGGGAACGCGTCCGATAGACTCCGCAGGGAGGTCGATGCCGCATGACTCTCCTAGACCCCAACGCCTATAGGTCTCCTGCAGACCCTCCTTGTTATCCGAGAGGAAGAAGCCCTTGCCGATCTCATAGAACACCGTGTCACACGAGTAGACGATGCCCTCGCGCAGGTTGACGTAGCCGTGTCCGTCATGGTTCCAGCAGTACTGGCCATATTGCGATCCAAAACCCGTCCAGTAACCTGTGCAATCGTATCCCGACTTGGTGTTTGCGATGCCGTAATTGAGGGCGGCAAAGGTCGAGATGGGCTTGATAGTGGAGGCCGAGGGGTACTGACCCGCTATGGCGCGATTCATAAGCGGGTTTCCCGCCTCCTCAGATGAGAGCATCTCCCAGTCGTCGTTGGAAATGCCGCCGACGAAGTCGTTGGGCGAGAAGGTCGGGTAGCTTGCCATCGCGATGACCTCGCCGTTGGTCACGTCGATGCACACGGCGCTGCCGCTGTCGCAGCTCGAGTTGCCCTTGTCTCGGATCTTCTTGATGATCGACGCCAGCGACTCCTCAGCCGCCTTTTGCACCTTGCTGTCAATGGTCAAGACGATGTCGGAACCTGGCTGCGCCTCTATTGACGTCGCATAGTCAAGAACGTTTCCGTCGGCATCGACGTACACCTTCTGCTCGCCGCGAACTCCCTGCAGGACGCTCTCGTATTGGTACTCGATGCCCGCCTGGCCGATCGTGTCACCAGACTCGTAGGCGATGCTCCAGTTTGAGGTGTCCTCCTCCGCCGCCTTGAGCTGCTCTACCGTGGGGCTTCCGGTGTATCCCAGCACATGGGCACAGGTCGAGCCCATGGGATAGTGTCGCTGGGCACGCTCTTCCACGTGAATGCCGTCGAAGAGGTACTGGTGCTCGTCGATGTAGGAGACGACGCGACGGGATACGTCCACTGCCACGGTGCGCAGGCTCTGCGCACCTTCGGTCTGGTCCTGTATCTTGCGTCTGACCGCAACCGCCGGCATGCCGAGCACGTTTGCCAGGTGCTGAACCGTCACCTCATCGTCCACCACCTCGGAGCTTGCCATGACGACAAGGCTCGGGCGGTTGGTGACCAGCTCGACACCGTTGCGGTCGAGGATGCGCCCGCGTGGAGCCACGGTCGAGATGGTGCGCGTGCGGTTTAGCTCGGCCTGCTCGGTGTACTCGTCGACCGAGACGAGCTGCATGGACCAAAGCTTGGCGAACAGAACCGCCAGAATGCCTCCAGAGAAGATGCTGAGACCCGTCAGGCGGGTCTTGAAGCCCTTCTCACTCGAATTGTCAGCGCCACCTGACGCCCTTGGCGCCTGCCCGCCGATGTCAAAGGTGAAGCGGGCCTCGCCCCTGTTGATGAGCACGAGGATTACAAGCGCCACCAAGACGATGGCAAGAAGCGTTGCTATGACGATGATTGGGCTCACGCCAGCACCGACCTAAAGATTGCCGAGGTCGTAACGCGACCCATGGCTTCGCGCCGACTTGGACGGCTTTCCGCCGAGAGACAGGGCGCTACCCGTGGCGTGCGAGATGACGTAGGCGAAGGGCGCAAACCCAAGAAGCGTGAGGGCGCTTGTAGGCAGCGTGCGCAGAAGTACAACATCCACGATGCTTGTTGCCTCCCCCACCAGAAACATTGCCACGTGATACGCGAGAGATACGATGAGCGCCATCCAGGCAAACAAGCGCATCGACCCAGCGAAGTCATCGGCGATCCTGTTTCTTGCCTCTATGCCCACAATGTACGAGCCGACAGTGAGAAGGAACGCCATGAGGCCGATGGGACCGGTGGTGGACAGGTCGAAGACCAGCCCGGCCAGAAACCCGCAGAACACGCCCAGCTGGCCACCCACGAGAAGCGATGCCACGCCGGCAAACACGAGCCCAAAGTTGGCCCGACCGTTGCCGAGAGCGATGTTTGGAGCCACAGCCACCTGCAGCACGAGGCAAATTGCGGCAAGCACGAGAAAGTCGCGACGATTGCGATTGGAGTCCTTTATCTGCACTTGACCACCTCCTAGCCCTGGCCTTGGTCGTCGGCCGCGGCCTCGTCGTCTGCATCAGAGCCGTCATCGGAGGACGTGCCGTCCGGCTGCTCGTCGTCGCCTTCGCCAGACTCGGAGGCGCTCTCATCCTTGGCCCCACTGCCCGCGGCGCTGTCCTGCTGGTCTGCCTGGGCGACCTCTTCGGCCGTGGGCTTCTGGTCCTCAGTCAGCGATGTGATGACGAGCACCTCCTCGAAGCTCTCCGTCGACGAGAGGGGCTCGACCTCGATGTCGTAGTACAGCGCCCCCGAGGTGCGCTCCACCGAGATGACCGTACCGAGCGGGAGACCCTTGGGAAACACGCCGCCAAGACCGCTCGTCACGATCGTGTCGCCGACCTCGACGTTCTGGTCGGTGCGCACAAGCGACAGGCGCAAGGTGCCGTCAACGGATCCACGAAGCACACCTTGGGCCCTGCTCGACTGCACCATGGCGGAGACTGCAGAGTTCTCGTCGGTGATGAGGCGCACGGTAGACGACGCGGCGCCGCAACGGATGATCTGGCCGATGGCCCCATTGGAGTCGGTCACGGGCATTCCCACCGCAAGGCCAGCGGACGTTCCCTTGTCGATGGTGACCGTGGAGCTCCACGAGTCAGTGGAGCCAGAGATGATGCGTGCGCCCGTTGATTGCAGGTTGTAGAGACTCTGCAGGCCAAGGAGGCTCTCGAGGCGCCGGGCAGTCTGTTCCGACTCCTCAAGCTCGGCATTCCTAGCCACCAGGCGCTCGTTTTCGGCCTTGAGCTCGGACAGGCGCTCCTGATCGGCGGTGAGGTTGGCAAAGATGTTGCCAAGCCCTTGGAACGGTGCCGTCACCGCTCCGCCGACCCAACGTATGGGCATGGTTATGGTCATCCATGCGCCACGCGCCGTCGTGAAGACGCCCGGACCGTCACCCTCTCTTACGCTCGCCGTAAACATGACGAGCGACAGGACGACAAACACGATGCATATGCGAAGTCCTCCATCGGCGTCCGTCCGGCGAAAGCGCGTGGACGGAGGCGTGGCTCCTCCCTTTTGGGGCATTGCGTTCCCCTGCTACTGAGCGGAGCTCTGAACGAAGCCGCCGGAGAGCGCGTTTGCCTCGAGGACCTTTGCGCAGCCGTTCACGACGTTCTCGAGAGCCGTCGGGCTCACGTTGACCGGTACGCCGGTCTCGTCGCGGAGACGCTGATCGAGGCCGCGCAGCAGACCACCGCCACCGGTGAGCAGCACGCCATAGTACATGAGGTCGCTCGCCAGGTCGGGCGGGGTCACGTCGAGGGCGTCTTTGACAGCCTTGGTGACCTCGTCGAGTGGCTTGTCGAGCGCGCGACGAATCTCCTCGCTCTCGATGCGCACCGTCTTGGGAAGGCCGCTCATCACGTCGCGTCCGTTGACCTCTACGTCAAGCTCCTCCGCAAGAGGTGCCGCCGATCCGACCTTGATCTTGATGTCCTCGGCAGTGCGCTCTCCGATGGAGAGGTTGTAGGCATCGCGGACGTGCTGAAGGATGGTCTGGTCGAACTCGTCACCAGCCGTGCGAATGGACTGTGAGACGACGATGCCGCCCATTGAGATGACGGCAACCTCGGTGGTGCCGCCGCCGATGTCGACGACCATCGATCCGGTCGGGTCCTCGATGGGCAGGTCGGCACCGATGGCAGCGGCCATCGGCTCCTCGATGAGGTAGGCCTGGCGTGCGCCGGCCTGAATGGTAGCCTCGAAGACCGCGCGCTTCTCCACGGAGGTTACTCCAGAAGGTACGCACACGACAACGCGCGGACGAGGCGACCAGGGATAGCGGTTGCCACCGCGCGCCTTCTCGATGAAGTAACGCAGCATGACCTCGGTCACGTCGAAGTCAGCGATTACGCCATCCTTTAGCGGGCGCTCGGCGATGATGGAGCCAGGGGTACGGCCAATCATGCGCTTGGCGTCAGCGCCGACCGCAAGGACTCTGTCCTCGTTGCGATCGATGGCCACAACCGAGGGCTCATTGAGCACAATGCCCTGTCCACGGCGCGCCACCAGCGTGTTTGCCGTGCCAAGGTCGATGGCGAGGTCGCCATCGTATTCT
The DNA here is from genome assembly GCA_902777325.1 of uncultured Coriobacteriaceae bacterium. Classification (GTDB taxonomy): domain Bacteria; phylum Actinomycetota; class Coriobacteriia; order Coriobacteriales; family Atopobiaceae; genus UBA1367. The sequence goes on from CACYTH010000004.1 coordinate 48,124, forward strand.
CCGAAGAATGCGTCAAAGAGCGACATGGGTTTGAATCTCCTGCGTTTAATGCGGCCTCACGAGCCACGATTGCGGTTACTGAGTAGTCGGGCGGATGTGTTCTGTCCAGCTTACAGGGAGCCAGAGGTCGTGTCGGTGCCATCGTCTGCGGACTCTGCGTCGGCGGACTCGGCGTCTTGAGACTCGGTGCCTGCGGCCTCGGAGCCGGCTTCGGTCGTCTCGGCCTCAGCGGGCTCACCGGTGTCGATGGTGGCCTCGGCGCCATCGAGTGCCGGATACTCGACCGTCACGCCATCGACCTTCCAGCCGAGACCGTCACGGACAAGGGAGACGCGATAGCTCTGCTCGCCGCCTGCAGACAGGGTTGCCGTCACGAGAACGGAAGACTCCGTCATGGAGCGGTCGACGCCGGAAACGGTGACGCCCGTAGCGCCGTCAGGCAGGACGGCGTCGATGTCCATGGCCTCCTGCTCAGAGAGCGAGCTCGCCAGGTACTCCGTGATGCTAGAGCCGGCAGCATTGGTGGTAAACAGGTCCTCGACCACCTGCTCCTGCAGAGGCCAGCCGTATCCGCTGTAATACGCGTACACGGCTGCGCCGGCAATCAGCAGCACAAACAGCAGGAAGATGAGGAAGCCGCGCAGGCCAGAGTGGCCATGCTTGCGCTTGATCGAGCGGTTGTCCATGTCGATCTGGGCCATCTCCTGCTCGCTGATGTCGAAGAAGCCCGTGTCCTCGGCGGAAGGAATGAACTCCCCGGACTTGCCGAGAGGGTCGAGCGGATCGGCGCCGGTGCCGTAGCCGGCAGCGGCAAGGAACGCGTCGGTCGAGCCCGTGGAGCCAGAGGTGCTGTTCATGGCAGCCTTGGCGGCGGCAAGGGCGGCAGAGCCCTCGGCCGAGAGGGTGTGCGTTCCGTCCTCGGTCGCATGACCGAAGGAGTCGACGGCTTCGCTCCAGCGGTTTGCGGCAGCGTAGGCCATGCCGAGGTCCTCGTAGATGGCGTTCTGGCTCTCGAGAGGAGTCGAGAAGTCAAGGGCGGTGCGATAAGCCTCGACTGCGTCGACCGCACGGTTCATCTTCATGAAGCAGCCGCCGAGGCTACGAAGGGCACCCGACGGATCGGGGTTGTTCTCGTCGATTGCCGCGTTTCGATATGCGACGCCAGCCTCGCGATAGTCACCAATCTGCGAATATGCGTTGCCCAGGGCAACGTAGGCCTTGTAGGGAGTTGCATACTCGCTATCCTTTGTGGCCATGACGAGCGACGCGACGGCCTCCTGCGGCTTGCCCGCTGCGAGGAGGGCGCGTCCACGGTTTGTGGCCAGAGCGCCAGCATGACCGTAGCTCGCATCACCCAGCGCATCGCCATAGGCAATGGCCGCCTGATCGAAGTTGCCGAGCTTCATGAGGCAGTTGCCCAAAAGGTGGTCGATACGGCCGGAGACCTCACCGGGCATCTTTGCCTGCTCGAGCCACCTGACTGCCGATACCAGGTCGCCCTGACGATATGCGTCCCGACCTGCGTCAAATGCCTGCTGATTCATTGTTGCACCTCGTTTCGTGTCGTGTGCGTTTTCTCGAGGTTGTGTTCTGTGCTAGTTTGCCTCGTGCTCGATTCGCACCGAGTTGATGACGTCTCCCGCGCGCAGCTCGGCGATGACCTCCATGCCCTCGATGGTCGTGCCGAACACCGTGTAGCCGGAGTCGAGCCCGTGCTGGGGACCAAGGCAGAAGTAGAACTGCGAGCCTGCGGAATCGGGGTTCTGGGAGCGGGCCATTGCCAGCGCACCGTCAACGTGGCTGTTGTTGGGGTTGGTGGTGTACTCCTGGCGAATGCGATAGCCGGGACCGCCGGTACCAGGCATGCCATAGGGGCCCATCTCGCCAGCAGCGACCTGCTCGGGCGTCATCTCGCGCGTATTGGGGCAACCGCCCTGGACGACGAATCCCGGAACGTAGCGGTGGAACTTGAGTCCGTCATAGAAACCCTTGCCAGCAAGCTCGCAGAGGTTGGCAACATGGATGGGAGCCCCCTTGCCGTCAAGGCGCACCCTAATGGTGCCCTTGCCAGTGTCAAAGACGGCAACCTCGTCACCTATCACCTGATAGGTGGGGGTGTACAGCATATCTGGAAGAAAACCCACGATATCCCCTCTCAGCCTCGTCCCTCCGACGAGGATATCCGGACCGGGCAACCCAACCCATGTCCGCAGCGTACAATCTCAACCATTCTAACAGCAGCCACCATGGTTCACAGATTCGGCAGACGTAATCGGGTGAGCGGAAGTGGCAACCACCTGCCGTCCCTCGCCCGCTCGCAACGCGCTCACTCCTTGTGCTCGGGCCTCCACTGCTCGTAGTTATCCTCAAAGAGCTTCTCGTAGGCGTTCTTGCCATCATCCCCATTCTCAGCCTCTAGCAGTGCCATCAGGCTCCGCTCGTCAGCAGAGGGATTCTCGGACTTGAGGGCGGCATCCCATGCCAGGGAGATCCTGTCAACGCGATTGCGCAGCCAATTGCTGAGCGTGATGAGGTTGTCCAGGTCCTCGGCATAGGTGCCAGAGGTCACGTCGACCTGTCCGAGCGTGTCGATTAGGTTGCTGACGTCGATTGCCAGGGCCGCCGCATCGCGCTTTGCCTGTGAGCGCTCGTCGAGAGATCCCGTGATGGCCTTCTCGTAGAAGAGCGCCGTGCTTTGGTCCGCGCGCTCCTCGTAGCGTCCGAGCTTCTCGTATGCCTCATCAAGCTGGGCGAAGGTTGCGTCGTCACCGCTTGGGACCTCAACCACGCTCTGCGGCTCCTCATCCTGGCCACTCAGCGACTCCACGGTGCCTGGGAAACCCGCCATGGAAGTGTCGCGCTCCTCAGTGGCCTTGATCGAGTTGGCATTTGGGTCCCAGGGATGCGTTATCCACAGCGCAAGGCTGATTATGAGCATTGCGGAGGCAACGGAGGCAAGCAGGAAGGCGCGAGTGCGTGGCAAGCGCTCCTGTACCGCGACCTTGCTCTCTGGGTCGTCCTCGGCAGGTATGGCGCTCTCGATGCGTGCCATGGCGCGCGTGTCTGAAGCGTCGTCGACAACGGGCTCTTCAACGTCTTCCGCGGGCTCCGGATCGTCATCGTTTTCTAATGCGAGCGACTCCACGGCCACCTTTGGCTCCGACGGGGCATCCCACACGCGCTCGAGTGGAAATCCGCACGAGGGGCACACCTCGTCCTCCCATGCTACGGCCACGCCGCAACTCGGGCACCAGCGCCCCTGCAGCGCGGGCATCAGCTGCGTGACGCCCACGCTTGCATGGCAGGCCGGACAGCGTAGGGAGCCGTCCGGTATATGGGTTGAGCATGTAGGGCAAATCACCTTAACGCTACTCCCCCGCCAGCTGGTCGAGCACGTACGGCAGTATTCCGCCACTCGCCAAGAATGCACCCTCCATGGGCGTGTCGACGCGCACGACGCACGTGAAGTCGATGACGGTACCGTCTGCACGGGTCGCGCGGACTCTTGCCGTGCGACTCTTGGGCAGGCCTTCGGAGACGTCGATCGGCTCGATGTCGTAGGTCTCCGTTCCGTCCAGCCCCAACCCCTCTGCGCTCACGCCCTCTTCGAGCTGCAGGGGCACGACGCCCATCTGCACCAGGTTGGAGCGGTGGATGCGTTCGAAGCTCTCGGCAATGACGGCGCGCACGCCCAGAAGCACCGGACCCTTTGCGGCCCAGTCGCGACTCGAGCCAGAGCCATAGAGCTTGCCCGCCACAATGACCAGCCCAACGTTGGCGTCGGCGTAGGACACGGCCGCGTCGTAGATGGGCACGACCTTGCCGCTCAGCATGTCGCGCGTCCAGCCGCCGTTGCGCCCGCCAGCCATCTTGTTCTGCAACTTCACGTTGGCAAACGTCCCACGCATCATGACCTCGTGATTGCCGCGGCGGGCGCCATAGGTGTTGAAGTCGGCGCGCTCGACGCCATTGTCGCCAAGGTAGCGCGCGGCGGGAGAGTCGGGCGCGATGGACCCTGCGGGAGAGATGTGATCGGTGGTGACAAAGTCGCCGAGACAGGCCAGCGCACGTGCATCAGACACTTCGAAGACATCGGCGGGCCGAGCAAGGTCAAAGTACGGTGCGCGCCTGATGTATGTGGAAGCCTCGTCCCAGGCAAAGGTGTCGGAGTCGGTGGAGTCGATCTGGCGCCAGGACATAGAGCCCTCCATCAGGCCCTTCGAGCCCTCGGCAAAGAGCTCTGCCGTGAGCACGTCGTCCAGCACGGCATCTATCTCTGCGGTGGTCGGCAGGAGCTCGTGCAACATGACCTGGTGCCCATCCGTGGCGGTACCCAGCGGGGTCGTGGAGAGGTCGACGTCCATGGTGCCCACGAGCGCATACGCGACCACGAGTGCCGGCTGGCAGAGGTAGTTCTGGGCGACATCGGGAGAAATGCGGCCGTCAAAGTTGCGGTTTCCGGAGAGAACGCTCGTGAGCTCGAGCTCGCCCGCATACTGCTTGAGCGCGACCGCAATCTCGCCGGAGTTGCCGATGCACGACATGCAGCCATAGCCGCAGGTGTAGAAGCCGAGACGGAACAGCGCGTCCGTGAGGCCGGCGCGCTCGAGCAGGAGCTCGGTGGCATGGCTTCCCGGAGCGAAGATGCGCTTGATCCACGGCTTGGCCGCAAGGCCAAGGCTTACTGCCTTCTTTGCGAGGAGTCCCGCCGCTACCATCATTGCGGGGTCGGTGGCAGTGGTGCAGCTCGTTATGGCCGCGATGGCCAGGGTTCCATGACCGAGCTCGAAAGTCTCGTTGCCAATGGTGACTGAACGGGTCTCAGTCATGTCGCCGTGGCCATGCTCGGCGCTGACGCCGCGGAAGCGCTGCTGCAGCCCCGAGGGCGTCACGTAGTTGTGCGGCCGAGACGGACCGGCCAGGCAGGTCTCGACGCTCGACAGGTCAAGCTCTATGGTGCGGGCGTAGACGCGTTCTGCTGACCAACCGAAGACGCCCTGCGCCTGAAGGTATGCACGCGCGAAGGCGAGCTCCGCGTCGTCGCGCCCGGCAAGCTCAAGGTAAGAGAAGGTGGTGTCATCCACCGGGAAGAGCGTTGTGGTGGCACCGTACTCGGGCGTCATGTTGGAGACGCAGGCTCTCTGCGTGGCGGAAAGCGTCGCAACGCCCTCGCCCGTGACCTCGACGAGCGCGCCAACCACGCCAGCCTCGCGTAGCACCCGTGCCACGGTGAGGGCCAGATCCATGCCCGAGATGCCATCTCGCAAGGATCCGGTAAGATGCAGCTCCACGACGGGCGGCACAAGCATGGAGACCGGCTGGCCAAGCGCGGCAGCCTCTGCCTCGATGCCTCCGACGCCCCAACCTAGCACGCCGACGCCGTTGGCCGTAGGCGTATGGGAGTCGGTGCCCACCAGCGTGTCGAAGCAGGCGACCTCGGCGTCGCGTGAGAGCGCGTCGGTCATGACCACGTTGCAGAAGCGCTCAATGTTCAGCTGGTGGCAGATGCCGCCGCCAGGCGGCACGATCTCGACGTTGTCAAAGGACTGCGAGGCCCACTTGAGGAAGGCGAAGCGCTCGCGATTGCGCTTGACCTCAAGCTCCTCGTTGGCGGACGCGGCGCAGGAGCAGCCCGCCTCGTCCGCGATGACGGAGTGGTCCACCACGAGCGTGCAGGGAATCTGCGGGTTGACGAGAGACGGGTCTCCCCCGCGCTCCACCATGGCGTCGCGCATGGCGGCAAAGTCCACGAACACCGGTACGCCCGTAAAGTCCTGGAAGAGCACGCGAGCCGGCATGAACTCGATCTCGTCTCCCTGCTCGCCGGCGAGCCCCGCGGAGACGATGCGCCACGCGAGCTCGGCAGCCTGCTCGTCAGATGCCGCGCGGCGGACGCAGTTCTCCAGAAGTATGACAAGCGCACGCGGGAGGCGCTCGGCACCGGGTATCTGCATGACGTTGTAGGCAAGTCGCTTGATGCCACCCGCCTCGATGGCCTGCGGCATGCGTGCATTGCGCACGGCGGCATCAAAGGTGGCCCTCTGCACGGTTTGGGTCATATCCTTCCCCTATCTCTTAGGCGCTCCTGCCAGAGGCGCGCAGCGCATCCCAGAAGTCATGCGCCTTGGTTGTCGAGTAGTCGTAGAGCACGTTGAAGCCGAAGACGGCGGCAATCACGATGACGGCACAGCTGACGGCATGCGATGCCTCAAGGGCAACTACGCCAAAGAAGTCGGTGAGCAGCGTGCAGCCGCATACCACATACGCCACGCAGAAGACGAGAAGCGCGGTACGAAGCGGGTTGAGCGGCTGTGCAATGCGATAGATAAGCATGATGCCCACAGCAGCCGTGAGAAGCATGCAGCACGTGGAGACCTCCGCAAAGGTTCCACCCAGGCCGCGCTCCACGATAAGCATGACGAACATCCCCACGGCGATGGCGATGGACGCCGGCATGGAGCGGGCAAGCACGTTGGTGAGGAAGCGTCCACGCACCAGCTCGCGATTGGGCTCGAGCGCCAGGGCAAACGACGGAATGCCGATGATGGCCGTAGAGACGAGGGTCATCTGGATGGGGAGCAGCGGGAACGGCGGCATGATGACGCACACCACGGCGAGCAGCGCCGAGTAGACCGTCTTCATGAGGAAGAGCGAGGCCGAGCGCTGCAGGTTGTTGATGGAGCGCCTGCCCTCCGCCACGACCTCCGGCATGTGCGAGAAGTCGCTGTCGGCCAGCACGATGTCAGCGACGTTGCGTGCCGCAGCGGAGCCTGAGGCCATAGCCACGGAGCAGTTGGCCTCCTTGAGGGCAAGGATGTCGTTGACACCGTCGCCCGTCATGGCGACGGTGTGCCCCTCGGCACGCAAGCAGCGCACGAGCTCGCGCTTGATGGTGGGCGTCACGCGCCCAAACACGCGACGCGACCTCACCGCCTCCTCGATCTCCTCCATGCTCTCGAGGAAGGTGGCATCCACCCACTTGCCCGCATCGGGCACGCCGACCTTCTCGGCAATCGCGGAGACCGTCATGGGATCGTCACCCGAGATGACGCGAATGTCCACGCCCTGCTCGACGAAGTAGGCCATGGTCTGGGCCGCGGTATCGCGAATCTGGTCGCGGATACCGAGGAAGCCCAGCACGCGCGGACGTCCCTGGGGCACGCCCGTCTCGCTGAACCCATCGGCCTCGGCCACCACGAGCACGCGCTCGAGGCTGTCAAAGGAGCGGATCTGCCCCTCGTACTCCATGTAGAGCGGCCCCAGGACGAACTGCGCAGCTCCGAGCAGATATGCCTTGCCATCTGCGGTAACGCAGCCAGAGAGCTTGGTCGCCGACGAGAACGGCACGGCGCGCGAGACCCCCTTAGGCGCAAGGCCGTTGTACCTGCCGTATGAGAGGATCGCCCGCGCGGTCTCGTTGGCGTCAGCCTCGTTTGCAGACGCCACGGTGTAGGCCGCAACAGCCACGTCGGTCTCGTCAAAGCCGCGCTCGGCACGGATGTCAGCAAGCTCCATCGACCCGGTGGTGATGGTGCCGGTCTTGTCCAGGCAGAGGACGTCCACGCGCGCAAGGGTCTCCACGCAATACGCCTGCTGGACCAGCACCTGGTGCATGCCCAGGCGCGTGGTGGCGATGGCAAAGACCGACGAGGTGAGCAGCACCAGGCCCTGTGGGATCATGCCCACGACGGCAGCAACGGTGGTCAGGATGGCGGAGTTCGTGCTCATGGAGTCCGAGAGGACGCTGCGCAGGAACAGCGCGACGCCGACGGGTATGAGCGTGATGGTAGCAATCTTGATGATCCAGTTGAGCGTGTCGCGGATCTCGGAGGTGATGGCCTTGACGAACTTTGCCTCGTCGTTGATGCGCGACGCGTAGCTCTCGATGCCCACGTTGGTGGCTCTGAAGGTGAGCGACCCGGAGTCGACAAAGGACCCGGAGAGCACCTCGTCGTCGATGACCTTGGGAATGGCATCCGACTCGCCAGTGAGCAGGCTCTCGTTCATGGAGGCCGATCCGGCGACGACAACGCCGTCCGCAGGGACCTGGTCGCCATGCGAGACCACGACAAGGTCGTCCACGACAACCTGGTCGATGGGAATCAGGCACTCCTCGCCCTCGCGGATGACGCGCACGTCAGAGGCCGTGATGATCGTGAGCCGATCCACCATGCGCTTTGCGCGCAGCTCCTGCACGATGCCGATTGCCAGGTTGGAGAAGACGACACCCATGAACATCATGTTGCGGTACTGGCCGGTGATCATGACCAGCACTGCCATGCCCAGGTTGACAAAGTTGAACAGGGTGAGTGCGTGGTCGCGGACAATCTGCGAGACGCTCTTTGTCTTTACGTCGGCATTCGCGTTTACCTTGCCTGCGGCAACGCGCTCGGCCACCTCCGCCTGCGTGAGACCCATGAGGGCATGCGGGGCCGTTCGAGCGTCCGACCCTGACGTGTTGGGCATCCGTCACCTCCATTGGCATAGTTGTGTTGACTTGCCATAGAGCTCAATTGTAAGCCAAGCCGTGCCGCGCATTGGCAACTGTGGCAATCTCGCAACTTTGCCACGCGTCACCCCACGACAGGGTTTTGCGGTTATAATGCACAAGCACACGCCCTCTTAGCTCAGTGGATCAGAGCGTTCGCCTCCGGAGCGAAAGGTCGCAGGTTCGAACCCTGTAGAGGGCACCACGCGCTTCGAAGGCAGACCTCGGTCTGCCTTTTTCTTTTAAATCGCCGCTCGCATCCAATCTGCACACGTCTGCCGCGCAATGCGGCCAGTCCACCGAACAAAGACCTCCCGATACCAGGAAAAGAGCACCTATCGATGGCAAAATGCCACTACGTACAGGCCAACGGGCTTGCGCTGCGGCATGCCCAGATACGGTGGCGGCAGCGCCACCAGAAGACACAAGGAGCACACCATGCCTGAAGCAATTCGCAAGGTGAACGTAGTCGGGCACCAGCACCCCGACACAGACAGCATCTGCGCTGCCATCAGCTATGCGTATCTCAAGAACCAGCTGGGCGGCAGCGTCTATGAGGCGCGCCGTGCTGGTGCCATCAACCGAGAGACCGCCTACGTCCTCAAGCACTTTGGGTTCGAGGAGCCGCGCCTCATCACCACGCTCACCCCTCAGATCAAGGACGTCACGTATCGCAAGACCGCGGGCATCGACCCCGAGACGAGCCTCTCCACCGCATGGAACCTCATGCGCAACGAGAACACCTCCACCCTGTGCGTGACTGACGACAATGACACCCTCCTTGGCCTGATCGCCGTGAAGGACGTCGCAAACGCCAACATGGACATCCTCGACAACACCGTGATCTCCGAGGCTCACACGCGCTACAAGAACATCGTCAGCACGCTCGGCGGCGAGATGCTCGTCGGCGACGCCAACGGCGTCGTGCCCGAGGGCCACGTCATCGTCGGCACGTCCCCCGAGATGATGGAGGACAGCATCCAGGAGGGCGACGTCGTCCTGTGCACCAACCGCTACGAGACCCAGCGGTTCGCCGTCGAGGCCGGCGCCGGCTGCCTGATCGTCTGCCACAGCGCCAAGGTCTCTGGCGTCGTGCGCTCCGCCGCCGAGGAGCGTGGCTGCGCCATCATCACGACCCCGTATGACACCTACGCCTCCGCGCGCCTCATCACGATGTCCATCCCCGTGCGCGCCAAGATGCTGCCCGCCGAGAAGGCCGAGCGCTTCTCCGTCAACACCTCCATCGACGACGCCCAGAAGGTCATGGCCCGCACGCAGCACCGCTTCTTCCCCGTCATCGACGAGGACGGCTCCTACGCCGGCGTCGTGAGCACCCCCGACCTGCTCAACCCGCGCAAGAAGCACGTCATCCTGGTCGACCACAACGAGCGCAGCCAGTCGGTCGACGGTCGCGAGCAGGCCGAGATCCTCGAGATCATCGACCACCATCGCGTGGCCAACATCGAGACCTCCAGCCCGGTGTTCTTCCGCAACGTTCCGGTGGGCTGCACCTGCACCATCATCTACGACATCTTCCAGGAGAACGGCATCGAGATCCCGGCCAACGTTGCTGGCCTCATGATGAGCGCCATCCTCTCTGACACGCTGTGCTTCCGCTCCCCCACCTGCACCCCACGCGACATCTTCGTCGGCAAGAAGCTCTCCGAGATCTGCGGCGAGGACTGCGACGAGTTCGCAGACAAGATGTTCGACGCCGGCGCCGACCTCACCGGCCGCACCGCCGACGAGGTCTTCAACTCTGACTTCAAGGTCTTCAGCCGCGGCAACGTCCGCTTTGGCGTCGGCCAGGGCTCCTTCATGACCGAGTCCAGCCGCCGTGCCGCCGAGGACCTGGTTGGCCCCTACATGGCCGATGCCGCCAAGGCCAACGAGCTTCCGCTGGTCTTCTACCTCTTCACCGACGTGAAGAGCCAGACCTCCGACATGCTCTATTGGGGCTCCGGTGCCGAGGAGATCGCCGCTCGCGCCTTCGACGTCGAGCCCGAGGACGGCATCGCCGTGCTCAAGGGTGTCGTGAGCCGCAAGAAGCAGGTTATCCCCGCCCTCATGTCCACCCTCCAGCGCATGCAGGAGGAGCAGGAGTAGCGCGTCGCCTGCCAAACGCAATGACAAAGGCCCTGTCGCATTCGACAGGGCCTTTTCCTTTAGCGAGTGCCTTGGATTGCTGGGACCCTAGGCGAGCTCTGCCATCTCAAGCAGGAGCGCCTCCGTCTTCTCCCATCCCAGGCAGGGATCGGTGATCGACTTGCCATAGACGCCACCGCCTATGTCCTGGCGCCCGTCCTCGAGGTAGCTCTCGATCATAAAGCCGCGGAACAGCCGGGCCACCTCGCCAGAGCGCTTGGCCGAGTCGAGCACCTCGCGCACGATGCGGATCTGCTCCAGCGGGCGCTTGCCCGAGTTGTCGTGGTTGGTGTCGACGATGACTGCCGGATTGGCGAAGTCGCTCTCGGTGTACGCCTGTGCGAGATGCTCCAGATGCTCGTAATGGTAGTTTGCGTGCCAGCGACCATCCGAGCCGATGCGTCCGCGGAGCACCGCATGTGCCAGCGGGTTGCCAGTGGTCTCCACCTCCCAGTTGCGATAGATGAAGGTCTGTGGCTGCTGGGCGGCATAGATGGAGTTGAGCATGACCGACATGCTGCCGCCCGTGGGGTTCTTCATGCCCACCGGCACCGGGATACCTCCCGCCACCAGGCGATGCTCCTGGTTCTCTACCGACCGCGCGCCCACGGCGACATAGGACAGCAGGTCGACGAGGAACTGGTAGTTGGAGGGATAGAGCATCTCGTCGGCCGTAAAGAGGCCTGTCTCCTCGATGACGCGCAGGTGCATGTGGCGCACCGCCTTGATGCCCTCGAGGACGTCGTCGGAGGCCTCTGGGTCGGGGTTGTGCAGGAGGCCCTTGTAGCCCGTCCCCTTTGTGCGGGGCTTGTTGGTGTACACGCGCGGGATGACCACGAGCTTTTCGGCAACACGCTCCTGGAAGGCGGCAAGGCGCGTCGCATACTCCAGAACGGCATCCTCGCGATCGGCTGAGCAGGGTCCGATGATGGCCAGCACGCGTTTGTCCCTGCCAGTCATGACGTCCGACACGATGCGGTCGAAATGCACCTTGCGCTGCGTCATCTCATAGGAGAGAGGCATCCCCTCGCGGATCTCCATGGGAATGGGCAGATGGCGTTTGAAGTTGAACGACATGGGGCGCCTCCGAAAACGAAGCTCTTGTGGGCTGCTGACATGACAAGGCGCAATTATGTCAATAGTGGCAAGCTAACTAAACATTTGTGCACAAATTGTAACGTTCCTATTAGTTTGCTGAAAGACAATTCATACTTGATAAGTTGCATTTTGTAACCACACGTTTAAGGCCCTCGTCCACCCTCCGGTAGGCGTGGTAGCATCAACCGGTACTTTGCCGCCGCATGCGGACAAACGAGGAGGATACGCGCATGATTGCCATAGTCAAACAGACCGCCACGACCGACCAGCTCGAGCATTTTGTCCAGTGGATCGAGGCGCGGGGCTATCGCACCAACGTATCCCAGGGAGACAACGAGACCATCGTCGGCATCATCGGCGACACCACCAAGATCGACCCCTTCCTGCTCGAGTCGATGGACATCATCGAGCAGGTCCGCCGCGTGTCCGAGCCCTACAAGCTCGCAAACCGCAAGTTCCATCCCGAGGACACCATCGTCGACTGCGGACACGGCGTGCTTATCGGAGGCGGGCACTTCCAGGTGATGGCAGGTCCGTGCTCGGTCGAGGGCGACAACCTCATCGAGATCGCGCGCGCAGTCAAGGCCTCTGGTGCCACCATCCTGCGCGGCGGCGCCTACAAGCCCCGCACCTCTCCCTACGCCTATCAGGGCATGGGCGAGAGGGGCCTCGACCTTCTGCTCGAGGCCTCGGCGGAGCTCGACATGCCCATCGTCACCGAGGTCATGGACCCGCGTGACGTGCAGCTCTTTGTGGACCGCGGCATCGACATGATGCAGATCGGCGCACGCAACGCCCAGAACTTCAACCTCCTCAAGGAGGTGGGCAAGACCACCACGCCGGTCCTGCTCAAGCGTGGCCTCTCGGGGACCATCGACGAGCTGCTGATGGCGGCCGAGTACGTGATGAGCGAGGGCAACCTCAACGTCATTCTGTGCGAGCGTGGCATCCGCACCTTTGAGACCAGGACCCGCAACACCTTTGACGTCAACGCCATCCCCGTGCTGCACCACCTGACCCACCTTCCCGTCGTGGGCGACCCGAGCCATGCCACCGGCTACACGCGCTACGTCAAGCAGGCTGCCTTTGCCGCCACGGCGGCGGGGGCGGACGGCCTTGAGATCGAGGTCCACAACTGCCCGCAGGAGGCGTGGTCCGACGGCGCTCAGGCACTGTTGCCCGAGGCCTTCGACGACGCCATGCGCCGCATCGCGCTCATTCGCGAGGCCATCACGGCAGATTTGGGGTAGGATCATGACCATCGAACATCCGAGCGTCCCCACAGATGCCACCTTCGTGCCCAACCGCATCGGAGTCCTGGGCCTAGGTCTCATGGGTGGCTCCTTTGCCAAGGCGCTGCACGCAGGAGGCGCCGAGGTCTACGCGTGGAACCGCACGCGCTCGACCCTCGACCTGGCCATGATCGAGACCGTTGACGGCGAGCTCGACGACGAGACCATCCCCACCTGCGAGCTCATTATCCTTGCCGGCTATCCTGAGGTGAGCATCGAGTGGCTCACCAAGATGGCGCCGCTCATCTCGCCTGGTGCCATCGTCATCGACGTCGTGGGCGTCAAGCGCGTGATCTGCGACCAGTGCTTTGCCATTGCCGAGCAGCACCCGTGGACCTTCGTGGGCTGCCACCCCATGGCCGGGACGCAGTTCTCCGGCTACGCCCACACGCGCCCCAACATGTTCCACAACGCACCGATGGTGGTCGTCCCTCCTGCCATTGACGACTTCGAGCGCCTCGACGTGCTCGAGCGCCTCAAGGGGCTGCTTGAGCCCTGTGGATTTGGGTTCTTCACACTTTCCACAGCCGAGGAGCACGACGAGCTCATCGCCTACACCTCGCAGCTGGCCCACGTGGTCTCCAACGCCTACGTCAAGAGCCCGGCGGCACAGAAGCACAAGGGCTTCTCCGCTGGCTCGTACAAGGACCTCACCCGCGTGGCACGTCTGAACGCGACCATGTGGACGGAGCTCTTCCTCGACAACGCAGACTACCTCTCCGAGGAGATCGGCATCATCATCTCCAACCTGCAGCAATACAAGGACGCCATCGACGCCGGTGATGCCGAGCGGTTGCACGAGCTTCTGGCCGAGGGTGACCGACTCAAGAGGGAGGCCGAGCGCCGATGAGCGAACCCATTGCCGTCGCCGTCACCACGTCCTCCCGCGACTACGAGGTCGTGGTGGGCAAAGACCTCCTCGGCTCCCTTGGCGAGCGCGTCAAGCGAGCGGTACACGCCGACACGGCTTTTGTCGTTACCGACTCGAACGTGGGGCCCCTCTATCTCGACCGCGCATTGGCCTCGCTTGACACAGCGGGCCTTGCCACCGCATCCATAACGCTTCCGGCCGGCGAGCAGCACAAGACCTTGACCTCCTATGGCGCAATCCTCGACGCCATGGCGCACGCGGGTCTCACGCGCGACGACGTGGTCGTTGCGCTTGGAGGAGGCGTCGTCGGAGACATGGCGGGGTTTGCCGCGGCAACCTACATGCGTGGCATCGAAGTGGTGCAGGTGCCCACGACGCTGCTCTCCATGGTCGACTCGTCGGTGGGAGGCAAGACCGCCATCGACGTCGCTGCGGGCAAGAACCTCGTCGGCGCGTTTCTCCAGCCCTCGCTCGTGGTCGCGGACATCGCATGCCTCTCCACGCTCACGCCCTACGTGTTTGCGGACGGCATGGGAGAGGTGGTCAAGCATGCCGTGCTTGCCGATTCCCAGCTCTTTGGCACCCTCAGCGAGAGGCCGCTCACGCAGGATACAGACTCGTCCTACCTCGTCGAGGTCGTTGCGGCAAACGTGCGCATCAAGCGCGACGTGGTTGCCACCGACGAGCGGGAGCGTGGGCTTCGCCAGACGCTTAACCTCGGACACACCATCGGCCATGCCATCGAGGCCGCAAGCGGGTACACCCAGGGCCATGGACACTGCGTTGCAGCGGGACTCTGCTGCGTGACGCGAGCCACCGAGCAGCTCGGATGGTCCGAGGCTGGCCTTGCCACGCGCATCGAGCGTTGCTGCCTGGCTCAGGGGCTTCCCATCGACTCTAATATTCCCCATGAGGACATCCTTCACCAGGCCACCTTTGACAAGAAGCGCCATGGAGACTCGGTCAACCTTGTCGTGCCCACCAGGGTTGGCAAGAGCGAGGTTCGCCGCACGAGCCTAGGCGAGCTCTCTCGCATCGTGGAGCTTGGCTGTGGCACCGGCATGCAGGAGAGCCTCTCATGAACGCAATCGTAGAGCCAGGCCCTCTCACAGGCTCTGTCGCCGCAATACCGTCCAAGAGCATGGCGCATCGCCTGCTCATCTGCTCTGCACTCAGCTCGGGCATAACCGACCTTGATTGCCCCACGCGCTCGCAGGACATCGATGCCACGATGCGTTGCCTGCGCTCCCTTGGCGCACCGGCCATGCTCACGCGAGCGGGCATGCGCATGGTGCCCATTACCGTTGGCGGAACCCGCACCTCGACAAAAATCGACGTGGGCGAGTCTGGATCCACGCTACGATTCCTGCTCCCCATCATTGCTGCGCTGGGTACGACGACCGAGGTCATGGGTCATGGGCGCCTGGCGGAACGACCGCTTGCCCCTTTGGACGAGCAGCTGCGCGAGCATGGCGTCACCCTCTCCTGGAATGGCGCGTTTCCCCTGCACGTGTCGGGCAAGCTAGCCGGCGGTACCTTCCATCTGCCGGGTAACGTCTCGTCCCAGTATGTGAGTGGCCTGCTCTTGGCCGCACCGCTTTTGGACGATGACGTCGAGGTCCTGGTGAGCGAGCCCGTGCAGTCGCGCGCCTATATCGACCTCACCGTCTCTGCCCTTGCGACCTTTGGGGTCACGGTGTCCGAGAGTCGCATAAAGGACGATGCTGGGTCGTACCGCCGATATGGCGTAGACGCCACGGCAAGGTTCGTGAGTCCAGGGGTCTGTGCCGTTGAGGGGGATTGGTCCAACGCCGCATTCTGGCTTTCAGCCGGATCCCTTGGGTCAGAGCCCCTCTCCGTGACGGGACTCGACTCGCAAAGCCGTCAGGGTGACCGCTCCATCATGGCAGCCCTCTCGCTGCTTGGCGCCCGCATGGGACGCAGCAGGGGCATCGTCGCCGCATCGCGCGATTCTCTGCACGGGGCTACCCTTGACGTCTCGGGGATCCCCGACCTCGTCCCACCGCTCGCGGCCGTCGCAGCATATGCCGACGGCACAACGCGCCTCACAAACGCCGGCAGGCTGCGCCTCAAGGAGTCGGACCGCCTGGTGACAGTCCGCGACGCACTTCTGGCCCTGGGTGGCGATGCCCGCATCGAGGGTGACGACCTCGTGATAGAAGGCAGCGAGCGCCTGGCGGGAGGAACGGTCGACCCCGCTGGCGACCACCGCATTGCCATGCTCGCGGCCATATGCGCTGCCTATGCGCAAGGTCCGACAACCATTCTCGGGGCTCAGTGCGTGGCAAAATCGTACCCAAGCTTCTTTGACGACTTCCGCTCGCTAGGCGGCAGGGTCACAGAACAGGAGGTCTGACCATGGCGTCTTCCTTTGGAACCGCACTGCGCGTCACCGTCTTCGGGCAGTCTCACTCCCCTGCCATCGGCTGCGTGATCGAGGGTCTTCCTGCCGGCTTTTCCCTCGACATGGACGCCCTTAGGGCCTTCATGGCACGCCGGGCACCGGGGCAGGCCAGCTGGGCCACGCCGCGCAAGGAGGCCGACGAGCCCAAGGTCCTCTCTGGCCTCAACCAGCGTGGCGAGACCTGCGGCGCGCCGCTCGCCATCATGATCGAGAATACCAACACGCGCTCGGGCGACTACGACGACGTGCTGCACGTGCCCAGGCCCGGCCACGCGGACTTTGCCGCCCAGGCAAAGTGGCACGGGCATCAGGACGTTCCGGGTGGCGGGCACTTCTCTGGCCGTCTGACGGCACCCCTCTGCGCTGCTGGCGGCATCGCCCTCCAGATGCTTGGTGCGCGCGGCGTGCGCATCGGCGCGCATCTTTTGCAGGTGGGCGACGTCTTTGACGAGGGTTTTAACGCGTCGTCCTGCTACGCCGAATCCGCAGCCTCCTTGCAGGCACAGCTCGACTCCCTTGCTGACGGCAGGATCTTCCCGGCAATCGACCGCACGGCTGGCGACGCCATGATAGACGCCATCGCGTCTGCGCGAGACGCGCAGGACTCTATCGGCGGCTCCATAGAGTGCGTTGCGACAGGCCTCCCCGCCGGCATCGGCGGGCCGATGTTCGACGGCGTCGAGAGCACCATCGCACGCCTGGCCTTCGGCGTACCCGCAGTGAAGGCGCTCGAGTTTGGCGCAGGGGCTCGGGTCGCCGGCATGCGTGCAAGCCAGAACAACGATCCGTTTGGCATGGTCGACGGCAAGGTGCGGCCACTCACCAACAACGCGGGAGGCAACCTCGGCGGCATCACCACGGGTGCGCCCCTGTGCTTCCGCATTGCCATCAAGCCAACGCCCTCCATCGCACGGGAGCAAGCCTCCGTGGACATCGAGAAGGCATGCGACGCGACGCTTGCGCTCCGCGGCCGCCACGACCCCTGCATTGCGCCTCGAGCCGTGCCCGTTGCCGAGGCCATCATGGCGCTCGCCGTGCTTGACAGCTGGCTCGCCTTCCCTCCGCAAACCACCTAAGCCCAAAGAGGATTGCCATGCTTGACCTCGCCGAATGCCGTACCCGCATAGATCAGATCGACACCCGTATCAGAGAGCTCTTCATGGAGCGCATGGAGGTCTCGGCCGATGTGGCCGCCTACAAGCGCGCACATGGCAAGGCCGTGCTCGACCGCGGCCGCGAGCGCGCAAACATCGAGCGCGCAGCCGACTCCGTGCCGCCTGAGCTCTCAAGCTATGCGACCGTCATCCAGACGGTGCTCATGGAGGCCTCGCGCGACGCGCAGCACCAACTGCTCGACCACCGCAGCACGGACACGCAGCGCATCATCGACGCCCTCTCCAACCAGCCGGCATACTTCCCCATGCAGGCGCGCGTGGCGTGCCAGGGCGTAGAGGGCGCCTACCAGCAGATCGCGGCCGACCGCATGTTCCGCCGCGTGGAGATCGAGTTCCACGACAGCTTTGCAGGCGTATTCAAGGCCGTCGAGAGTGGCTCGTGCCAGTTTGGCGTCCTGCCCCTCGAGAACTCGACAGCCGGATCGGTCAACCGCGTGTACGACCTCATGCGCAGCCACGACTTCCATATCGTGCGCAGCTGCAGGCTCAAGATCGACCACAACCTGCTGGTCAAGCCCGGTGTCTCCAAGGATCAGATCAGCATCGTCTACAGCCACGAACAGGCCATCCAGCAGTGTGCTGACTACCTCTCTAAGATGCCCGGCGTACGCGTGCACATCTGCGAGAACACCGCCAAGGCCGCCGAGCGCGTGGCAAACTCCGAGCGCACTGATGTCGCGGCCATTGCCTCGCGCGACTGCGCGCCACTCTATGGTCTCGAGATTGCCGAGCATAGCGTCCAGGACCAGAGCAACAACTACACGCGCTTTGCCTGCATTGCCAAGGACCTCACCATCTATCCCGGCGCTGACCGCAGCTCGCTGATGGTCGTGCTGAACCACGAGCCTGGCGCCCTCTATAAGGTGCTTGCAAAGTTCTATGCACTCGACATCAACCTTATCAAGCTCGAAAGCCGTCCGATTCCTGACCGCGACTTCGAGTTCAGGTTCTACTTCGACATCGAGTGCCCCGCTGCCGCACCGCAGTTCCTCTCGCTCATGGACTCGCTCGCCGACGTCTGCGAGGAGTGCCGCTACCTCGGAAGCTACTCGGAGGTGATCTGATGGCATCAGCCCGGACGCTCGCGTTCGGCCTTCTGGGCAGGACACTTGGTCACAGCTGGTCACCTCAGATTCATGCAAGCCTTGGGTCGGCTCCCTATGCCCTCGTGGAGAAGGAGCCTGCGGATGCCGAGTCCTTCCTGCGCGAAGGCTCGTGGCGCGGCCTCAACGTGACCATTCCCTACAAGCGCCTCGCGGCTGACGTCGCGGACACGAAGAGCGAGCGGGTCGAGCGCATCGGCGTAGCCAACGCGCTCGTACGGATGCCCGACGGGTCGATCCATGCGGAGAACACCGACGTTCTCGGCTTTTCCTGGATGCTCTCGCGGTTCTGCGAGCAACGCCTGGACGAGGAGGCGCGCAGTGCCCTCATGGACGGCGAGGCACTCGTGCTGGGAACGGGTGGTGCCGCACTGGCAGTCAAGGCCGCAATCGAGGACACGCTCGGGTGCCCCGTGGCACTCGTCTCGCGCAAGGGCAATGACTCCTACGAGGGCATCTCCGAGCGCCATCCAAGGACCACCCTCATCGTAAACGCCACGCCTGTCGGCATGTACCCAGACTGCCCACAAAGCCCTGTGGACGATGCCACACTTGCGTCGTTTCCGCAGCTCAGGGCAGTTCTCGACGCCGTATACAATCCAGAGCGCACGGGCATTTGCCTTGCGGCTGAGCGACTGGGCATCCCCTCGGAGAGCGGACTTGCCATGCTTGTCGCACAAGCCCACTTTTCGAGCGAGCTCTTCCAAGGCAGGAGCCTTGACGAGGGCGCCATCGAGCAGACAGAGCAACGCCTGCGTCTCTCGCAGAGAAACATCATTCTCATCGGCATGCCTGGAGCCGGCAAGACGAGCACCGGACGCTCTCTTGCGCGCTCCCTGCATCGCCCCTTCATCGACCTCGATGACGCCTTTGCCGTGGACGCAGGCATGCCTGCCGCCCAATACATCAGCGAGAAGGGCGAGCCCGCCTTCCGCGACCGCGAGAGCAAGGTCACAGCCAGCTATGGCTGCAAGTCTGGCCTGGTCATCGCCTGCGGCGGTGGCGTGGTGACCCGTCCTGAGAACTACGATGCCATCCACCAGAACGGCACCATATGCTTTATTGACCGTCCCCTCTACCAGCTGTCAAGCGAGGGGCGTCCCGTCTCCCAACTCAAGGGGATCGAGCGCCTGGCCAACGAGCGCATGGGCCTCTACCAGTCTTGGGCGGACGTGCATATCGTATGCACGGGCTCGGCTGCAGGAGACGCGCAGCTCATCCGCGCAAAACTGGGGCTTTGACGACATCTCATCCGTAACGATTTGTACCATTTGCGCTTGTGCCATTACTGTCAACCGCTTGCCGCTTCGGGCCCCAAGCCCACGTCGGGCGACCAATCCTTGTCGTAATCTGTATACCAATATGCCAGCAAACCTCTAGTCATTTGACCTTGCCGCCAAGCAGAAGCAAAGAGAATTACCATGTCCAATGACGACATCGCAGCAGCCGTTCTCGAGTGCGTTGGTGGTTTTCCCAACGTGACGGATAACTCCTTGTGCGCCACGAGGCTACGCATCTCGCTTCGCGACATCGCCGAGGTCAACCACAACGCCCTCAAGTCCATCGGCGGTGTTCTTGGCGTCGTCGGTCGTGGCACCAATGGCATCGAGGTCGTTTTTGGCCCAAACCTCGTACGGGGCGTGTACCAGTCCTTCAAGGAGCTCACAGGCATCCTTGATGACGCCAAGGGCCAGGAGGATGTGGTGAGCGAGCCCGTACGGCCCGCTGGCAACTTTCAGGTCAATATCACCCCGGAGACCCCCGGACGTCCGCAGGTGACGAGCGTTCCCGTACGCAAACCCATCGAGAAGCCCGTCATCGACGAGGGCACCAACGCCCTGCTCGAGAAGCTCGACGAAGACGACGACGTGCTGGGTGCCCTCTCGCAGCTTGACGACTGACGCCCCAAACCCCACATAGGACAGCAAAGCGCGACCAGGCTCTCGTCTGGTCGCGCTGACTTTAAGCTGGCTTTTGTGTGCGCCGCTATATGGTGCTGCGGTCACAGACCCATACGGATCCGTCGCTTACGAGCACATCCATCGGAACGTCGTGGTCGTCATGCGGCAGAGGGTTCGAGCTGATGCGCAGCGTGCGAACCAAGCCTACCTTAAGTCCCGGATAACCTGCCAGGAAGTTGTCGTAATAGCCCGCCCCATAGCCAATGCGATAGCCCTCGGAGTCGAACACCAGACCAGGCACAAGGCAAATCGAGCCTTCGAGCTCGTCGTCGGCAATGGGGGTGCATTCAGCCGGATCGGGCTCGAGAACGCCACGAGAGCCGGCGTGCATGCCCTCGAGCGTCGTGATCTCATAGAAACGTAGGGTGCCCCGGTCGCAGACAGGAACGGCCACACGCTTGCCGTCCTTCCAGGCACGCTCGATGAGCGGCTTGGTGTCCATCTCGTTGCGGTAGGTCACATAGGCGAGGACAAGGGGCGCTTTACGGTAGGCACCCATCGCCGTAAAATGCATGTGCACCTCACGGTCGACCCGTTGGGCGTGAGCGGGGGCCAGCTGCATCTCTACGGCCTCATAGGCACTCTGCAATGCGCTCTTGCTCGCATCTTCGCCATAACTACTTGCCATGGGCACCCCCTTCTTAGCATTTTTCTCAGTTTAGCGTATAGCGGCTATCTGGGCGAGGGGCTACTATTTCCACACGAGACAATTTGTAACAAGTTGCCGACTTAAGAAACGGAAAGGCTTCGATTGGTAGAGACCATAACCATAGGGACGATTTCGGTACGTCTCACACGCAAGCGCGTGCGAAACATCAATCTTCGCATCCATCCCGATGGCAGCGTACACGTGAGCGCGCCCTTCCGGACTCCCCTGCCCACCATAGCGTCCTTCATCGAAAGCAAGCGCAACTGGATCGAGGCCAACCAGGCTAAGCTGGCACAGCAGTCCTCGGTCATGTCCGTCTCATGTGAGGACGGAGAGACGCTCCATCTCTGGGGCAAACCGCACACCATCCGCATCATTTGGACCGAGCAGGCAGGCAAGAGCTCTGGAGCCACGTTCGAGTGCGTCGGCGACGAGCTGCGTGTGCAGGTGCGCGACCGCGAGGGCGACACTGCCGACGAGGCGAGAACACGTCGAGACCGCGCGCTCGACCGCTGGCTTCGCAAACAGCTCCTCGAGCAGATAGGAGGCCTTCTCCCCCACTGCGAGGAGGTGGTGGGCCGACATGCGAGCACGATCCGCATCAAGTCCATGAGAAGTCGCTGGGGCAGCTGCAACACAAAGACCGGCGCCATCTCGATTGCCGTCAGGCTTGTGCACTTTGACCCGCACTGCCTTGAGATGGTCCTTTACCATGAGCTCTGCCATCTCATCGAGCCCAACCATGGCGAGCGCTTCCACGCCCTCATGGACAGCTTCTGCCCAGACTGGCGCGAGAGAAGCTCCCTGCTCGCCGGTCGCTAGGACGTCTACCACTCGCCCAAGAGCAGCCGCCCCGTCCGTTCCCAATAGGGAGAGCGGGCGGGGCGGCCGTCAAAAGCTTAAAAGACTGGCGCTAGTACACCATGCCCATTGCCTCACGGACCTCCTGGAGGGTCTGCTCTGCAATCTCGTTGGCACGACGGTTGCCGTCCGCCAGCACGTCCTTGATGTAGCCGAGGTCCTTCTCGAGCTCGTGGCGCTTCTCGCGAATGGGGGCAAAGTAGCCGTTGACCGCCTCGGTGACGACCTTCTTGAGCTGGCCCGAGCCTCCGTTGCCGATCTCTGCCGCAAGCTCGACGGGATCGCGGTCGAGGCAGATGCCCGCCGTGGTAAGCAGCGCCGAGACGCCAGGGCGGTTGTCGGGGTCGAAGGTGATGAAGCGCTCGCTGTCGGTGCGGGACTTCTTGATGAGCTTTGCGGTCTCCTGCTCGCTCATGCTGATGGAGATGGCATTGCCATAGCTCTTGGACATCTTGCGGCCGTCAAGGCCAGGGATGAGCGGCGTGGAGGTGAGCAGGCCGGCGACGTCCGGGAAGACCTTGCCGTAGCGCTCGTTGAAGCGGCGCGCGATCTTAGCCGTGACCTCGATATGGGGCAGCTGGTCGCGCCCGACGGGCACGATGTTGCCCTTGCAGAAGAGGATGTCGCAGGCCTGATGGACCGGGTAGGTCAGGAGGAGTCCCGTCAGCGAGTGGCCGGAGGCCTCCATCTCGGCCTTGACCGTGGGGTTGCGCTGCAGCTCGGCCTCGGACACCAGCGACAGGAAGGGCAGCATAAGCTGATTCTCAGCGGGGACGGCGGAGTGGGTGAAGATCATCGTCTTCGCAGGATCGATACCGCAGGCCAGGTAGTCCATGACCATGTTGTAGACGTTGTCCTGGATGTTGGCCGTGGTGTCACGGTCGGTGATCACCTGGTAGTCAGCGATGATGATGTTGGTGTTGATGCCCAGGTTCTGCAGGCGCACACGCTCCACCAGCGTGCCAAAGTAATGGCCCATGTGCAGGCGCCCCGTGGGCCTGTCGCCCGTCAGCATGGTGTACTTGCCTGCATTGCCCGCGGCGATGTCCTCTTGGATCATATTGGAGCGACGCAGCGCCGCCTCGTAGCTTCCCTCGTTCGGCATCTGAGCCGTCCTTTCCCGAGTTCCAGTTCACACAAGGTTACATACTAACGCAAACGCGCGCGTAACCCTGCAACACATCAAAAAGGGAGACCGCCCTTTCGGACGGCCTCCCCCATAGCCCTTGTTTGGTCTGTCTTAGAGAACCATGAAGGCGATCGTCAGCACGACGATGCAGGCCACGGACATGGCGACGATGATCTTGGTGCAGAACTTGACCCAGGTGGAGTACTCGATACGAGAGAGGGCCAGGCCACCCATGATGGCGCCGGAGGTCGGGGTGATGAGGTTGACCACACCGGAGGCGGCGCAGAAGGTCATGACCATGACGGACGGGTTGAAGCCGAGCTGCTGAGCCAGGGGCCCCATGATGGGCATGGAAACGCCAGCCATGCCGGAGGTCGAGGGGATGAGGAAGGACAGCAGGAAGTACAGCAGGTAGGAGCCGATGGAGAAGACGATGCCCGAGGTGCCGGCCAGAGCGTTGGACGCGGCGGAGAGCACGAACATGTCAAGGCCAGTGGCAGCCATGAGGACGGAGACGCCACGGGCGAGGGCGATGACCATGACAACGCTCATCATGTCGCCAGCGCCAGCCATGAACTCGTCGACGATCTCATGCTCGCTCAGGCCACCGACGATACCGATAATGATGGCAAGCAACAGGAACCACGTGGTGGCCTCCTGGAAGTACCACCAACCGAGGCAGACGCCGGTGAGGAAGCTCGACCAGCTCTGGCCGTCGGGATCCTGCGCGGGGTTGAAGACGAAGATGCCGAGGTCCTCCCAGGGGATGAAGGAGATGATCATGATGACGAAGGTCATGGCAAAGAGGACCAGGACGCCCTTCTGCTTGCCGGTAAGCTCGATGTCGCCAGCCTCGGAGGCAGCGCCATACTGAGCCTTGGCGTTCTCGGTCTCGGTCGCGCTCATGAGGGTGCGGCTGGGGTCAGCCTTGACCTTCTTGGCATACTGCAGCACGAAGAACACGGCCAGGATGTAAGTAACGACGAGCAGAACGAGGCCGAGGCCAATGAAGATGGTCTGGTCGCCCTTGATGCCAACGCCGTCAAGGGCAGCACCAGCGGCGCCCACGGCGAAGGGGTTGACGGTGGAGCCGAGGCAGCCGACGCCGGCGCCGAGAAGGACGATCATGGCACCGGTCAGCGAGTCGAAGCCAGCGGCCATCATGGTTGCGGAGAGCAGGGCGTAGAAGCCGACGGTCTCCTCGCACATGCCGTAGGTGGTGCCGCCGAGGGCGAAGAGTGCCATCAGGATGGGGATGAGCTTGAGCTCGTTGCCGCCCATCTTCTTGACGAGCACTGCGATGCCGTCAGCGATGGCGTTGGTCTTGTTGACGATGCCGAGGAAGCCACCGAGAACCATGACGAACAGGCACACGTCAATGGCGTCCGCGAAGCCGCGCACCGGCGACATCAGGAAGTCAGAGAGGGTCGCTGCGACGACGGCACCCTCCTCGCCATTGATGGAGTAGGTCTTGCCGTTGAGCACAACCGTGATCAGGGCAACGATTGCCAAGAGGATGAAGATGATCGAGAAGCTGGTAAGCATCTCCCTCTTCTTCTTGGGCTGAGCGGTATCTGCCATTTCAGATACTCCTTTCGACGCGCAATCTGCGTACAAGACTTGTTGTCCGCAATAGTTGCGAAACATAACTCACACAACACAGCTTACGACGGCATGGACAAGTTTACAAGTCGAATTGCCGTTTTATTCAATACGGATGTGTTTTGTTACCGCTCGCCGTTTTGCAGTTATGCGCTTGGCTAAGCGCGAAGGCGTCTCCAAAACGACTTTTGCGCTATGCTGTTATGCTGCGCATTCCACAAGTACTCCAAATACGCTTTTCCAATGTGGCGCTCACATACCAGTTTAATGGCTTAGTTTCACATAAGGCACAATATTCAACTAATTGAAGATATATATAAATCTATGCAATGAATTGACTAAGACCCTACTGTTTCAAACATGTTTCAGCATACCAACTCACAGGTGGACGGGGAACCGCAGCCTCTTCCCGCCCATCCTGTGCCAAGGTTGGTCAATCGAATCTCTCGTGCAGGTATGCGCTGAGCGTCTCCAGCCCCTCCCTCAGGACCTCCTCTGGCGCGCAATACCCCAGACGCGCACCTCGCGGCAGATCAAAGCGGGCACCCGGCACCAAAAGCACGCCCGTGTCGCGCAGCAGTTCGACGCAGAAGCTCTCGTCATCCTGCGGGATGTCCAGACGCATGTAGCTCACGCTCACGCCCTTCGGCGGAATCCAGCTCGCACGAGCCTCGGTGGCCATCCACTCGTTGACGATGGCGCGGTTGCGGCGGATGATGCCGAGGTTGCGCTCGACGACCTTGTCACGGTTGCGCAGCACGTAGGTCGCCAGCGCGTCGTTGAAGACGCCGCTGCAGATCATCGTGTAGTCGCGCAGGACGCGCATGCGGTCGGCAAGCTCCTTGTTGGAGACCGTCCAGCCACAGCGCGCGGCGGGCACGCTGTAGTCCTTGCTCACGCTGTTGCTGCAGACGCCCTTGTCGTAGAGGTCCACGACACTCGTGCAGGCCTCGGCGTCCTCGAGCGGGAAGAACACCTCGTCGCAGAGGACCCAGGCGCCCACGCTCTTAGCAATCTCGACGATCTCGGCCATCACGTCGGTCGTGATGACGGTGCCAAGCGGGTTGGACGCGTTGTTCACACAGATGAGGCGCGTGTCGGGCCGCACGAGCCGCTTCAGCTCGTCAAGGCGCGGCTGCCAGCCGTCCTCCTCGTGGATGACCCAGTGGTCGACCTCGGCGCCAAGCGCCGCAGGCAGGTCATAGAGCGGCTGGTAGGTGGGGTACTCCGCCACCACGTGGCAGCCGGGCTCGACGAGGGCCATGATGGCGTTGAGGTTTGCGCCCGTGCCGCCACTCATCTGCAGCACGTTGTCGGGGTCCACGTGCTGGTAGAGCTTGGCCACCTCGGCCTTGAAGTCGGCGGAACCCTCGATCCAGCCATAGTTCATCTTCTCGCGGTTGAGCTGCTCGTAGAACGTCTCGCCGCCCTGGCCGTCCAGCTGCAGGATCTCGCCCATCGTCAGCGACGCGATGGTGCTCTGCGCGATGTCGAGGTGCTCTGCGCGATGTCGATCCTTGCCTCACGCTCATACTGGTTGAGAAAGGCCTCCACGCCGATGGTCTTGATCTTCATCGCAGTCCCCTATCCGGGCATCCCACTTCACCCGTTTGAAAAGTCATCTGCCACACCATAGCGCAAGTCAAAAAGAGGACCCCGCCTCATATGAGACGGGGTCCCAAAGCGTCTATGCGCAAAGACTACTTCAGGGTCGCGTACATGACGGCCTTGATGGTGTGCATGCGGTTCTCGGCCTCCTCGAAGACACGGGACTGCGGGCCCTCGAAGACCTCGTCGGTGACCTCCATCTCGGTGATGCCGAACTCGTCCGCGACCTCCTTGCCGTGGGTGGTGTTGGTGTCGTGGAAGGAGGGCAGGCAGTGCTCGAAGATGGCGTGCTCGTTGGCCTCGGCCATGAGCTCCTTGGTGACGCGGTACGGGGTCAGGAGCTTGATGCGCTCGCCGAACAGGTCATAGGACTCGCCCATGGAGACCCAGATGTCGGTGTAGAGGCAGTCGCAGTTCTTGGCGCCCTCGTGCGGGTCCTCGGTGAGGACGATCTCGCAGCCGTTCTCGGCGGCGATGGCGCGGCAGGTGGCGACGAGCTCGTCCTTGGGCATGCGCTCCTTGGGACCGCAGGCGCAGAAGTTGATGCCGAGCTTGGCGCAGACGACCATCAGGGAGTTCGCCACGTTGTTGCAGCAGTCACCGAAGAAGGTGAGCTTCTTGCCGCGCACGTCGCCGACCTCCTCCTGGAGGGTCAGGATGTCAGCGAGCATCTGGGTGGGATGGAAGTCGTCGGTGAGGCCGTTCCACACGGGCACGCCGCTCTTCTCGGCGATCTCCTCGACGTCGGACTGCTTGAAGCCACGGAACTCGATGCCGTCGTAGATGCGGCCAAGCACGCGGGCGGTGTCCTCGATGGACTCCTTGTGGCCCATCTGGGAGCTGTTGGGATCGAGGTAGGTGACGCCCATGCCGAGGTCGTAGGCGCCGACCTCGAAGGAGCTGCGGGTGCGGGTGGAGGTCTTCTGGAAGATCAGGACGACGTTCTTGCCCTCGAGCCAGCGGTGCGGGATGCCGGCGCGCTTCATGCTCTTGAAGTCAGCGGAGAGCTTGAGGAGGTAACGAATCTCGTCGGGAGTGAAGTCGAGGAGCTTGAGGAAGCTGCGACCAGCGATGTTGACGCCCATGTTATTGTTCCTTTCGTCTTTATGTTGCACATGGCATGCGCGACTCTGTGAATCCAATACGTAATGCAGCCCGGGGACGAGTCGCGCGCCCCCGGGCCAGCGTGGAGGGGGCTCTAGAGCTTAGAGATCCTCGCGCTCGAACGGCATGCTCATGCAGCGCGGGCCGCCACGGCCGCGAGAGAGCTCTGCCGAGGGGATGACCAGAAGATCGAGGCCCTCCTTGTAGAGGACATCGTTGGTGACGGAGTTGCGCTGGTACACGCAGATCTTGCCCGGGGAGACGCACAGGGTGTTGGAGCCGTCGTTCCACTGCTCGCGTGCGGCTGCGGTCGGGTCGCCACCACCGCAGGGGATGAGCTTGACAGCGTCGATGTCCAGAGCCTTGGCCAGGACGTGCTCGAGAGTGTCGATCATCTCCTCGATGTGGACTTCGCCCCTCTCGGCACCCGGCGTGATCTTGAACACCTGGAGGGTGCCCATGATGCCCGGATGGATGGTGAACTTGTCGTAGTCGATCTGGGTGAAGACCGTGTCGAGGTGCATGAAGGCACGTGATACGGGGATGTTGAAGGCGTAGATGGTGTCGATCTCGGAGCCGTTGTCGCCCCAGAAGACGTTCTGGGCGAGCTCGTCGATGGCGCTAGCCTGGGTGCGCTGCGAGATGCCGATGGCCAGGGTGTGGGCGTTGAGGTTGAGGACGTCGCCACCCTCGACATGATAGGAGCTGTCGCGGCGATACCACAGAGGCGAGCGCTTGTACTCGGGATGATACTTGAAGATGTACTTGCCGAGCAGGGTCTCGCGGTTTCGGGTGACCGAATACATGTGATGCAGCATGGCGCCCTTGCCAACCACCGCGAACGGGTCGCGCGTGAAGTACGTGTTGGGCATCGGGTCGATCAGCAGGTCGGTCTCGGTGTCCTGGTCCTGACCCACGAGGTCAGAAAGCAGCGTGGAGGACGCGGTCGGAAGCAGGACCTCGTTCTTGCGCAGGCCGGCGATGGTCTTGTCGACGAACTCCTTGGTGTCACGGATCGAGTACATGTACTCCTTGACAGCGGCAAGCATGTTCTTGCCACGGAGACCGGACTCCTGCAGCCACTCCTCGGTGTACTCCTCGCGCGCGCCAGGCTCGGCGTCGAGGGCCTCGGCGCAGAGCTTCTCGAGGTAAAGAACCTCGACGCCCTGCTCGCGCAGAACCTCGGCAAACCTGTCATGCTCCTGCTGGGCGACCTCCAGGAAGGGGATGTCGTCGAACAGGAGGCGCTCGAGATCATCGGGAGCAAGATTCAGCAGCTCCTCACCCGGACGATGAAGCATGACCTTCTTCAGGGGGCCGATCTCGCTATGGACGTAAAGTCCCTTCATGATGCCCTCCACTCCTTTCGTGCCGCTACGCGGCACACGAACCAATAGAACCAACTCAAAGTGCTCGGCGCTACATACAACATGCGACTCTACGCCTAATGCACTCTTAAAGCAAACTATATTCAATATTTCTTTCCGCACCAACCTTTGGCGCATCACTTTGCGCTAACGGTAGCATTTGGTACCCAAACGGTTTAGCTCACTGCAAAATGGTTGTAAAGGAGTACTTCTACCTGCAATTACTCCATATGCTATTCAGGTTTTCGGAGGGATGTATTCAGTGTATCAGGGTGGTCAAAAATTGGCACTTAGAGGTTGTAACACTTTTGTAATCTAAGTTTTATGCAATTCTTTCTCATATTTATTCTAGTTTATAACCTTTGTGCACAAAGCTTTCGTCGGAGCGTCCCGCGACGCGTCTGGCATAGTCCGTCCACCCGCTTTTGACCAGTTGGCAGCTCTGACAGACCATCTTCCTGCTAGAATTAAGAATTTGGAGACAACATACGCCACGAACAGCAGAGGCGACGAATGGGCAGCAAAAACAAGAAGGAAAAGAAGATCCGGAAGCGCTTGGCCAGAGAGCTTAAGAAGACCACCAAGAAGCTTGCAAAGATTCCGGAGGATGCCGAGGTATCGCGTGAGGCGCTCGCCAAGCGTGCGGAGAAGCTCGAGCGCAAGCTCGAACTCGCGCGTCGCACCAACGAGAAGGTCCACGGCAAACGCGAGGCAAACAAGTCGCAGCTTTCCTTCAAGTACACCCAGAATCGCGAGGTCAGTTGGCTGCGCTTTGACGACCGCGTCTTGGACGAGGCCCTTGACGACACGGTTCCGCTCTTCGAGCGCTTCAAGTTTGTCTCCATCTTCGGCAGCAACCTCGACGAGTGGTTCATGGTGCGCATCGGCGGCCTTTCTGACCTCGCCCTGCTCAAGAACCAGCCCCGTGACATCCGTTCCAACGAGACGCCTTCGGAGCAGATCGCCAACTGCATGTCGCTGCTTCCGAACCTGATCAAGAAGCAAGCGCAGGCCTTCTCTGGTATCGAGGCCAACCTCGCTGGCGCAGGCCTCACGCGCGTGCATGCTTCCGACCTTACTGATGCGGATCTCTACCGCATCGCGCAGCATTTTGATGCGCGCATCGCCCCGGTCATGTCTCCTATGATCATCGACCCACGTCACCCCTTCCCCAACCTCAAGAACGGCCGCCTGTACGTGGCCTGCTCGCTTGAGGGTCCCGACGAGAGCGGCCTTCTGGGCGTCGTCGAAGTACCGCATACGCTCGACCGTGTGGTGCCGCTGCCTTCATCCTCGCGCAACTACCGCTACATCCTGCTCGAGGACCTCATGCTCTTCCGCCTGAGTGACTGCTTCGGCGACTACTCCCCCACAAGCTCTGCCATCATCCGCGTCACGCGCAATGCCGACATCGACCCCGATGGCGAGGGCGTCGAGGAGGACGAGGACTATCGTCAGCACATGAAGTCCATCCTGCGCGAGCGCCTGCGCCTGCAGGCCGTGCGTCTCGAGATCGACGGCTCGCTCGATGCGGGCCTCGAGCTGTTTGTGACCGAATCGCTTCACCTCACACCCAACCGCGTCTTCCATACGGGCATGCCGCTCGACCTCAGCTACGTCTTTGGCCTCGAGGGGTGCATCCCCAACGCCTCGCGCTCCAAGTGCCTCTTCGAGCCCTTCGAGCCCCAGCCGTCTCCCATGGTTGACACGCACACCCCCATGCGCAGCCAGGTCGAGGACCACGACATCCTGCTCTGCTACCCCTATGAGGGCATGGAGCCGCTGTTGCGCCTTCTGCGCGAGGCGTCAAGCGATGACAACTGCATCTCGATCAAGATCACGCTCTACCGCGTGGCAAAGCAGTCCAAGCTCTGCGAGAGCCTCATTGCCGCCGTCGAGAATGGCAAGGAGGTCACAGTCCTCATGGAGCTGCGTGCCCGCTTTGACGAGGCCAACAACATCGCCTGGGCCGAGCGCCTCGAGGATGCCGGCTGCACCGTCATCTACGGCTCCGAGGGCTTCAAGGTCCACTCCAAGATCTGCCAGATCACCTACCACGATGCCGGCCACATCAAGCGCATCACCTGCCTCGGCACCGGCAACTTCAACGAGAAGACCGCCCGCCTGTATTCCGACTTCATGCTGCTCACGGCACACGAGGGCATTGGCGAGGACGGAAACACCTTCTTCCGCAACCTCTCGCTCGGCAACCTCCGTGGCACCTACAAGCACCTGGGCGTCGCCCCCATCGGGCTCAAGCCGCTCGTCATGCGTGGCCTCAATCGCGAGATCGAGCGCGCTCGCTCCGGCGAGGACGCGCAGGTCTTCATGAAGATGAACTCCCTCACCGACCGCGACGTCATCGACAAGATCGCCGAGGCCTGCCAGGCCGGCGTGCGCGTCGTCATGATCATCCGTGGCATCTGCTGCATCCGAGCGAACGTCGAGGGTTACACCGAGGGCCTGATGATCCGCCAGATCGTGGGTCGCTTCCTCGAGCACACGCGCATCTACGCCTTTGGCACCGAGGCAGACACCATCTACCTCTCCAGCGCCGACATGATGACGCGCAACACCGAGCACCGTGTTGAGATCGCCTACCCGGTGCTTGACGACACCTGCCGCAAGCTCGTCGTCCAGTTTGTCAACATCCAGCTTGCCGACAACACCAAGGCTCGCGAGCTCGCCTCGGACGGCAGTTGGAAGGTCGTCGAGCCCGAGCTTGGCGAGCCCACCATCAACGCTCAGGAGCTGCTGCTCGCCGTTGCCTACCGCCGCGCCCAAGGGGAGCTGGTGGACAGCGCAAACTCGCTGCTCTCCGACGGCATCCATGCCGATCTGCCGCTCGAGAGCATGCGCAAGCTCGCGTCGCTACCCAGCATGACCCATCCCGAGGACATCCTGAGCGCTGACGCCAAGGCGGAGGACGAGGCCACAGGGGACGAGGCGGTCGTGGCAGACGAGTCCGTGGCTGACACTGCCATGCCCGACGCACTGGCCAACGAGACTCCGGCAGAGGATGAGCCCGCCGAAGCGGATGCGAAGTCTGCCGCGGAAGCCTCAGACGATGTGGCACCCGAGGTCACGCATGTCGAGGCTCGCATCATCGACGAGCCCGAGGCCGACGTCGTCGTCGAGAAGGTTGCCGAGGCCGAGGCACTCGGCAGCGATGCCTCCACAGACGCCACCGATCAGGATCCCATCGAGAGTACTGAGGATGTCACAGACGCCGCCGGCGAGGCAAAGGCCGAGGATGCACCCAAGACCAAGGCCATCGAGCCGCGCACGCCCGGTCGTCTCAAGGTGGCGATCCGCCTGATTGGCATGGGCGTCCGCGAGCTCTTCACTGGTCGAATCTCGCGCGAGGCCAAGCGTCGCGGCAAAAGGTAAGGTCTTCAGAATCGTTTGATACACTGGGGCTGGCGGCATGACCGTTGGCCCCTTTTTAGGATGTGAGTCACGTGACACAAGACAACCTCATCGAGCTTTCCGTCGAGCGCATGGCCTATGGTGCCGATGCGATAGCGCACACGCCCGAGGGAAAGACCGTCTTTGTGGGTGGCGCCGTAGCCGGCGACATCGTCCGCGCTCGCATCGTGTCCGACGGCGGCAGCTTTGCCCGTGCAAAGGCAGATGAGGTCATCGAGCCCTCCCCTGATCGCATCGCACTCGCATGCCCCTACGCCTCCGTCTGCGGCGGCTGCCCTTGGGCAGCGCTCTCGCGTGAGGCGCAACTCGAGGCCAAGCGCTCGAACGTGCTCGACAGCCTTGTGCGCATCGGTCACATGGAGGCCACGCGCGCCAACGAGCTCGTGCGTCCCTGCGAGGCACCAAGCGACGCGTGGGGATACCGCAATAAGGTAGAGCTGGGTTTTGCCCGCATCAAGGGACGCGCGCTCGTCGGCATGCACGGTGCTGAGCAGGGGCTCGTCAAGGTCGACAGCTGTCCCCTTCTCGACAAGCGCAATGCAAGGCTGGTGAAGTCCGTCTCCGGCTCCCTCACCTACCTTTCTGGGTCGCAGGAGCTCGGTATCGAGCGCATCGGGATTCGTGCGTCACGTCGAACGCGCGACATCGAGATCGCCCTCTGGACCAAGACGGGTCCCTTCCCGCGCGCCCAGGTGGCAAAGGTGCTGGCAGATGCGACCAAAGCCAGCTCCATCGTGCGCGTGATGACCAAGGGGCCGAGCAAGGCCCGCCGCGTATCGGGCGTCGAGCGCTTGGCCGGAAAGGGATACTGGGAGGAGCGCATCGGCGAGGAGACCATGGCCGTCTCCGCCCCGTCCTTCTTCCAGGTCAACACCGCTGGTGCAGAGCGACTCGTGCAACTGGTGCTGGAAAAGCTCGCTCTGGACGAGGATGACGAGGCAACGGACCTCTACTGTGGCGCCGGCACTTTCACATTGCCGCTCGCACGGCGCACGGGCTTTGTCTCGGCGGTGGAGTCGTACGGCCCTGCCGTGCGCGACCTCAGGCGCAACCTCGAGCGCGCGCGGCTGGACAATGTGGACGCCGTCGGTGGGGATGCCGGCCGGGAGTTCCCCGACACTGATGCGGACGTCATCGTGGTCGATCCGCCCAGGGCAGGACTTGCCGAGGACGTCGTCCACCAGCTTTGTGAGCAACCGGCTCGTGCTATTGCCTACGTGAGCTGCGATCCCGCGACCCTCGCACGCGACATCGCACGCTTCGAAGAATCGGGCGTCTTCTCCCCCGAAAGCATCACGCCCGTCGACCTCTTCCCCCAGACCTTCCACGTGGAGACGGTGACGCTGCTCAAACGAGCTGATTAGGAATGTGCGGAACCCCGATTGAAGACAGACGAATCGTTCATAAGATTTCAAGACCAGTTTGATGCCGAAGTCAAAGACGGGCTGTTTCTCGTCAGGCATGGCATGGCATGGGCAAGGGGTTTGCGCCTGCGCGTGGCAGCAAGTACCGTCTGACCAGAACACGCTATCTGGCGTGAGTCGATTGCGAGACGAACGAGCTGCACAACCAGACGGGAGGACTGCGCCTGATGTACAAGGCTTCCCTCTTAGCAAGCAGGCGGGATTCTGATGGCCCTCGCATCTATCGCGTGGAGTACAGAGTCAACACGACATGTCCGACAGGCCGCATGATCGTAAAGATCGTCGGCAAGGCCCGTAATCCGAGGCTTGCTGCGATTCTTGATGACTACAGGAAGCCCGTCGTCGTCACAAACGGGCTTGGCGCGTTTCAGCTTGACCGCGCACGACAACGATCATGCAGCCTTCGAGCAGAAGCTTGAGGGACCTTCTCTTGTCATAGATGAGGATGTCAGCCCGCAAGCCTGGTTTGATGGCGAGGAGTCCTTCGGTCACCATGCCATCGTCGTTTCCATCGACAAGGACAATACGTGCACGGAAATCGATTTGGTTGGCTGAAGCCGAAAGCGATCCCAAACTGATTGCCAGGAGAGCTGCGAAGGCAAGTCGCTAAGAACTCCAGGGCGTACCACTTCACACGTCTTCCCGCGGATCTTTGTTCCGGGGTGCTCTGTGATACCATTTGCTGTGTATTTGTAGCATTAGTCCTGCGGGACCTTGGGAGGAACTCAAATGAAGAAGTGCGCATCTCTTCTGACCTGCTTGGCGCTTTGCGTTGCCTTGATCGCATGCGGCAGTTCAAAGGAAGCATCGGATCAGCAGGCTCCCTCTGGAAGCAGCTCAACCGAGAGCAGCACGGCAGAAGCTACGACCGAAGCTCCAGCAGACAGCGAGGAGTTCTTCTGGGACACACATGAGGCAGACGAGATGCCGTATGCAGGCTCTGACAATTACATGGCAGACGTTGTGATGTCTGAGGAGCCCATTCCGGTCGCAGCCGATGACGACGGCAACTATATCGCAACGATGCAAGCAATCCTGCCCGACCCGCTAGTCATGGACATGGGCAAGAACAACGGTAGCGAATACACCGCCGCCAGAACAGTAATCGACAAGTATTACGATGACGATGACCACGAATACCTTGCACTCTCCTACGACTTCGAAGATAACGAGCTGACGCTGGAAGAGGAGCTCAGCTCCGTGCTGGAATCCCATTACGACATGGAGTGGGATGATTTCACTGCGGATATCGTCCCAGAGACCTACAAGGTCAGCGGACTGATGAAGAAGACGGTTAACGGTTCGGAAGTCCTGTATGTATGCGAGCAGTTTGAGGAAGTAGAGACTGGTCCCAACGACGAGCAGATCACGCTATGCGGTGAGCGGTTTTATGCGGGCATGCCGTTTACCGCTCCGAACGGGAAGACGGTGCGCGTGTGGGTGGAAGTAAGCAATGCACGGCTGAACCCGGGGAACCTCGCGAATGACGGGATTCTCGACCTCGTCTTCGGGACATTCGAGGCGTCCAAATAGCCATTTGTCGTAGGCCGCACCAGTTCTTGCTTTTGGTGCGGCCACGATTATGACGCAACGCCTGCAGTCTTCATCCTCCTCTCAAAAACAGGAGAAGCTACCGTTATGCTGCCCTACCTGATACTCACCGCCGTCATCGAGCTCATCCTCGTAATGGCGTTCAGGGACAAGCTCAATGCCCACGAGGAGGATCCCAACGCGCTCTCGTGCACGGCTTATAAGGACTACGACGAGACGATCGGGTACTATCCAGGCAAGAGCTGGTACGACGAGAAGCACGGCCGGTACGTCTCAATGTGTCGGTACAAATGGGAGTACATGGGCAAGACGCACAAGGCCATGTTCACCGACGACCCCTTCAACCAGTGGGAGCACTACCTCAGCACCTTCCCTGACGAGATTTCCGTCACCATCAACAGAAAGACCGGCAAGCTTTACAAGGACAAGGGCGAGCGAAGCGTGACTCGCAAGTACCTGCTGACGCTTCTTGCGTCGTTTGTCATTGCGGCAATCGTGGTGTTTGCGCTGCCGGCAGTCTTCATACTTGCATATGCTTGGCTTTCCTAGCATCTCCAACCACTTGCACCACTGTCATTGTCTCCCATCATGCCTAGAGAGTAGTATTGATACTGCGCATGGGCCGGCTTAGGCTGCCGCCCTAGCGATACTTGCCCCGCTCACAAATAACGCAAGAGGTGAACGCATGAATACCCTGAGCATGGAGTGGACCAGAGAACCCGCAGACTGCCTTATCGAGCCTGACCGCATCGAGATCACGACCGCGCCACATACCGATCTGTGGCAGCGGACGTACTATCACTTCCGCAACGACAACGCCCCCGTGCTCCAGATGGAAACCGACGAAAAGTTCTTCTCGTTTGTCGTGAAGACCGATTTCACCGAGAGCCATCACCGCTTTGACCAGTGCGGCATCGTCATGTACCTTGACTCGGAGAACTGGCTCAAGGGCTCCGTCGAGTACGAGAACGAGCAGTTCCAGCACCTTGGCTCCGTCGTCACCAACCATGGCTACTCCGACTGGGCGACCACGGCCATCCCCGCAGACGTCAAGGTGATGTGGTATCGCTTCAGTCGTCGGGAGGACGATTATTGCATCGAGTGCTCGATTGACGGAGAGAGCTTCTCCCAGATGCGCGTCTGCCATATGTGGGAAGGTGCGGGCACGATTCGCTTTGGCATCTATGCCTGCAGCCCTGAGGACTCGAGCTTCAAGGCAGTGTTCACCGACATGGACGTGACCGAGTGCGCCTGGAAGGCGCATGACGGCCAGCAGCCCGACGAATGATTGAACAATACAAGGAGCAAACTTGAGCGACAACACGACAGTGTCCCAGGCACAGGAGTCAAGCCGTGACGCCGTCATCATCAGGACCAGCATCATCGGAATCGCCGCAAACGTTCTTTTGGCGGCGTTCAAGGCGGCCGTCGGGCTTCTTTCCAATTCCATCGCAGTCATTCTGGATGCGGTAAACAACCTCTCCGACGCCCTCTCGTCGATCATCACGATTGTCGGCACAAAGCTTGCCGGCAAGCTGCCTGACAAGAAGCATCCACTGGGCTATGGACGCATAGAGTATCTGAGCGCCATGGTGGTGTCTGGCATTGTGCTCTATGCGGGCATCACCTCTGCCGTCGAGTCCGTCAAAAAGGTCTTCCATCCGGAGAAGCCCGAGTACACAGCCGTCTCGCTCGTGATCATCGCTGTGGCCGTGCTGGTCAAGATCGTGCTCGGTCGCTATGTCAAGGCGCAGGGCGAGAAGGTGCATTCGGGATCGTTGGTCGCCTCTGGCTCGGACGCCCTCTTTGACGCAATCCTCTCCGCATCGGTCTTGGCATGTGCCGTTATCTTCATGCTCACCGGCATATCTCTCGAAGCCTACGTTGGCGCAGCCATCTCCGTCATCATCATCAAGTCTGGCGTGGAGATGATGATCGAGACCCTTGACGAGATTCTGGGAGTCCGTGCAGACAGCAATCAGACCAATCAGATCAAGCGCCTCCTGTCTGAGGAAGAGCCCGTGCGCGGCGCGTACGACCTCGTGCTGTACAACTACGGCCCGGACAAGAACCTCGGGTCGGTGCACATCGAGCTTCCCGACACCATGACGGTGAAGGAGGTCGACCGCCTCACGCGCCGGCTCGAGAAGAAGGTGTACCGCGAGACCGGCGTCTTTTTGACGGGCATCAGCCTCTACTCATTCAATACCAGCAATGACGAGGCCGCGAGAATCCAAAGCGACGTGCGCAAGAGGGTGCTTGCCCACGACTGGGCCGTTCAGGTGCATGGCTTCTATCTTGACAGCAGCACGATGGAGATGACCTTCGACGTTGTGATGAGCTTTGACATCAGGCCTGACGAGGGCCTCAGGATCCTCTATGAGGAGATAGGCAATGCCTATCCCGACTACAAGCTCTACATCGAGCCAGACGTTGACGTCTCGACGTCCGAGTAGCCAACATGACGATAGACGAGCTGCTGCAGACGCCCTATTGGGTCATCGACATCCTGCCAAAGCAGGTCCCGGCATCGAGCCCCGGACAGTACTTTGCCGTGGAGAGATACTTTCTCAAGGGCCAGCGTCTGGCCGACATCAAGCAGCGGCACATCAACATGGTGCTCAAGCTCAACTGCTACAAAGATCTCTCGATCGACGAGGAGCCTGAGACGAACCCCTCCCCCGAGCGGATTGCCGAGGAGATGCTCCAGCGCTACCTCTGTCTCTTGGTGGACGACGCCATGATCGTATCCGAGCCTGACGACGTGACCATGACCGTCTTCAACCCCAACCGGGAGCTCCTAGCACTCATAGAGGCCCTCGCATCGGGCGAGGGCCTCTATGTCTGGCAACCTCCACAGCAATGAGAGGCTGTTGATGGTCCCGCTGGGGCGACCGTTGGGGACGAGACCGGCCCTAAGCTCATGCAAGCTCGGGCATGAACGGCACGTCCTCTACAGGTCGCATGCCGCCTTGTAGCCGTAGGCGCTCACAGCCGTCTCTGCCGCATCCACGATGGCGTTCTCGAGCGCGACGGTGGCGAGCATGCCCACCATGTCAACCTGCGCCTCGATCTCTCCCGTAGCCAGCACAAAGATGCTGTCACCATCGTTGGTGGTGTGCGTGGGGCGAATCGCATGCGCATAGGCATCCGCAGACATCTGCGCGACCTTGGTGGCCTGCGCCTTGTCCAGTTTGGCGTTGGTCACGATGCAGGAAATGGTCGTGTTGGTGCGCAGGGGCATCTCGGCGGCAGCCTCGGCGAAGGCCTCCTGCACGGAGATGATCGAGGACCCGTCGGCGGAGATTACACCGGCGACCGGATGTCCCGTAGCGGGATCCACCACGTTGCCCACCGCGTTGACGGCCGTCACGGCTCCGCATACCAGATCTCCCGCCTGCATGACACGCTCGCCGAAACCGGTCTTCATGGAGCGCGCAGGTCCGGCAACCTTGCCCACCGTGCAGCCTGCGCCTGCACCAACGTTGCCTCGCGGAAGGGGCTCATCCGCATGCTCGAAGGCGTCAGTCACGGCTGCGGCACCCATGGCTGCGTCAGGGCGCACCGTTGCACTGCCGCAGGCGAGGTCGAAGAGGCAGGCGCCGCTCACGATGGGAACCTTTGCGACCATCACGTCGAGGCCAATGCCGCGGCGCTCGAGCTCCTCGGCAACGCCCGTCGAGGCAGCGAGGCCAAAGGCGCTGCCACCGCTCAGCACGATGGCGTGCACCTCCTGCACGGTCTCTTCGGGCCGGAGCAGGTCGGTCTCGCGCGTGGCCGGCGCGCCGCCACGAACGTCCACGGCACCCGTCGCGCCCTTGGGGCACACGATGACCGTGCAGCCCGTTGCCGCCGCCTCGTTGGTTGCATGGCCGGCAAGGATGCCGGGAATCTGACGGATGCTATCGATCTTAGGCATGAGCTACCTCCAAGAGTCTCTCTACGATGTCCTGCTCGCTATTGTCACCTGAAAGGGCCGCCATCTCGCGCACAACGCGACAGACGGGCAATCCCACCACGTTGGCATAGTCACCATTGATGCCCGAGACCAAAAGCCTGCCCGTGCCCTGGATGGCGTATGCGCCTGCCTTGTCTGAGCATTCGCCGCTGCGCGCATAGGCGGCAATCTGGGCGTCTGTGAGCTCGTGGAAGGTGACGTCGGTCGTCTCCACAAAGGACGCCTCGCGCACCTCCGTGCCAGCCTTGCCCTGGTAGAGCAGGCTCACGCCAGTCGACACATGATGGGTCCTACCGGATAGCTCGCGCAGCATGCGGCAGGCATCCTCGGCGTCCGCGGGCTTTCCGAGCGCCTCGTCCCCCATCCATACGATGGTGTCGGCTGCGAGCAGAAACCCGTCAGGGCCAATCCCATGAGACTCCAGAACATGCCAGGCCTTCTCGTGGGCCAAGCGTTGCACGAGGTCGCGGGGGTGCTCCCCCGCCTGTCGCGTCTCGTCGATGTCTGCGGGAAGTATCTCGAGCTCGAACCCAAGCTCCTCCATCAGCTCGCGCCTTCTCGGCGATGCCGAGGCAAGAATCATGTGCCTCCATCCCCCTTCTCACGGCTCGCCGAGGCGAGTCCTGATCCTAAAGCGGGTAGCCATCCGATTGCGCTGCGAGGCGCTTTGACTCGATGCCACCCCTAAGCAAGCGCGGCCTGGCACCAGGCAGCCAGACCGCACGTAATCATGACGTTGTGCCAGCTCGGTCAGCTAGTTGAACTTGACCAGCTTCTGGGCGACGTGATAGATGCCGATGGTAGTCTTCTTGCCCCACTCGCCCGGCAGGTTTGTGGCCAAGCCCATGACGCCCATGCGCGCACGGCGGTACATGCGCTGGTCGAACTGCTTGAGGTCCTCCCACAGCTGCTCGAGGTTGGGCATGGCGTCAGGCTCCTCGCTCATCTTGGAGAAGATGGAGCTCACGGCCATCATGAGGGTGAAGTAGTCCATCATGTAGCTGCGCAGCTTGGGCTCCTCTACGTCCTCGTAGAGGTGATAGGCCTTCATCATGATGCGCGTGACGCGAAGCTGCTGGTCGATGCGGCTGATCATGACCGCCTCGTTGACGGACTGGTCCTCGCGGCCGATGAAGTAGCGATACAGGTCGACGTCGAGGTAGTAGATGGTCTTGCAGCGCGGAAGCGGCACGTAGGCGTAGATGTTGTCCACGTAGAAGGTGTGGGCCGGCATCGGGACGCCGCCATCGCGCAGCACATCGGTGCGATAGCACAGCGAGTGCATGAGCAGGTTCTGGGTCATGTTGAAGTGACCGATCTTCGACCAGGTGAAGATCTTGCCGCGCGGAAGCACGCCATGGTAGTCGATGATCGTCTGCTTGGCGTCCTCGACGTGCTCGTACACGTAGTTGCTGATGACGAGGTCGACGCGCGTCTCGAACTCGATGAAGTGACGCAGCTTGGCCAGGAGGAGCGTCAGCGCCTCGGCGTCCAGCCAGTCGTCGGAGTCGACGACCTTGAAGTACGTGCCCTCGGCGTTCTCGAGCGCCTTGAGGACGGCCATGCCGTGGCCGCCGTTCTCCTGATGGACCGCCTTGACGATGGTGGGATACTCCTGCTCCCACTGCTGGCCCTTCTCGAAGGTGTTGTCCTTGGTGGAGCCATCGTCCACGACGACGATCTGCACGTCCTGGGCGTAGCCCGTTCCCTGCAGGATCGAGGAGATGCAATGGTCCATGTACTCTGCCGAGTTGTAGCAGGGTATGCCAAAGGTGATGGTCTTCTGCATGAAAGCCGTCCTTAGGTAGTAACTTGGATAGCCGACCGCGGCTAGCCGTTGCTGCTGATGATCTCGTCGGAAAGCTCGAGCGCCGAGGCGACCACGCCGTCCATGTCGTAGTAGCGGTACTCGGCCAGGCGACCGACGCAATGGAAGTTGAGAATGCCGTCAACCCGCTCGCGATACCGCTGGTAGAGCTCCTGCGTCTCGTCCTCGATGATGGCGTAGTAAGGAGTCTCGCCGCTCTCGGGCTCGTACGCCTTGCTGTACTCGCGCATGATGGTGGTGACGCCATCGATCTGCTGGCCAGTCATCAGCTTGAACTCCGTGATGCGAGTGAAGTCCTCGGTGGTTGTGTAGTTGACCGTCGCCACCGGCTGGAACTGGTCTTGCTGCAGGGTCTCGAACTGCATGTCGAGCGTGCGGTACGGCAGCGCCCCCAGGTCGAGGTCAAAGAGCTCGTCAAGCTGTCCGGTGTAGATGACCTCCCCGCCGAAGGGGTGGTCGCAGACGTAGATGAGGTCACCCTTGATCTGGAGCACGTCACGCACGTCGGTGCCCAGGAACACGTCGATGAGATCGTGGTCGAGCAGGCGCTCGAAGAGCTTGGTGTACCCCTCGGCGGGCATGCCCTGGTGAGGGGCAGACGGGAAGTAGCGGTCGTCGTCACCCACGAAGACGGGCACACGACCCGTGATGGAGGGGTCGATCTGGTCTGGCGTCTTGCCCCACTGCTTCATGGTGTAGTACAGGAAGACGTTCTCGTAGACGTAGTCGGCAACCTCGGTGAGGTCGGGGTCGTTCTTCTTGCGCAGCTCCATGATGGGAACCTTCTTGTTCTCACCGAAGGTTGCCACGAGCTTCTGGTACAGGTGCTCTCCCCGCTCCTCGCCAAAGGCCATCTTGAGGGAGGTGTGGTTGAAGGGCACGGGCATGAGCTCGCCATGGATGTTGGCAAGCACCTTGTGCTCGTAGGGCAGCCACTCGGTAAAGCGCGAGAGGAACTGGTGCACGCGATCGTTGGTGGTGTGGTAGATGTGCGGGCCGTACTGGTGAACGAGCACGCCTGCCTCGTCATAGCAGTCATACGCATTGCCAGCGATGTGTTCGCGACGCTCGATGACCGCCACCTTGGTCCCACACGCCTCGGCGAGCATGCGGGCGCACACCGCTCCCGCAAAACCGGCTCCGACTACAATCGCGTCATAGCTCTCCGGACCGAAGCTTGCCGGCAGACCCCTAGTTATGCTCATGAACGTCCTTTCGACGGGTGGAGAGCCCGAATCCCAGCCGATACATAAAATAATCGAGTTGTACGCCCTGCGCACTGCTCGATGTTGCGCATGATTCTAGCATTGCGCTCTATAATGAGACAGATGGGCAACTAAATGCCCAACTTACGCATATGTCATGGGGCATACGTACTATCCAGTAAGAATGGAGACAACATGAGCGACTTCCTCAATCGCATGAAGGCAGCGGCCAAGGCCGACAAGAAGACCATCGTCCTGCCTGAGGGCGAGGATCCGCGCACCATCGAGGCCGCCAAGCAGATCGTGGCCGAGGACCTCGCCGAGCTCGTCATTCTCGGCAACCCCGACGAGATCGACGTCGACGGCGTAACCGTCATCGACCCCGCCACCGCCGAAAAGCGTCAGGCCTATGCCGACGCCCTCTACGAGCTGCGCAAGGCCAAGGGCATGACCCCCGAGCAGGCCTTTGAGCAGGTCGCCGACGCCACCTACTTCGGAACCATGATGATCAAGTGCGGCGACGCTGACGGCCTGGTCTCCGGTGCCTGCCACTCCACCGCCAACACCCTGCGCCCGGCGCTCCAGATCCTCAAGACCGCCCCTGGCACCAAGCTCGTGAGCTCCTTCTTCATCATGTGCACCCCCACCGAGTACGGCGAGGAGGGCACGCTGCTGTTTGCCGACTGCGGCCTCAACATCGCCCCCGACGCAGACCAGCTCTCCGAGATCGCCATCTCCAGCGCCGCCACCTGGAAGAGCCTGATGAGCGACGAACCCGTCGTCGCCATGCTCTCCTACTCCACCATGGGCTCTGCCGGCGGCGACACCGCCGAGAAGGTCCAGGAGGCCACCCGTCTGGCCAAGGAGAAGGCCCCCGAGCTCGCCCTCGACGGCGACCTTCAGCTCGACGCCGCACTCGAGGCCAGCGTTGGCCTGCTCAAGGCCCCCGACTCCAAGGTGCCCGGCAACGCCAACATCCTCGTCTTCCCCGACCTCGCCGCCGGCAACATCGGCTACAAGCTGGTTCAGCGCTTTGCTAAGGCCGAGGCCTACGGCCCCGTGCTGCAGGGCATCGCTCGCCCGGTCAACGACCTCTCCCGCGGCTGCTCCGCCGAGGACATCGTAGGTGTCGTGGCCATCACCGCCGTTCAGGCCCAGATGGCGTAGCCCTTACCCTCTAGAGCTCTCTTGCGGTGCCGTCACCTTGGGGTGGCGGCACTTTTTGATGGGTGTGCTGGGCAGATTGCGCTGTTGGTGACGCCCCCGTGGGCGCA
Source organism: uncultured Coriobacteriaceae bacterium (assembly GCA_902777325.1). Lineage (GTDB taxonomy): Bacteria > Actinomycetota > Coriobacteriia > Coriobacteriales > Atopobiaceae > UBA1367. The sequence goes on from CACYTH010000004.1 coordinate 91,671, forward strand.
CGACCACTCATCGGCTACACTGGTGCGCGTTATGTCATCACGACAGAAGCGAGGAAACATGAGCAACGAGGGCAAGAAGGTCAGCGTCCACTATGTGGGTACCCTTGATGACGGCACCAAGTTCGACTCGTCGCGCGACCGTGGCGAGCCGCTGGAGTTCACGTGCATGGCCGGTCAGATGATCGCGGGCTTTGACGCCGCCGTGCGTGACATGGAGGTGGGCCAGACGGTGACGATCCGCCTTGAGCCGGAGGATGCCTACGGTCCGCGCCGCGAGAACCTGGTGATGAGCGTGCCCATCGCACAGATGCCTGGTGCAGAGAACGCACGCGTTGGCATGCGCGTGATGCTTGGCGGACCGATGGGCCAGCCCATGCCCGCCACGGTCGCCGCCAAGGACGACCAGACCATCACCTTCGACCTCAACCACGAGATGGCCGGCAAGGCCCTCACCTTCGAGATCGAGCTTCTCAGCGCCGAGTAGCGCACGGTCACAGAGCGCGTAATGCAAAGGGGACCTCACGTCAGTGGGGTCCCCTCTCTCTCGTGTCTCTTTGCCCTTGAGCTTAGCGTCCAGAATGCGGGCCGGCGGCGCGCACCTCGTCGCTCATGTCTGGGTACTTCTCGGCCGCGTTGTCCTCGAACATCTTTGCGAGCTTGCGAGCGGCCTCGTCATAGGCGTCCTTGTCGGTCCAGGTGTTGCGCGGGCTGAGGACGCGAGGGTCAACGCCCTCGACGCGCAGGGGAACGTCCACGTTGAAGATCTCGTCGTGAACGAACTTGCTGTCCTCGATCGAGCCCTCGAGGCATGCAGTGACCATAAGGCGCGTGGAGGGAAGGTCCATGCGCGTGCCCACGCCGTAGGGGCCACCGGTCCAACCGGTGTTGATGAGGTAGACGCGGGTGCCGGAACGCTCCATGCGCTCGCCGAACATCTTGGCATAGCGCAGCGGATCGAGCGGCATGAAGGGCTCGCCAAAGAGCGTGGAGAAGGTCGGCTGCGGCTCGGTGATGCCACGCTCGGTACCTGCGACCTTGCTGGTGAAGCCAGAGAGGAAGTGGTACATGGCGCCGTTCTTGTCCAGGCGCGAGACCGGGGGCAGCACGCCGAAGGCGTCGGCCGTGAGGAAGATGACCACGTTGGGATAGCGGCCCTGGCCCATGGCGGCGGCGTTGTCGATGAAGTTGATGGGGTAGGCAACGCGCGTGTTCTCGGTCAGGCGGTCGTCAAAGTAGTCGGGGCGACGCGTGTGACGGTCCACGATGACGTTCTCGCAGATGGCGCCAAAGCGGATGGCGTTGTAGATCTGCGGCTCGGTTGCGGAGCTGATCTTGATGGCCTTTGCGTAGCAGCCGCCCTCGAAGTTGAAGACGCCACCGTCGGCCCAGCCATGCTCGTCGTCGCCGATAAGCACGCGCTGCGGATCAGCGGAGAGCGTGGTCTTGCCCGTGCCGGACAGGCCGAAGAAGACGGCCGTCTCGCCCGTAGAGGGGTCCATGTTGGCAGAGGAGTGCATCGGCAGGATGCCCTCCTCGATGGGCATGATGTAGTTGAGCACCGAGAAGACGGCCTTCTTGATCTCGCCCGAGTACTTGGTGCCGGCCACGATGATGCAGTGGTCCTGGAAGTTGAGCAGGACGGCAGCCTCGGAATGGGTGCCATGCTTCTCGGGATTGAGCTTGAGGCCAGGAGCGCACAGGACGGTGAAGTCCTGGATGCCGTAGGCGTCGAGCTGGCGACGCGAGGGGCGCACGAAGAGCTGACGGGCAAAGAGCGCCTGGCTGGCGCGCTCGCACACCACGAGGAACTTGCGGAACCAACGGCGGTCAGCGCCACCGATCGCGCGCACGACGTAGAGGTCGCGCTCCTGCAGGTAGTCGATGACCTCCTCCTTGATGAGGTTGTAGTTCTCCACGGAGAAGGGCTTGTTGACGGAACCCCATGCGATGTTGTCGTGAACGTCAGGGGTGTCGACGATGAAGCGGTCCTCGGGAGATCGGCCGGTGTAGCGGCCCGTCTCGACTGCAAGGGCACCCTTGGACGTGAGGATTCCCTCGTTGCGATTGATTGCCTTCTCAACGAGCGTGGCGGGTGCGGCATCGACTATGATTGCGCCGTGGCACTCTGCGAGACCACAGGCGGCAAGCTGGTCCTGGATCGAACGCTGGCCGTGCGAACGGATGGAGTTCACAAACGAGCCGATTCTGTCCTGGATGGCCATATGAAACCTCCTTATGAGAGAAACGTCACATACGTGACGCAGTTTCCTTGGATAGGTTATGCCATCTTTGACAGAAGGTAATAAGAGTTAACAAAAATCATTAACTATGTGGATGAATTGGGGAGTTGGCTAGTACAACTTTGCCAAAGAGCCTGTCTGTCGGTAAACGTACCGAAGACTCCCCCAAGCGAGCCGATTCGCATCTGCTGAGTGCCCCATACCCTGCGCCGACACGTGCTGCCGCTTTCCGGACTCTGCAATCTGCAGGCACCCCAACGTGCGACAATTACGCTATCAGTTCATGAGAAGGGAGTCATTGTATGAGCACGGTAACTAGCATCTCAGGTGGACGAGTAACGGCAGCGGTCGACTCCGCGGGCGCACAACTCATGAGCCTCACCCTCGACGGTGGCGAGTACCTGTGGCAGCGCGACGAGCGCTGGTGGCCCCGCTGCGCGCCGGTGCTCTTCCCCATCGTTGGCAACATCCGCAACGACCGTGCAACCTCCGCTCAGGGTGATATCTCCTTTGGTCGCCACGGCCTGGCTCGCAACTACGAGTTCGCGCTCGTCGAGCAGAAGGACGACTCTCTCACCTACGAGCTGACCTCGTCCGAGGACACCCGCAAGAAGTTCCCCTACGACTTCTGCCTGCGCATGACGTACCGCATCGTGGAAGATGCGCTGGAGCAGGAGTTCTATGTCGAGAACACCGGCAACGTCACGCTGCCCTTCGTCGTTGGCGGGCACCCCGCCTTCAACGTGCCCGCCCCGGGCGACGACGCAGACTTCTCCGAGTACGCGCTCAAGTTCGCCGAGCCGTGGAGCTACACCTCCCCCACCATCAGCACCGAGACCGGCCTGCTCGACTGGGGCACGCGCTTCACGCTGCTCGAGGATTCCGACACGCTGCCGCTGACGCACGAGCTCTTTGATGTCGACACCCTCACCTTTGAGGATGTGCCCGGACGCACGGTGACGCTCGTTGGACCGGCCGGCCACGGCATGCGCGTCGACTTCGACGGCTTCGACTATCTTGGCGTCTGGTCTGCGGCAGGCGGCGCCCCGTTTGTCGCGCTGGAGCCCTGGTGCGGCACTGCGACACGCACCGACGAGGACGACGTGTTCGAGCACAAGCAGGGCATGATCTTCCTTGAGCCCGGCGAGGGCACGACACGCACCTTTGTGATGCGTCCCTTCTAGTTTTAGCTGCAGTTTTACCTGTTTTGAGGGCCTCGCGCACCGGCGCGGGGCCCTCGTTTTGTGTGCGCGTCTCCACACGGCCTCGCCCTGCGACGGTTGCCACAGATCGCCAGAACGCGAATGGCCTAGCAGGTCAGGCAACTTATGTCCGTTGCGACCTACCACAATGCGACCTGCGACCTACCCGGAGCGTATATCAATTCAGACAGTCATCTCCCCAGCCCCTTTCTAGCCGTAGCTTGGATGCGGGTGGCATGGCGGCTTCCCCGTAACCTAATCCGCATGCCTTGGCTTTCCGTCATGCCGCCTCCGATCGCGCACCACACGCAGAAGGGAGTCGCATGGCCGCAGTATCAAAGAATCGCATGTGCCGCAGGGCTTTCGTGTGGCTCTGCGTTATGGCAATGGGTTGTCTCATGCTCTTTGGACCCCCAGCCAGCAGCGCATTTGCCAAACAGGGAACGTTCACGGTCGCGGGAACACAGTCCGACGGGGCCACGTACGAGGCCTATCAAGTCTTTGCCGCTGACGTGGACCAGGATGGTACGGCATCAAACATCACATGGGCAGACGATGCCATGCGCGAGGCAGCGCTACCCTACCTCGACGGTCAGGGATACGGAGACTGGCTCAACGAGCACCACCCTGGTGAAGGCCAGCGCGAGATGGCCCAGAACGCGGCGGAGTTCATCACGAGCATGATGGGCGGGCAGCCGACCGTCGAGGACCAGGAGAAAACATCCCAGCCCACCGGTGCGGACTTCTCCAATGGATTGGCACGAGCCGTTGACTCCTGTTCGACAACGCAACCGCAGCAGGTCGTTGCGGGCGAGCCCTTTACTGCCGACCAGGGTCTCTGGCTGCTCGTCAGCTCTGATGCTGGAGACACCCAGAAGGCAGGCACGGCGCCACTCTGGGTGCCCGTCGCCGAAACGCCCATGGAGATTGCGGACAAGAGCTCGACCCCGACCATTGACAAACAGGTGCGAGAGGACTCTGACAAGGCATGGGGCAAGGTGGCAGACGCCAACAGGGGCCAGGACCTTGAGTTCAACCTGATCGGAACGATGCCGGACAACCTAAGCTCCTACAGCCACTACCACTATCGCTTTGTGGACCACTTCTCCGAGGGGCTGGAGCCCGCCCTTGCCACAGACGCCAAGCCCGATGGGGCAGTCAAGGTCACCATCGACGGGATTGACGCCAAGCCTGACGGCACCAACCTCACCGTCTCATACGACAAGAGCACCCTCACCATCGACTTTACCGACATCCTGAGCGACCACTGGGAGTCCTATGCCATCAACCCGCAAAGTGTCATCAGCGTCCGTTACCAGGCCCATCTCACGAGCGCCGCTCACATCGGGATGGAGGGAAACCCGAACGAGGCATATCTCGTCTACACCAACGATCCGGTGAGCGAGCAGGACGGCCAGACCAACACGGTCGTCAACAAGGTCTTTGCCTATGCGATCGACCTGCAGAAGAAGGGCTCGGACGGAAAAGAGGGTCTTGAGGGAGCCAAGTTCACCCTAAAGCCCCAAGGCGAGGAGCTCTATGTGCAGCAGGATGGCTCGCTCGCGGCAGATCCGTATGCCTTTGTCACCAACGGCGACGGTAAGGTCCGCATCTCCGGTATCGACGAGGGTCCGTACACGCTCCACGAGACGGAGCCACCAGAGGGGTACCGCGCCATCGACGAGGACATCAGCCTCACCATAACGTCCGAGCGTGATGCCTCGGGCCTTGGGATGAAGAGCATGGGCGCAGAGTTGTCCGGCTCGAGCGCAAAGGTCGAGAGCGTCGATGCCTCCTCTGCGGTAGCCAAGGTCTCGGTAACGGATGAACCGCTCACGCCAGGGGTCGAGCGTCTTGCGCAGACCGGTGGCGGTCCCGCCGCTGCCGTACTCACGGGAGGCGGGCTGACCTTACTTTTGCTCTCCCACTCCAGCGGACCCAGAACCCATAGAAAGCGCTATCGAAGGCGCCATTAGACACAAGCGGAAGGAGCATACGATGAAACATCTCAGCCAGGGAACGCATTGCGCGCCAATTGCAGCTGGCCTGGCGCTTTCCCTCATGGCGGGAATAGCCCATCCGGCACGACCGGCCCTTGCGGACACGGGAACGATCACCATACGTCAGAACCATAATCAGGGAGCCACCTATGACGCATATCTGCTCTTTAAGGCTCATGTAGCTTCCGACGACAAGGCAACGGGCGTCGTTTGGGCATCCGACGAGATGAAGGCCGCGGTTTTGGGCTTTATCGACGCGAACGGATACAAGGAGTGGCTCAGCGACAGGCACCCTGGCGCCGAGATGCACGACCGTGCCCAGATTGCCGCCGAGTTCGTCAGCGAGTCGATTGCGGGCTCCCCCTCGGACGAGGGCGCCGCAACCACGCCGCGCACGACCGCAGCCCTCAGCTTCTCTCAGCGGCTGGCCCGTGCGCTCTCGCAGGACACATCCATCCCACCTCAGACGGCAACCTCAGGCGAACGGTTCTCGGGAGAGCAGGGACTCTGGCTCTTTGTGACCACCGACTCGACGACCGAGGCGCACAACGAAGCCGGAACGGCACCCTTGTGGATTCCGCTCGGCGGCTCTACCAGCGTTGTTGACGAGAAGGCCTTCGTGCCAACCGTGAACAAGGAGGTGCGTGAGGACTCCACGGGCGCGTGGGGAAAGGTGGCCGACGCCGACACGGCACAAGACCTTGGCTACCGCCTCACGGGCACGCTCCCCTCCAACTTCGGCGCCTATGACAGCTACCACTATCGCTTCACCGACACGCTCGAGCCAGGACTCAGCGTCACGGTTCCAGAAGGCGCGGACGTGGCTGACGCCCTGACGATTCGCGTGGGCAAAAGCGTGGTGAATGCCGACGACAGAGCCCTCAGTGTGTCTCTCAAGGACAACGTGCTCGTGGTCGACTTTGCAGACCTCAAAGATCCAGTGTGGCACGACCTCGCCATTGACAAGGACACCAAGATCACCGTTGAGTACAGCGCTCACATGAACGACAGGCGTGTCATAGGCAGCGCAGGCAACCTGAATGGCGTATTCCTTACCTATACCGATGACCCCGTAAGCAAGGGAGACGGCAGAACTGACGAGGTTCCCGTACGCGTCTTTGCCTACAGACTGGCGCTGTCAAAGGTCGACGAGCAGACGGGCGAGCCCGTGCCGGGTGCAGGATTCACCATCCGCATGAGCGACAAGAACTCGGACGAGGAGTCCAGGGGCCTCTTTGTGCAGGAGGACGGGTCGCTTGGCAAGACCGCCCACGAGTTCACGACGGCTGCCGACGGGACCTTCGAGGTCCTTGGTCTCGACGAGGGCACGTACCTCATTTCCGAGACGACCACGCCAAAGGGCTATCTTCCCCTGGAGGACGACATCACGCTCACGGTCATCTCCGAGCTCGAGGGACAGAGCCTCTCGCTTTCCAAACTCTCTTCAAGCATGGCCGGCACGGAAGCCGACCCGGCAAGCAAAAGCATCGCAGAGGTCAGCGTTGTTGACGGAAACGCAGGGTCAGTGCGCATTCGGGTGACCAACAGCCGGTTGATCCCTATGCCCCTCACCGGTGGGACCGGTCTGGAAGAGCACGTTTGGACGAGTGCCGGAGTCGTGATGCTCGCGGCATTTGGCCTGACAGTCAAGCGCATCTCTCGCCGTCACATCTAGAGCAAGGAAGGGAGACCTATGAGACACAGACTATCAAAGGGCATGCGTATGCTTTGGGCGGCAGTGGCGGTAGCTATCATCGCACTCGCGTCCCCCACCAGCGCATTCGCAGCAGCCAAGCCTGGAGACGTGATCGTGGTCAAGAACGGGTCCAACCTCTCGAAGAAGACCTATGGCCACGACATCCGCTTTCACACGGCACCCGATGGGTCAGTCATGTACTGCATCGAGATGATGGTGAGCGGCGGCGACTCGTCCCTTGAGACCAAGGTGTCCAACGATCGCATCACGGGTCACGTGGGATACGTGCTCTACCACGGCTATCCCAACACGCGAAAGATTGGCGGGCGAGAGTGGACCGCAACCGAGGCCCGCTTCATAACCCAGTGCGCCGTGTGGGTCTTTACCGACGTTGGCGGCAATACCAACTCGACGTTCTACACGACCATCAACCAGCCCTATCGCGACGCAGTCGGTGCGCTGGTAAGGGAGGCGAAGAGCTGGGCGTCGACGTCCAAGAACGCGGCGTGGGCGCCCGAGAACAACTATGCACTCAAGTGCAACCCCACAGACCGCTCCAAGCAGAAGATGCTCCTTGTGACCGGCATCCTGGAGGGAACGCCAGATCTCAGGAAGTCGTCAGGCAACCCCACACTCACCAGCGGAAACCCGGATTACTCCCTATCAGGCGCCACGTATCTTGTCTACAAGGAGGATGGCAAGACCTCAACCGGAAAGTACTTCCTTGTCAACTCGAACGGCAACGGCGTGCTTCGCGTCTGGAAGAACGGCACCAGCCCCAACGCCAAGGATGCCACCGCGTCACTGCCGGCAGGGTCGTATCGCGTGAAGGAGTATCGCGCGCCGAAGGGGTATGCCCTTGACACCAAGACCTATACCCTAAACGTCGTAGGCCTTCAAAAGAGCAGCTTGAGCGTTACCGACACTCCCCTCGAGCCAGGCTCCCTCTCCCTGCTGAAGTCCTCCGCATCACCCGACGTCACGGAGCAGAACGCCTGCTACAGCCTTGAAGGCGCCGAATACGGGGTTTACAGCGACGAGGCATGCACGCGGTCCGTGGGCACGCTCAAGACTGGAAAAGACGGTGCGAGCAACCAGCTTACGGTGTTCGAAGGCTCTTACTGGGTCAAGGAGACCAAACCGTCGCATGGTTACCTGCTGGACGATGTCGCACACAAGGTGAGCGTCACCAAGAACAAGACTTCCGTGCTTTCGTGCAAGGAGGTGCCCGCAACAGATGGCGTGTCAGCCATCGTGCAGAAGAGGGATGCTGACCTCAAGGAGGCCACGGCCCAAGGCAGCGCGAGCCTGGCGGGCGCGCAGTTTACGGTCGCGTTCTATGCTGGGGACTACACGCAGGAGACGCTGCCGGAGACGCCCACGCGAAGCTGGGTCATCGGCACCGACAACAAGGGCGCCGCAACCCTGGACGAGGAGCATAAGGTCTCTGGCGACGAACTCTACCTCTCTGCTGATGGAAAGCCGTGTCTGCCGTTGGGCACGATCGCAATAGCAGAGACAAAGGCACCCGAAGGCTACCTCATTACCGACGACGCACACGAGGTCAGGCGCATCGTCTACAACAGCGAGCAACGAGGGATCGAGACGCACCTTGCGCCACTGGAGGTAGACGAGCACGTCGCTCGCGGAGGGATCAGGCTGCGCAAGGCGGACAGCACGGGGCAAGGCCTGTCTGGGGCGCGTTTTGCCATCACCAACAACTCCAAGAGCAGGGTCGTCGTGGACGGCAAGGCCCATGCGCCAGGAGAGGTCTGTCTCACCATAACGAGTGACGAGCAGGGCATGGCGACAACGGGTGCTGACTCCCTCCCCTATGGCAGCTACACCGTAACCGAGGCACAGCCTCCCACCGGATACCTTCCAAACGAGAACTGGTCAAAGGAGGTGAGCATCGGCTCTGACGGAGAGGTCGTCGACCTGACTGAGGACCCATGCATAGACGAGCCGGTGACGACCGAGGTCGTGCTGAGCGCCACCAAGCTCTTTGATGGAGAAAGTCAGAACCTCGAGCTCCAGGAAGGTATGTTCTCCTTCGAGCTCGCGGATGATCGCGGCACGGTGCTTCAGACAAAGTGCAACGACGCCGAGGGAAACGTGACCTTTGACCCCATCGTCTTCAACTATGCGCAGGTAGGCAGCCATTCCTACACCATCAGAGAGGTGAGAGGCGGCAACGAGCTCATCGTCTACGACGACCACGTGGAACGCGTAACGGTCAGCGTTGCAGCCACTGAGGACGGATCGATCGCCGCAAGGGTGAACGGTGACGAAGACGGTGCCGTGTTTAGGAACAAGACGGTCGACGCGCTCCCCATGCCCCTTACCGGCGGAGAGGGTCTCGGCGCACCCCTGGAATGCTCAGGCGCCCTCGCATCCGCCGCGTCAGTGGTGGCACGCCGCAGGCGGCACGGAAGTCCCCAGGTATGAGTGACGCTCGAAGGAGAGCCCAGAGACGCAGGTCGATGCGAAGTCGCCGAGGCAGGTACTCCGGGAAGCATGGGCGCGTGGTCGACCTGCTGCTTGTGGCCCTCATGGCAGCCGGCATGCTTTGTTCGGCCAAGCCCCTGCTCGATGACCTGAACTCCACGGCAAAGGCCGAGAGCGTGATATCCGGCATCTCAGACCGGGTGGACAAGACCGATGACAAGGCACGTCTCGCCGTCCTTGCCCAGGCCCAGGCATACAACCTGAGCCTGGGCGGCGAGGGGGCGCACATGGACAATGTGGGCATGGGAGGAGGCAACGAGGAGCCCAGCGACATCCTCGATGTTGCCGGCAGGGTGGCGGGTGAGCCCATCGCTCCCTACGATGAGCAGCTCTGTGACGAGCGCATGGCGGCCATGTGCTGGATCGAGATACCCAAGATAGCGGTGCGAGAGCCCATCTATCACGGCACAAGCGATGCGACCCTCTCGATGGGCGTCGGCCATATCTCCTGGTCATCGCTGCCTGTGGGCGGGTCGTCAAGCCACTGCGTGCTTGCGGCACACAGTGCGATGGAAAAGGCCCGCATGTTCGACCAGCTCGATGAGATCGTGGAGGGGGATGTGTTCACGCTTCATGTGCTTGGCGATGCATACAGCTATCAGGTGACCTCAACCGAGGTGGTCCTGCCGAAGGATGCCCCGGACGCCTGTCGGATCGAAGAAGGCCAAGATCTCTGCACACTTGTCACGTGCACGCCCTACGCTATCAACTCACACCGGCTGCTCGTCCATGCAAGGCGCGTGCCCTACCAGGCGGCACCAGCGCAGCCGTCTCGTCAGCTGCGGGCCGTGGCCACAAGCAGGCACGTACGCCCCCTCCATCGCCTTATCGCCATCACAAGTATCGGCGTTGCCGCAAGCCTCCTCATAAGAGCGACGAAGCGCATAGGCGATGGCCTGCGCAGACGCAGGGAGAGGGCGCACGGATGAGATCGCATCGGCATGACGCCATAAGGATTGCCGCAAGGCTTCTTGGGTGGATGCTTGTGACATCGGGACTTGCGCTCGTGCTCACCCATAGACACGACGCACGTGCGATAGAGAAGCTCTCAGCCGACGTTCGCGTGCGACAGCAGACGACAGCCGGCGAGGCTCCAGGCATCGGCATCTCATCCGGCCCCGATTGGGAGAGCCTCAAAGCCATCAACCCTGATGTCGCCGCGTGGGTGCGGGTGGAGAACACCGACATAGACCTACCCGTCATGGCGCCCTCGGATGCTGACATGACCTACTACCTGCAGCATGACCTGTGGCGCAAGGCCTCGCTCGATGGAACGCCGTTCCTCGACCACCGATGCGAGGCCGACGCGCGTCAGAGGCTGGTCTATGGGCACCATCTCTTTTTGGGAGGTCAGTTCAGCGCACTCCAAAGGGCATACAGGCAGGAGGTGTTCGAGAAGACGGGCGACTGCGTATGGAGCACGCCATCGGGAGGGACGACCCGTCTGAAGCCCCTTTGCGCGCTGCGACGCAATGCGTGGTTTGCCGGCATCCAGCGCTTCGACCTCCCGCCAGACCAGCTCGAATCTTGGCTGCTGGACCTTTCCGGCGAGGCTGAGGCCACTGCCGCAAACTGCGAGCAGCTGGCAAAGGAGGCTTGTTCGACGGTGGCACTCGTCACCTGCTCGTCCGAGCTGTCCGGGCAGCCCTGGCGCACGATTGTCGTGTTTGTCGAGGTCGGCAGCGGCTAGCCGAAGAGCTCGTCGAGAAGGCCGCTGCGCTGCAACTTGATCCAAGCCACGTACAGCGCCGGGTATACGGCAGAGCCGTCGTCCATCATCTTCTCGACCTCGTCGCGGCTGAGAAGGACGAGCTCCGTCTGCTCTCCCCGATCGAGACCCCGCGGACACGTCCCCGTGCTCTTGCCTGCAAAGATGTGACAGCGCTCGTCGGTCGAGCCTACGGAGGGGTACACCATGCCGAGGTCTATCAGGTCGTCTGCAACCAGGCCGACCTCCTCCGCAAGCTCGCGAGCCGCCGTCTCTCGCGGGGTCTCCCCGCGCTCGATGCCGCCCGCAGGAAGCTCAAGCTGCCAGCTCCCGACCGAGTAGCGATACTGGCGCACCATGGCAAGCTTCCCCTCCACGGTGACAAAGCAGCATGAGAAGCCGCGCATGTGCACGATGGAGTATGGGGAAGGCCCGTCAGGCGTAGAGAGCTCGCCAAGCTCTATGACGTAGCGCCCCAGCTCGTGCGAGCTGACCGTACGAAAGGCAAATGGCTCCATGGAGTTCCTCCCACAATGAGATGCCCCGGAGCACTGTGCTCCGGGGCATCGGACTCAACGAGACTGCGACGCTGATTTAGCCAAGCAGCTCGGCGACGTCGAGGGCAATCATGTACTCCTCGTTGGTGGGAACGACGAGCACGCGAATCTTGCTGTCGGGAGCGGAGATCTCGCGCACCTCGTCCGAGCGGACGCGGTTCTTCTCGTCGTCGATCTTGACGCCAAGCCACGCAAGCTTCTTGGCAACCTCGGCACGCATGGTGGAGGAGTTCTCGCCGATGCCTGCGGAGAAGGCGATGGTGTCAATGCCCTCATTGGCCTGCGCCATCTCGCAGACGAGCTGGGCGGTGCGGTAGGCAAACATCTCGATGGCCATGCGAGCGTTGTTGTCGCCGTCGTCGGCGGCGAGCTCGATGTCGCGGGAGTCGGAGCTGATGCCGGAGATGGCGAGCAGGCCGGACTGCTTGTTCATCATGGTGTCGACCTCATCGACCGTGTAGCCACCGACGCGCTGCAGGTAGCAGACGGTGGCAGGGTCGATGGTGCCGCAGCGGGTGCCCATGATGAGGCCGTCGAGCGGCGTGAGCCCCATGGTGGTATCCATGTTGCGGCCGTCGGTGATGGCGCACAGGGAGGCACCGGAGCCAAGGTGGCAGCTCACGAGCTTGTGGACGTCATCGCCGAGGAACTCCTTGGTGGCGCGCCAGATGTAACGATGGCTGGTGCCGTGGGCGCCATACTTGCGGATGTGCAGCTTGTCGACGACGTCGCGCGGAAGGGCGTAGCGGTGTGCGCGCTCGGGAATCGCGTAGTGGAAGGAGGTGTCGGCAACGACGACATTGCCCTTGTCGGGGAACAGCTCGCGGCAGACCTCGATGGCGTCAGCCTCGGCATAGTTGTGCAGCGGCGCCAGCGGGGCAACCTCGCGCACCCAGCCGAGAGACTCGTCGGTGACGACCTTGCTCTCGGGGAAGTACCAGCCGCCCTGAACGACGCGGTGGCCGATGCCGATGAAGTCCTTGCCGGTGGCGTTGATGATGTCGATGACATACTGCATGGCGGTCTTGTGATCGGGCAGCGGGGCCTCGATCTTCTGCTTGCCCTCGACGGCGATGGACTCGTAGCCCACGAAGGCGCCGTCGATGCCGATGCGCTCGCAGTTGCCCTTGGCGTAGACCTCACGGGTGTCCACATCGAGCAGCTGGAACTTGAGCGACGAGCTACCCGCGTTGATGACCAGAACGTTCATGCAATTCCCCTCTCAGGTGATACCGTAATCACAATGGCTGCTGTTAATCATACGTCTGTTGTGGCAAAACTCGGCTCCCAAATCACCTGACAACCGTATCCACGCAAGACGAGGACAACCGAGGCTACTCGGCCAGAAGCGGGCTTCCCAGGAAGCGCCCGCCAAGCACATGCAGGTGCAGGTGCTTGACCACCTGGTCTGCGTCAGGTCCGGCGTTGGTGATCACGCGGAAGCCGCTCTCGCTGATGCCCTCGGCCTTGGCGACCTCGTCGATGGCATGCGCCATGGCGGCAAGCGTCTCGGCGGGCACCCCGTCCACGATGGTCTCGTGATGGGCCTTGGGCACCACGAGCACGTGCGTCGGCGCGGCCGGGTTCATGTCGCGGAACGCACAGACAAGGTCATCCTCGTAGACGTAGTCGGACTCGATCACGTGGTTGGCAATCTTGCAGAAGATGCAGTCATCCATGGTGTGTCTCCCTCGCTATGGTGTTACTCGTCGAGAAAAGCGGTCGAAGGCGCGGAGGCGGTGTCAACCAGCTGAGTCGGTGCCTCAGCCTGGTCCGTGAGCTCCTGAACGCGCTGCTCGGCCTTGGACAGGCGCTCGCGCAGGCTTGCGAGAAGCTCCACTCCCCTGCCATAGCGCTCGAGCGACTCCTCAAGCTCGAGGTCGCCCTTCTCGAGCGCCCTCACGATCATCTCAAGCTCGACGGACGCCTCCTTGAAGGTCATCTCCTCGACCTTGCGCAGCTCCTCTGCCATTACTGCCTCCCATCTTTAGCCGCATGCAATGCGGTCATGTCATCCGTCTCAAACGTATCCGTCACCTGGGCGCGCACGCCGCCAGACCCAAGCAGCACCGAAATCTCGTCCCCCCTACCGAGGCCTGCCGCATCCGTGACCACATGGCCCTCGGCATCTCGGGCAATGGCATACCCACGCGAGAGCACCTTGAGCGGCGAGAGCGCATCGAGCTGCGCGGCGCCCTGCGCCAGCGTGGCCGCATGCTGCCGCAGGATGCGCGGGCCGACGTCGTGGGCGCGTGTGCCCAGCGCATCGAGTTGGCGTGCGAGGTTGGCCGTCGCACGAGGCCCTGCTCCCACAAGCCGCTCTGACAGATGCTCCACGCGCTCCTGTCGCTCCTTTAACGGTGCCATCGGGTCCTGCAGACAGCGATGCGCGGCTAGGGCCTCTACCTGCTGCGACAAGGCGGCGAGGGCACGGGGCGCCCCCTCGTGGAGGCGCTGCGCGGTGAGCTCGAGCTGGACCGCGCGGTCCTGCAGCATGGCGGCCGGCTCGCTCAGGCACCTGCGCCTTTCCAGCGCACGCACCGCAAGCTCGAGGTTGGAGAGCCTGCCGCGAATCGCCTGGCGCTCGCGCGCATCGAGCGTGTCGAGCAGCTGGCCCTGCGCTGCAAGCATGGCGCCCATGGACTGCGCGAGCCTGCGCCTGCGGTCTTGGTAGCTACGCTGGATCTCGTCGAGGGCGGGCGCGACCGACTCGGCCGCCGCCGTCGGCGTGGAACACCTGCGGTCGGCGACCATGTCGCAGATGCACGTGTCAGGCTCGTGCCCGATGCCGGTGACCACGGGCACGGGGCAGGCCGCGACGGCACGCGCGAGCGACTCGTCGTTGAAGGTCATCAGGTCCTCGAAGGAGCCGCCGCCACGCACCAGGAGAATGGCGTCGGGACGCACGGCCGCGGCACGCGCAAGCGCATGGATGATCTGCGCGGGCGCGCCCTCGCCCTGCACGGCGCAACCCGAGACAAGCAGCTCCACCAGCGGGTTTCTGCGCGCGAGAGTCCGCTTGACGTCGTCGATCACGCTGCCCGTGGGAGAGGTGACCACAGCCACGCGCGTGCAGAAGGCGGGTATGCGCCGCTTGCGCGCCGGGTCCATCAGCCCCTCTGCCTCAAGCCGCCTTGCAAGGGCAGCGACCTGCTGGCGCAGGAGTCCCTCACCCGAGACCTCCAGGCTGCGAGCGACAAACGAGAGCTTTCCCGTTGGTGCATACACCTGAAAATGGCCCGCTATCAGCACCTGCAGGCCGTCACGCAGCTGCACGCCACTCGCTTGGTAGATCCCACGCCAGACGATGGCGTCCATGGCACTGGAGTCGTCCTTGAGCTGGAAGTAGCAATGCCCGGTACGGGCAGGCCCCCTGAACCCAGAGACCTCGCCCGTGACGAGCAGCGTTGGCATATTGTCCACCGTGGCCTTTGCCAGGCCGACGGCATCGCTTACCGAGACTGGTTGGGCTTGGGCCATCGGCTAGTCACGGTCCCTCGTGCGGCTCATGTAGTACATCAGCTGCAGCACCGAGATGAGCGCAGCGGCCACGTAGGTGAGGGCGGCCGCCGTGAGCACCTCCTTGGCACCCGCCTGGTCGATGTCGCTCACGGTGCCCAGATACTGCACCGCGCGCCTCGAGGCGTCGATCTCGACCGGGAGCGTGACCAGGTGGAACAGCACCGACACGGCAAAGAAGGCCACCGCGAGCTTGAGCAGCCCCATGATGTTGAACATGATGCCCGCGATAAAGAGCAGGCCCCAGGTGCGGGACGTGAAGCTGACCGCCGGGACGAGCGCGGTGCGCAGACGCATGAGGCCGTAGCCCGTCGCGTTCTGGATGGCATGGCCCGCCTCGTGGCAAGCAACCGCCACAGAGGCCACCGTGCCGCTGCCGTAGTTGTCGTTGGAGAGGTGCAGCATGTTGTCGCGCGGGTCGTAGTTGTCCGTGAGGTGGCCGCCGATACGGGTGATGCCAACCTCGCTGGCACCATTGCTGTCAAGCATCCGGCGGGCGACGTCCGCGCCAGTACCGGAGAGGGACGTGGGCACCTGCGACCACTTGCGGTAGGCACTGTTTATGTAGCCCTGGGTAATGGCGCCGAGCACCATGGACAGAAGGGCTATGAGCAGGTATGGAAGGTCGTAGTAGAACATGACCGATCTCCAATCGGACGAGTTGCGCCGGACGCCCATGCCGACGCATGTATCCATAGCTTATACCCATCGCCCGCCACAAATGACGTGAGATGCGCCAGCAGATGGACACCCGTTACAAAGCGCTGCATCGCGGCGTCACCCGTCAGAGGATCTCGACGCGTCCCTCCTTGACGGTGAGGCCGATCTCCCCCGAGAGCAGGCGCTCGAGCGGCGCACCGGCAAGCTCATGGCGCCAGCCCCCGCTCAGACGGCAGTCCTCGTGACCCTGCGCCAGGTCGAGGAGGTCATCCCTCGTTGCGATGAGTTGCGGCGCCACGCCGGAGCGGTCCGCGATGATGCGCAGCAGCGCGTTCATGAGGTCGATGGCACCCTCCGCCTCGGCGGAGTTGCGCTCGCGGCGCTTTGGCGCGGGTATCGTCTCGGAGCCCATGGCAAGCCCCTTGCGCACGGCACGCACCAGCGCGTCGGCATCGCGCTCGGAGAGCTGCTCCGTGCCGCGTATGCGCCGCAGCCTGTCGACCGTCTTGGGGCTGCGCTTTGAGA
This sequence comes from uncultured Coriobacteriaceae bacterium, assembly GCA_902777325.1. Lineage (GTDB taxonomy): Bacteria > Actinomycetota > Coriobacteriia > Coriobacteriales > Atopobiaceae > UBA1367. The sequence goes on from CACYTH010000004.1 coordinate 108,286, forward strand.
GCTCAAGGAGAATCTCGTCGGAGATGACCCACTTGCGCGGGACGTTGCGCTCGGCTGCGCGCCGCTCCCGCCACGCACAGACCTCCCGCGCCACCGACAGCTGGCGCCGCGTGAGCGAGGAGACGCGCTTGAGATGCAGGAAGGCCTGCTCGGGCACGCGCTCGATATGCGAACGGTCGGTCAGCGCGTCCATCTCGGGCTTGAGCCAACCCAGACGGTTCTTGGCCACGAGCTGGGTCATCATCGCGTCGTAGATGCCGGGCAGGTAGCGCACGTCATCCTCGGCATACGAGAGCTGCTCCTCGTCGAGCGGGCGGCGAGACCAGTCAGTGAGCGAGTCGGCCTTGGGTAGATGCACGCCGGTGTAGCGCTCGACGAGCGCACCGTAGCCCACCTGCTGGCGCATGCCCAGGAAGGCTGAGGCCAGCTGGGTGTCGAAGACGGGCTCCGGGACAACGCCAAGGGCGCACAGGATGACCTCGAGGTCCTGCGAGCAGGCATGGAAGATCTTGGTGATGCGCGTGTCCGTAAGCAGCTCGACCAGGGGCGAGAGGTCGTTGATCAGCAGCGGGTCCACTGCGGCGGACTCTTCATGGGTGGCGATCTGTATGAGACAGAGCTTGGGATAGTAGGTCTTCTCGCGCAAGAACTCGGTGTCAACGGCCAGAATCCTCGAGGAAGAGGCACGCTCACAGAAAGATGCGAGCTCATCAAATGCAGAAATGTACACGCGTCGTACTCCTGAATGACCCGAATGGGTACCATCTTTAGGGACAGAACCTCGTAAGCATTACCAATCCATCATACCGAACGCTCATGTGAAGCGTATGGTGAGCACAAGGAGAGCAATGAGAAGCCTCATCATCCACAACCTCTCGTCGGGCTTTGGCTCAAACGCCATCTTCGAGTTCGAGCATGAGCTCGTGCGCAACGGGGACGAGTGCGTCATGCGCGTGCTGGAGCCCGCGATGCCCGTCTCCGACCTGCTGGGGGATGCCGAGGAGTTCGACCTTGTCGTCGTCTCAGGCGGAGACGGCACCGTGACAAACGCGCTCTACGCCCTGCGCAATCGAGACGTGTGCACCTGCGTCTTTCCCTCCGGTACGGCCAACCTGCTGTTTGCAAACCTCGGCAACGGCCCGGAGCCCGCAGCCATCGCCGCATCGTGTCGCGGCCTCAAGCCCACGCCGCTCGACCTGGGCGAGCTGCGCTGGACCGACGAGGACGGGCTTGCCCACAAGGAGGGCTTTGGCATCATGAGCGGCATGGGCTTTGACGCCGAGCTCATGGCATCCGCCGAGTCTGGCAAGCACGCCCTGGGCGAGGCGGCCTACTTTACCGCCGTGCTGGCAAACCTCAACCCCAAGGTGGCGACCTTCACCATCACGGTCGACGGCAAGACGTACAGGCGCAAGGGCATCTCGTGCATCGTCGCAAACGCCGCCATGATGCAGGGTGACATCAACATCATCCCAGACTGCCGCATGGACGACGGCAACCTCGACGTCATGGTGCTCACCACCACCGCGGCGGTCCAGCTGCTCGTGCCCGTGCTCGCCGGGTTCATCGACCCCGAGGGCTCGCTCATCGGACGCCCTGGCATCGAGCGCTTCTCCGGCAAGGAGATCAAGGTGAGTTCCTCCATCCCCCTGCGCATCCAGCGCGACGGCGACAGCGCCGAGGGGTTCGTCACCAGCTACGAGGCAAGCTGCATTCCCGGAAGCAACCTCGTGGTGGTAGACGAGCACAGCCCGTACCACAGGCAGTCATAGGCACGACCGAGCGCAACGTCATGAGAAGGAGGCGGCATGTACTCGTTTGACAGCAAGGTCCGATACAGCGAATGCGATGAGCATGGGCGTCTCTCCCTGCTCTCCCTGATCAACTATCTGCAGGACTGCAGCACCTTCAACTCGGAGAGCATCAATCGCGGCGTGGGTTACATGGCCGGCAAGAACCAGGCCTGGCTCATCGCCGCATGGCAGATCGAGATCGAGCGCCTGCCGCGCTTCTATGACGACATCCGCGTAAGCACCTGGTGCCACACCATGGGACGAACGCTCGCCTCGCGCAACTTCGTGGTGAGCGATGCGGACGGAGCCCAGCTGGTGAGGGCGGACTCGCTTTGGTTCGTCTTTGACTTTGCCAAGGGCAGGCCCGTGCGCATCACCGAGGACCAGCACATCTACCTCACCGACGAGCCGCCCCTGGACATGCCCGAGACAAGTCGGAGGCTTCCGGTGGAGGGTCCCTATGTCGAGGCTCCGCCGGTCGTGGTGAGCGAGATGCACCTCGACACCAACCGACACGTCAACAACGCCCAATACATAGGCATGGCCACCAATGCGCTTGCGGCCATTGCCGGCTCGGAAGCCACGGACCGCATCGACGACATCGAGCGCATAAGCGTCCAGTACAAGAACCAGGCCCTGCTCGGCGACACCATCGTCCCCCGCGTCCATGGCGACGAGCATATCTGCACCGTCGACCTCACCGACCAGGCCGGCGAGAGCTTTGCCGTCGTGCGCCTGGAGCTGCGGGACAAGAGCGAGGCCCGCTAGAGCGCCGTGTTGCGATAGACCGTAAACCTGAAGTCGACGCCATCCGCCGTCGTGCCGCCCTCCTCGGACGACTCCAGCACCCACGCCTCGTCCTCGTCGAGGTTGGGAAAGTACACATCGGCCGGCAGCGTGGTCTCGAACTTGGTCACGACCGCATGCGCGCAGTGCGGCAGCAGCTGACGATACACGCTCGCCCCGCCGATGGCCCATACGGTATCGGGATCCTCGGAGGCAACGGCAGCCAGCGCCTCGTCCACGCTATGGACGATCTCGCAGGTCGTGCCCTCGGGGCAGGCAGGCACCTCGAGCGTTGGGTCTATGGTCATGACCACGTTGCGTCGACCCTTGAGGGGGCGTCCGCCCGGAAAGCTCGCCAGGGTGCGGTCTCCCATCACCACGGTCTGTCCCCTCGTATGGCGCACGAAGTGCTGCATGTCGGCGCGCTCGTTGATGAGCAGGTCGCCCTTGCGACCGATGCCCCAGTCCTGCGTGACGGCGACGATGGCGTTCATTGAGGCTCCTTGGAGGTTGCGAGTGGCGCGGCGGCTACACCGCGATGGGGATGCCCTTTACCTGCGGACCGGTGACGTAATCCTCCACGGTGAGGTCATCGGTGGTAAAGGCGTAGAAGTCAGTGACGTCGGGGTTGAGCGTCACACGCGGTGCGGCATGCTGCTCGCGACCTATGAGCTCGCGCACGATGTCCACGTGGCGGTCGTAGATGTGCGCGTCAGCGATCATGTGCACGAGCTCACCGGCAACCATGCCGCAGGACTGCGCGACCATCATCAGCAGCAGCGCATACTGGCAGACGTTCCAGTTGTTGGCCGCCAGTACGTCCTGGCTGCGCTGGTTGAGCACCATGTTGAGCGTGAGACGTCCGTCCTCGCGGCGGTCGTCGGTCACGTTGTAGGTGCAACTGTAGGCGCAGGGGTACAGGTGCATGTCGTGCAGGTCGTCGAAGGCATAGGTGTTGGTCATGATGCGCCGCGAGAAGGGCGTCTTCTTGAGGTCGAAGAGCACGCGGTCCATCTGGTCGAACTCGCCCTCGGGATAGAGGCTCTTGCGGGCGATCTGATAGCCGTAGGCCTTGCCGATGGAGCCCGTCTCGTCAGCCCACTCGTCCCAAATGTGGGGCTTGAGGTCGTGGATGTTGTTGGACTTGCGCTGGTAGATCCACAGGACCTCGTCCATGCAGCTCTTGAGGGCGGTGCGGCGCAGCGTGAGCGCCGGGAACTCCTCGCGAAGGTCGTAGCGATTGCACACGCCAAAGCGCTTGATGGTGTAGGCCGGCGTGCCGTCCTCCCAGCGGGGTCGCACCTCCTGGCCCTGGGTGTCCGTGCCGCGCTCGATGATGTCGGTGCACATGGCGCAAAAGAGCTCGTCTGCCTTACTCATGGGTCTGCTCCCATCTCGCTCGCGTCAGATTGTTGTCCGTGGACCAGCCGTCAGAGGCTCGCCGATGCGGAGAGCGCCTCGCCAAAGGCCAGGGCAGCGTCGTTGGCCGCGCTCGCCACCTGCGCATCGGCGTCTTGCAGTGACGTCGCGTCCACCGTGCCGTCCTCGCTTGCTCCCGCAAGCACCTCGAGCTCGGACGAGATAGCCTCCCAGCGGTCAATCGCCGCCGTGCGACCGAGCTCGAGCTGCCGTGAGACCTTTTCGGCATTGCCGCCCGCTACCGTCGGCAGCTCCTTGTTGCGCAGCTCCTCGGCAGTCGCGGACGCCTTCTCGCTCGCCTGCGCGAGCGCCGCATCGAGCTCGGCATCTCCCCAGGCGGCGGAGCGCAGGAGCTCGTGCAGCTCGGAGGAGGCGTCGCGGTCCACGAGGACGATGTCACGCACGTAGTTGCGCACGTCAGGGCTTGCGTTGGCGTAGCTCATGGCTGGCAGCAGCGAGTCGATCGTCGTGTCGTACATGGCCAATCCGCTGTCAAGTATCTCTTCTAGCGACCCGGACCCCATGGTTTCGTCAGGCGTGGGCTCGCCCTGCTCCTCGGTGTCCAGGTAGTCGAGGAAGTCCTCGGGGAAGTAGTTCTCGTCAAAGTAGTCGATGTCGTCATCGAAGTCGTAGTCGTAGATGTCGGTCGAGGTGTCGTAACCACCACCAAGCTCCTCGTCCACCAGGGTACTCACGAGCGACATGCAACCCGAGAGCCCTGATCCGATAAGCAGCGAGAGCCCGATTGCGATGCCTGCGATCACGTATGCGAAGTTGCCCGAATCGGAGTTTGAGGAAGAGGTGGTCCCCGCCGCGGTCTCTATCACGCGGGGGTCCTGCGATTGCCCCCCATCAAAGGTTGTCATTGCATTCCTCTCTCTGGCGCTTGGCCAAACACCCGGCATGACGGAGGCCGGATGGATGCGCCATCGCTAGCCTACAGGTGCTCCGAGGCGAAGACCTGGTCCCAGTACATGCCCAGGGTCATTGCCAGCTTTTGGTCGGCGGGCAGCCACTCGAGCGCGGACAGCTCGTCACGCCCCACCCAGCGGCCCTCGTCATGCTCGGTGAGCTCGACACTCTCCCCCGGCAACAGATGGCACACGTAGCAATCCATGTGCAGGTGAAACTCGGGGTAGTCGTGCTCGACGCTGTCAAAGAGCCATACGGTGGAGAAACGAACCCCGAGCTCCTCGGCAAGCTCGCGCCGCAGCGCGTCCTCGCCCGTCTCCCCGGGCTCGACCTTGCCGCCAGGAAACTCCCATCCGGCTGCGACGCCCTGCTTGGCCTGCGGCTTGTGTGCGCTGAACACAAGCCCGTCACGCTCGATGATGGCGGCAACGACGTTGATGGTCTCCACGCGAGCACCCCCTACTGACCATAAAGTCCATACAGGAGTCATTCTATCGCCTTGGAGCCGCCAAGACGCAAGCTCCATTCAAAACAAAAGGGGCCGCAGGTGTCTGCGGCCCCAATGACAGGCTTCTGGGCTTTGCGGCTAGATGCTGACGCCACCGTACATGGCGGAGATGACCTCGTTCATGCTCGAGTCGTCAACCTCCCACTCGCCGTCGACCTTCTTGAGCTTGAGCGTCGCGTCGTTGGAGACGGTCTCCTCGGTAGCGTCCAGCTTCTCGTAGATCTTGTTGAAGAAGACCTTCATGAACTCGTTGCGACCGTTCTCACCGTTGATGATGTCCTGGTAGTCTTCGATGTTCTCGGTGATCTCGGTGGTGGCGTCCTCGATGACCGCGCCGAGGTCGGCGTTGGTGAGCGTAAGGCTGGCGGTCGCCGTGTCGCCATCGACAACGACGTCGTTGATCGTGTAGTCGAAGTGCTTGAAGCTGTGCTCGAGGAACTCGTAGATGTCGATGTCGTACTCCTCGATGGCAGAGAGGTCAATCTCGTCCTCGTTGATGAACTCCTGCATGTTCTCCTTCGTTGGGTTCTTGAAGGTGTCCATGACCTCGGCAACGCTCGTGCGAATGAGCTCCTCGTCGTTCTTGCCGCATCCGTTGAGGCCCACGGCCAAGCCAAGCGCCAAGACGCAGGTCACAATGGTGGTGATGGCGCGCAGAGCACCGGTACGCTTGTTCATACAGACCCCAATTCTCAAGTGATTTAAAGATGTGACCATAATATCAAAAGAGCAAACGCCCTTCAGACTACCAACCGTTCGTGCCGCCCCTGGCCCCTAGACGGCATTGGGCGCAGCAAGTCGAAGCCTCCCCTCCAGTGCCAGCACCTGCTCGCGCGGATCGGTAGGCGAGCATTCGATTGACGTCCATTCGCACGACCCCTCCAGGCGAACGTCCACGCGTGGGCCAAAGCCCTGCTGCAACGTTCGCGCGGCGACCGAGAAGGACTCGTCCTGCTTGAGGCCCGGATAGCGCAGCTCCGCCACCCTGGGGTGGCAGCGCAGGTAGCACGCGAGCACCTGTGCGGCATCGCTGGCTTCGTGCCACCTCGCAGCCTCCCCTGCCAGAGCCCGGCAAGCAAGCTGCAAATCGCGCTCGCCGGTGGCAGCGTGACCGTCGAGCCAGACCTCAAGGCCTTCCACTATGCGTGTGGCATCCTTTGAGAGTGCCACGGCACAAAGCCCGTCGGTTATGCGCATGACCGAGACGTGAGCCCCCAGACGAACCGCGGGACAGCCTTCGGGCCCAAAGCCCGTCACGTCGACCGCGACCAGCTTGCCCGCGCCACGAGCCTCCGCCGCCATGGCCTTGAGGTCGTTGCAGGCAAGCGGTGCCGAGTCCATTACGCTCAGCTCGGCTATACCCGGATGGTCATGCGCCTGCTCGCGCAACCACGCAAGCAGCTCCTTGGTTGACGCGGCGAGAATCCATCCCTTGCGCGCTCCTTGCCCATGAGCGAAGGCCGCACCCGGAGCCTCCATCGCCTCGGGCACGGCCTGTGCGTATGACTTCGTCACTGCTTTACTCGACTTCGGGCTCTTCCGCGACCTCGGGGGCAGCCGCCTCATCGGCGACCTCGGGCTCCGTCTCCTCGTCAGGCTCGGGCTCAACGTCCTCGACGGGCTCTGCGTCCTCCGGTGCCTCAGCCGGCTCGACGATCTCGGCGTCCTCAATCTCGGGCTCGATGTCCTCGGCTTCGTCCAGTGCCTCGGCAGCAGGGTCGACCTCGACGCCCAAGGCCTCCTCAACAGCCGCGCCAATCACGCCGTCACCGTCGAGGTCGGTCTGGGTGGTCTTCTCGAGCAGGTCAAAGGCCTTGTCCAAGACACCGCTCGCCCACTCGACAGCGCGCGAGGTGTGCGGCTTGGCCTTCTCGGCGAGGTCGGAGGCTGCGTCGGCCGCCATGTCCACGTAGGGCTTCGCCTTCTCCACAAAGTCGCCGGCGGCGCCCCTTGCCTTGTCGACATGGGGCTTGGCCTTCTCGGCGAGGTCGTCTGCGGCGTCCATTGCCCTCTCCACATGGGGCTTGGCCTTCTCGGCGAGGTCACCCGCGGCATCCTTTGCCCTCTCCACATGGGGCTTGGCCTTCTCGGCGAGGTCTGCGGCGGTGGCTGCGGCCTTGTCCACGTAGGGCTTTGCAGTCGCTGCGGCCTTGTCCACGTAGGGCTTGGCCTTCTGGCCGAGGTCCTCGGCAACGTCGGAAGCCTGGTCGACGAGGTCGTTGGCACGCTGCTTGAAATCGTCTACATCAATGGCCATATTGGGCTCCTAACTTCTGCGTCGTACACGCAAGCACTAGGGACATTGTTCCCCAAACACGCTCTGCCGAGTCGGCAAAATGGGTGGATGGAGCCAATCGAATCCCTGGCTGAAAGAAGCAGGCCCCCAGCCACGCACCGTGGCCGGAGGCCTGAGCATCAGGCGATGTGTCTGCGAAGCATCTAGCGGCGTTCGGCGATCTCCTCGGTGATGGAGGCGATGAACTCGTCAAGCGAGCTGGGATGAGTCTCGTTGGTGCGGTCGCGGACCGAGATGAAGCCGCCCTCGGCCTCCTTCTCGCCCAGGATCAGCATGTAGGGAACGCGATCGACGCCGCGGGCCTCGCGGATCTTGTAGCCGATCTTCTCGTCGCGCTCGTCGACCTTCACGCGCACGCCAGCCGCGCGCAGGGCGTCGCCGACCTCCTTGGCATAGGCGCGCGTCTTCTCGGAGACGGGTAGCACCTTGACCTGGCAGGGCGAGAGCCAGGTGGGGAACTTGCCGGCGTACTGCTCGGTGAGCATGCCGATGAAGCGCTCGAAGGAGCCAAAGCCCGCACGGTGGATCATGATGGGACGATGCTTCTCGCCGTCAGCGCCGACGTACTCGAGCTCGAAGTTCTGCGGGAGCTGGAAGTCGAGCTGGATGGTGCCGCACTGCCACGTGCGACCGAGGCAGTCCTCCAGGTGGAAGTCGATCTTGGGGCCATAGAAGGCACCGTCACCCTCGTTGAGGATGTACTCGACGCCCATGGTCTCGAGAGCCTTGCGCAGGCCCTCCTCGGCAAGCGCCCAGTCCTCATCCGAACCCATGGAGTTGTCGGGGCGAGTGGAGAGTTCCACGTGATACGGGAAGCCAAACTGCTCGTAGTAGGTGGTGATGAGGTGCGCCGTCTCGGTGACCAGCTCGGTGATCTGGTCGGGACGCACGAACAGGTGGGCGTCGTCCTGGGTGAAGGAGCGCACGCGGAAGAGTCCGTGGAGGGCGCCGCGGAGCTCGTGACGGTGGTCAAGGCCGGCCTCGGCGAGCTTGAGCGGAAGGTCGCGGTAGCTGCGCGGCTTGCTCTTGTAGATGAGGCAGGCACCGGGGCAGTTCATCGGCTTGACGGCATAGTCCTCGTCGTCGATGAGCGTGGTGTACATGTTCTCCTTGTAGTGGTCCCAGTGACCGGAAGTCTCCCAGAGCTTGCGCGACAGGATGATGGGCGTCTGCACCTCGTCGTAGTTGTACTCGTTCTGCATGTCGTGCCAGTAGTCCATGAGGGCGTTCTTGAGGCGCATGCCGTTGGGCAGCCAGAACGGGAAGCCCGGGCCCTCGTCGGCCATCATGAACAGCTCCATCTCCTGGCCGATCTTGCGATGGTCGCGCTTCTTGGCCTCCTCGATGAAGGCGAGGTGGGCGTCGAGGTCGGCCTTGCTGGCAAAGGCGATGCCGTTGATGCGGGTGAGCATCTTGTTGTTGGCGTCGTTCTTCCAGTATGCGCCGGAGACGCCGGTGAGCTTGAAGGCCTTGAGCGCCTTGGTGTACATGAGATGCGGGCCGACGCACATGTCGACGTACTCGCCCTGCTTGTAGAAGGTGATGCGGGCGTCCTCGGGGAGGTCGCCGATGTGCTCGACCTTGTACTTCTCGCCGCGCTCCTGCATGTGGGCGATGGCCTCCTCGCGCGGGAGCTCGTAGGTCTCGAACTTGAGGTTCTCCTTGCAGATCTTGCGCATCTCGGCCTCGATCGCGGGGAAGTCGTCCTCGCTGATCTTTACGCCCTCGGGCAGGTCGATGTCGTAGTAGAAGCCGTTCTCGGTGGCAGGGCCATAGCCGAAGTCGGCCTCGGGATACAGGCGCTTGATGGCCTGCGCAAGAATGTGAGAGGCGCTGTGACGAATGACGTGGAGCTCCTCGCCCTCGGGGCACTCGTCCACGCGTCCGTCGTTGTACAGGATTTTCATGTATCTCTCCTAACCTGGCTTGTGCAGCACGGTCGATTATCGCAGAAGATGCGCGGTTTTCGTGCCATAACGAGCATATATCCCTTAGTTTGTCACGGAGCCGATGGCGCGGCCGCACATCGTCTCGAAGGCGGACTCAATGGAGGTTCCCACCGGCTTGCCCGTGATGGTCTCGAGGAGCCCGGCCTTGACGGCCTCCTCGCCGACGACGGTGGCCACGATCGCGTCGTTGCTCTCGCCGACGATGACGATGCAGCGCCTGCCCGAGGGCCCGGTGCACACCCCCACGGCCGCATCGTCTATGAGCTCGCTGTCGTCGCAGGCAAGCACGTCGCTCACAAGTCCCTTGAAGGCGCGCTTGACGCTCGAGTACTCGCTCGTCACGATGCGATAGCTGACCCCGGGCTCCGCCGCGCCCTCGCCGAGCTTGGCGATGTCATCGTCGGAGAGGGTCTCGCCCTGCGCGTCGCACACCACGACCGCCGCAGAGCCATCCTCCTTGATCCACATCTGGTTCCGCTCGCTCCAGGCGTACTTCTGCTGCTGGAGGAGGGTCTCGAGTTGCCAACCCTTGAGCTCCGCCACGGCATAGGCGCTTGCGTCGTCATGGCGGTCGACGGCCTCGTCGGGCCAATTGGCAAAGGAGGCCTCATCCTGGAGGGCCTCGTCCTCGGCGGCCCCGGCGTCGTCCTGCGACGGCTCGGACTGCGTCTGGGCGGCAGTGCCCTCAACGTCCTGCGCAGCCTGCTGCTGCGAGGCCGAGCAGCCCGAAAGCGTCACGAGTGCCAGCGCCCCCGCCAATACGGCGCCGGAGCATGCGCGCGCGAGCCATGCGATCGTCAGTCGATTGTCCTCCATGGTGCCTCCCACCGGTTGTTGACAAGACAACATCTTAGCGAGTCTTGGGGGCCTGGCGGCACAGGCGTCAAGACTCACGTAGAATCAGAAGACCCAAGCCCAGGAGATGACCATGGACAAGACCCGCGCGCTGGCCGCCTTCGAGGATTACGTCTCGGCCTACGACCGCTCGAACCCGAGGATCGCCCTCAAGGTTTACCACACCCTGAGGGTCATGGGCCTCTGCGAGCGGATCGCCACCGCCGAAGGGCTCTCCCCTCATGACGTCGAGCTGGCGTGGCTGGTGGGCCTCCTGCATGACATCGGAAGGTTCGAGCAGGTCAGACGCTATGACACCTTTAACGACGCCAAGTCCGTCAGCCACGCTGCCCTAGGCGCCGAGCTTCTCTTTGATGGGGACGCGGGCTGCGAGCCCCTCATCCGTCGCTTTGTCGATACGGACGCAGACGACGAGCTCATGCGGCTTGCCATAGCCCACCACAGCGACTTCAGGCTGCCGGACGGCCTCACGCCGCGGGAGCGCGCAATCTCGGACGTGCTGCGCGATGCAGACAAGATCGACATCGTTAAGGTCAACTGCATCTGCCCGATAGAGGACATCTACGGCGTGAGCGAGGCGCAGATGCGCGCAAGCGAGCTCTCCCCCGCCTGCGTGGATACGTTCTACCGCCACAGCTGCCTGCCACGCGGCGTGCGCAGGCATCCGGCAGACATCATGCTCGGTCACATCTGCTTTGCATGGGAGCTCGTATATGACGAGAGCGTGAGGGTGCTAAAGGAGCAGGGGCACCTCGACCAAATGCTCTCACGCAGCTGGGACGTGCCCGAGACCCAGGCGGCCTTCGACCTCATGGCAGAGCACATGCGCGAGGGTCTCGGCATATAGCGTCAGGGCTCGCCCCTGCCAAACAGCGCATCCAGCCGGAGATAGAGCATGGGCACCACGGCCACCGCGGCAAAGAACGTAAGCGCATGGCGTATGAACTGCCCCGCATACTCCCCTGCCAGGCCCACGATCGCATGGCCTACCGGCACATACAGCACCAGAACGACAAGCGCACCCGCGATCAGGCGACTGAGAATCTGGGTAAGCTTGAGTCCGCCGGTATGGAAGTCGATCCAATAGCGCTCAACGAACCAGCCCGAAAGCACGCCAACAAGGAGACCGCCGGTCTTGTAGCAGTCGATCAGCATCTCCTGCGGATCGACGAGCAGCTTGCCGTCCACGTAGTCCATCGGATAGGGCTTGACCGTCACGTAGACCAGATAGAGCGCCGTCAGAGCGCACCCCCAAAGGACTATGCGCAGGTCGCGCCAGGGGGCCTGGTCCGCCCATTCAATCAGCCTGTCGCACACGAGCACGAAGGCCAGGCCCTCGGCAAAGCCCATGGCCACGTCCTGTGGCGTGTGAACGCCCAGGAAGTTGCGCGAGAAGCCCACCATCAGCGCAAAAACGAGGCCCAGCACCATCGGCCAGCGCTTCTCGCGCCACGCCCAGCCAAAGCCCCCCAAGACGCTCGATGACGACTGCGTGTGCCCGCTGGGAAACGAGTATCCCGTGGCGCCCTTGATGGCAACCGGGTCGGGCGTCACGCGCGGGTCGCGCACCCACGGGCGATAGCAGCAGACGGTGTTCTTGAGCAGCTGGTTGAAGACCGAGCTCATGCCATAGCTCATGAGCGCCAGCATGCTGCGCTGCTTGTCGATGCACCAGTACATGACGCAGGGAATGAGCATCGTGAGCACCGTTGCCGCGTGCGAGCCCATAAACGAGAAGAACGTCTGGACCACGTCCGGCGCCGACTGGCGCAGCCCCTGTAGCCAGAGCAGATAGCCAATATCCATGATCCTCCTAGCTGGCTAGCCCAAAGCGACGCAGAGCCTGAGCAATGCCGTCCTCCAGCACGCCACCGGTGATATAGGTCGCAAGGCGCCTGACCTCAGGATGGCGTGCGTCGCCCATCACTATAGACTCATCGCAGCGCTCGAGCATCTCCTGGTCGTTCATGCTGTCACCAAAGCCGAACGTCCGCACCTCCGAAAGGCCGAGATGCTCGAGCAGCAGGTCGATGGCCGTTGCCTTGTTGACTCCCTTGACCGAAATCTCGCCAGCAGTGACCTCCGGGCTTTCATGGGACGAGCGCACGCGTAGAAGTCCTCGCCCAGGGCATCCAGCACGTCATCGAACGAGGTGTCCGACGGCATGCGAAAGCTCACCTTGTTGACCTCGGTGCGGTCGACGTCGGCAAGGCCGTGCATGATGGCCTCGAAGTCATGATTGCCCTCGATGCCCCAATGCGTGCGCACGTAGGCGAGAAACTCGTCGTCGAAGAAGAGGCCGCTGTTGCATTCCAGGTAGTAGCTGCCGCCACGGGAGCGCAGGTAGGCCTCGATGCGGCACACGGCGTCCTCGCCGAGTGCCCGGTGGTAGACCATGGTGTCGCCGTCGAGCACAAAGCCCCCGGCCGCACCGATGATGCCGTCAACGGGCAGATCGCCCACCGAGCGGGCCTCCGCCAGCGAGCGTCCCGTGCATAGGTAGCTGCGGCATCCGCGCGCACGTGCCTCGGCCATGGCCGCTATGGCAGAGGGCGGCACGTACTGCTCGCCATCCTTCATGGTGAGCAGCGTGCCGTCCACGTCAAAAAACAGAATGTTAGTCATGGTATCCTCCCCGATAGGAGGCAGTATGACACAAGCGAGGCAGCGGTCAAAGCCGGCTTAAGGCAGCCTTGGGCTAGCCCTCCAGGATCCACCTCGTCTCCCGCATGAAGACCGCCATCTCCTCCGGCGTGCCCACCGTGACGCGCAGCCAGTTGTCGATGCGCGGCGCGCGATAGTAGCGCGTGAGCACTCCGGCCTCGCGCAGACGCGCGCACCAGTCGTCAGCCGCCAGCGTGGGATGGGTGGCAAAGAAGAAGTTGGTTACGCTCGGAAGCACCTCGAAGCCCAGGCCGCGCAGCTCGTCTGCCACCTCGTCGCGCGTCTGGCAGATGCGCGCGGCGCATGCGTGCATGTAGGCACGGTCCTCGACGGCAGCGATGCCCACGGCCATCGTCGGTGCCGACAGGTTGAAGGGGTTGAAGCTGAACTTGAGGTCGTTCAGGTCCTTGACCAGGTCCGCCTCCGCCACGCACCAGCCGATGTGCGCGCCGGCCAGGTTGTAGGACTTGCTCATGGTGTGGACCACCACGAGGTTTCGGTGCGTGCGCGTGAGAAGGTCGCAGCTCTGGCTACCGTAGTCCACGTACGCCTCGTCCACGATCACCAGGCGCTCGGGATGGGCCGCACAGATGCGCTCCACGTCATCAGGCGTGACTGCCAGACCCGTGGGTGCGTTGGGGCTGGCGAAGACGACGGTTCCCTCGAAGGCTGCAAACGCGTCCACGTCAAGGGTGAAGTCGTCGCGCAGCGGCAGCTCGTGCCAGTCGAGGCCGTAGGTTGCCGAGTAGTCGCGATAGAAGCCGTAGGTCACGTCAGGGAAGGCGATCTTCGAGCCGGGCTCGCAGAAGGTGAGCAGCAGAAAGCCCAGGACCTCGTCGGAGCCGTTGCCGCAGAAGACCTCCGCTGCGGAGAGGCCGTAGGCCTTGGCGATGGCCTCCCTCAGGGGCATGCAGTGCGGGTCGGCGTACTTGCCGAGACCCGCCACCAGCGCGGGGTCCGCCAGCGCGCGGGCCACGCCCGGGCAGGGCGCCACGCTCGTCTCGTTGGCATTGAGCTTGACGTAGGTGCGGTCCTTGGGCTGCTCGCCCGGAACGTAGGGGCTGAGACCCGCAAACCTCGGTGCCAGAAACTCGCTCATGATTGCTCCCCTCGATGCATGGCGCCGTGTCGGTGCGACTTCCCGACACGGCGCCAGGTGATCCCAGCTAACGTTACTCCAGCATGCGCATGAAGCGGCTGATGGCAGCCAGGCCCTCCTTGAGGTCGTCCGTGTTGTCGGAGTACGCGTAGCCAAGACGCATGCTCTTGGGCTCCTCGAAGGCGTCGCCCGGCGTGACAAGCGCCCCCTCGGTCTCCATCATGCGGATGCAGAAGTCGTAGGAGTCGATGTCGTAGTCGTAGTAGACCAGGCAGGTGGTGCCGGCCTCCGGCTTGACGATGGACAGGTGCGGCTCGCTCTCCGCCCAGTCCATGACCACCTTGAGGTTCTCGCGCACGATGCGACGGCTGCGCGCGAGGATCTTGTCGTAGTGCTTGAGGGCGTAGGCGGCGACCGCCTCGTCAAACATGCCGCAGCTGATGAGGTCGTAGTCGCGGTGCGAGAGCAGGTCGTGGCGCAGCTCCTCGCTCTTGGTGATGCACCAGCCCAGACGGATGCCGGCAAGGCTCCAGACCTTGGACATCGAGCTGGTGACCACGGCCTTGTCGTAGAGGTCGATGGGACTCGTGGTGAAGGCGTCGTCGTCCTGCACGAGCAGGCGGTAGACCTCGTCGCACATCAGCCAGGCGTCGTACTTCTTGGCGATGTCCACGATCACCTGTAGCTCCTCGGCGGAGAGCAGCGCGCCGGTGGGGTTGTCGGGGTTGTTGATGCAGATGAGCTTGGTGTTCTCGTCGCAGAGCGCGTCAAGCTTGTCCGGGTCGACGTGGTAGTGGTCCTCCTTCTCGAGGTGCAGGAGCTTGAGCTCGGCGCCGCACATCTCGGGGATGGAGTAGAGCTGCTGGTAGGTGGGCATGATGGAGACCACGTGGTCGCCGGGGTTGACGAGCGTGGAGAGCACCAGGTAGTTGGCGCCAGCCGCACCGTGGGTGGAGATGATGTGCTCGGGCTTGACCGTCTCGTACAGGCCGCACACGCCCTCGAGGAACTCGGGGTTGCCCTCGATGTCGCCGTAGGTAAGGCGACGGGCGGCGAAGTCGGTCATGAACTCCTCGCGGCTGCCACCGCAGATGTCAAACAGCTGGTCCAGCGTCACCGAGTAGGTGCAGGTCTCGGCCACGTTGTAGCGGCACTTGGTCTCCCACTCGTTCATCCACTGCTCTACCTTGAAGTCCTTGATCTGCATGATGCGCTTCCTTTCTGTGGCAATGCTGTCTAAGTCTCCGAGCTAGAGCTCGGTCACGGTACCAAGTCCGGCCTCGAGGGCACGCCCATAGGCAATCTTACTGGAGGCAAGGTCCTGCACGGCGATGCCCGACGTGTCAAAGACGGTGATCTCGTCGTCAGACGTGCGGCCGGCCGCCTTGCCGGCGATGACCTCGCCCAGCTCCGCGACGATGTCCTCGGGGCTGATGGCACCCTCGCTCACGGGCACCTCGAGCTCGCCCGACGCGACCGACTGAGCGCGGTCGTCCACATAGAGGCGGGCGGCGGCCACAAGCGCGCTCTCGAGCTCCTGCTTGCCGGGCATGTCGGCGCCGACGCAGGACACGTGGGTGCCCGGGCGCACCCAGTCGCGCTTGATGATGGGCGCGGTTGCCGGGGTGATCGTTACGATGGCATCAGCCGCGCCCGCAGCCTGCTCGCCGTCGCCGACTGCCACGAGCTCGAAGGCACGGTCGACGCCCGCTGCGGCAAGAAGCGCGGCAACCGTCTCGCGCATCTGCTCGACACGCTCGACAGGAGCGTCGGCACGCTTGGGATCCCACACCTCCACATGCGTGATCGAGGGGCAGGCCACGAGCGACGCGGCCACCATGAACGTGCTCATGTGGCCCGCTCCGGCCACCAGCAGCCTGGACGCGTCCTTGCGTGCCAGCCACTTGATGCCCAGGGCCGCGGCCGCACCGGTCCTGAGCCCGGTGATGGCGCTCGCGTTGAGCAGGGCAAGCGGGGCACCCGTCGTATCGTCGCAGATGAGCGTGGTACCAAAGATCTCGGGCATACCCTTCGCGGGATTCTCCGAGAACCACGCGGTCAGCTTGAGGCCAAATACGCCGCTTGCGGCAAGGCGTCCCGAGCGGATGTCCATGTCGGATACGCCCTCCTCGAAGGCCTCGTAGACCATCGGCCAGGCCACGCCCGCGCCCTCTGCCTTCTGGCGATAGGCTTCCTCAACCGCCTCGAGTGCGTCGGTGATGGTAAAGACCTTCTGGATGTCCGCTGCTGAGAGAACTCGCATGGTGGCCATTGCTCCTCCTTCTTGCCCGTACGATGTCGTCGTATCCAGCTTACGGAAGCAGCATCTGCCAACCAAGAGGCAACTTTTGTACATAGTTATAATCATCTGACGATATCTTTGGTCTTTATAGCAATCATTGGCAACTTGCTTCATATTTGTTTGTTGTTATGTCTAAAATCTTATTGCTCTAATCATTACTTTAGACAACGGTGATGAAATGCCCTACACGGTTTCGGACTTCGTCAACAGCCATAGCTCGTCGGTGCGTCTCTTGGCCGGGCAGGGAGGGCTCGCACGCCCCGTGGGCGAGGTGGGCATCCTCGACTACGAGCTTGTGCCCGGCCTCACCTCGCGCTACCAGCGCACCAACTTCTACGAGGGGCAGCTCGTGCTCTCCACGTTTCTCTACGCACGCGACAACCCCTTTCTCATCACCGACGCGGTCAAGTACCTGGTGTCCGTCGACGCTGCGGCGCTTGTCGTAAAGAACGTCTTTCGCCTCGAGATCCCAGACGCCGCCCTGCGCTTTGCCAATGCGCGCAACCTGCCAGTGCTTCTGGTGACCAGCGACCACTTCTACTTTGACGAGGTCATTCTCCAGGTGGGCCTACGCGTGCGCGAGCTCGAGCAGACCGCGTTTGCCCAGCGCGAGATCGACGCGCTTCTCGCGGAGCGTGACGACGAGGCCGCGGTGCTCGCCCATGCGCAGCGCCTGAACCCCTCCTTCGACGACGAGGTCGCGGCGCTCTACGTGCAATCCGACGGCAGCCTCGAGCAGGGCTCGGCGCTTGCCCTGCTCCATGGCATGGGCGACGTGAGGGACCTCATCTGCGGCTTCGACCAGGGAGTGCTCGTCATCCTCTCCGCAGACCCCCTGACGGACCGGCGCACGCAGGAGGCGCTCGTCCAGCTGCAAGAGCGCCTGAGCGGTGTCGAGGGCATCGCCTGCATGGGGATGAGCGAGGTTCACCAAGGCGTCGCGTCGTTGGCGCTCGCCATCCTCGAGGCCATCCATGCGGCGCGCATCGCCGAGCTCAAGGGCCAGTCCGTCGTCCGCCACAGGGAGCTCGGAACGCTGCGCGCACTTCTCCCCCACGCCACCTCGCCTGCCATGCGCTCGTTCGAGCGCCAGGTCATGGAGCCGCTGCGCGACTTTGACACCGAGCACAACGCCCAACTGGAGCGCACGCTGACCACCTACCTGGAATCCGGGCGCTCGCTCGCCAAGACGGCGGAGGCGCTCAGCACCCACCCCAACACCGTCCGCTACCGCATGGGACAGATCCGCCAGGCGACCGGCCTCGACTGGCAGAAGCCTCAGGAGATGGAGCAGCTCTCGCTCGCGCACGCCATCGCCCTGGCGCGTGAGGTTGCCTGGCGGTAGTCTCAGAGACCAGCGGGGCTTGGCCCGCCTACAGCCTTTGCAGCACCACGTAGCGGTTGAGGCTTCCGGACTTGCCATCCGCCGAGAAGCGCACAACCTCGCGCGCTGCGGACGGAAGCGCCTCCACAAGCCCGTCGATCTCATGCTCCGCAAAGCTGTGACAGTAGCGCGCAACGTCCGTGCGACCCTGCCATCCAAGCAGGTAATCGCCCTCATTGCCGCCCTCGACCGGAACGGCCTTCTCACACAGGCGCGCGTCCCGCAAGAACTGCCAGTACGAGACCGCCGCAAAGCCGCCCGGCCGCACGTGCGCGAGGAGTGCCTCCAGCACCCGACGGCGATGCTCCGGCAGGGGCACGTGGTGCATGAACCCGAAGCATACGGCCAGGTCGCAGGCGGGCGCGTCCAAGCAGCCACCAAGGTCGCATCCCTCGTAGAGAGCTTCCATCACGTCGAGGTGCCGGTAGGTTACGCGGGCGTTGGGATTGGTCGCGCGCAGGGGGCGCTCCCCGCGCGCCACCAGGTCGTCACAGCTGTCGACGGCCCAAGCCCGCACGTCAAGGCCCTGCTGTGCCAGAAAGCGCTCGAAGCGGAGGTTGCCGCAGGCAATGTCCAGCACCTCGAGGTCCGTGCGGCCGCCGAGGTCGAGCTCGTCCACCATGCGCAGCCACCCCGGCCACGCCGACTCGCGCGTGGCGGAGAAGCTCGGGCTGACCTCCCGATAGAAGGTGCTTGTGAGCTGACTCAGGTGCTGTGCCAACGTTAGGTCCATGGAGCAAGTATACTTTCCAACCATGGAAGAGGCTTTGTTAGAAATCATTGGAGCGCTGAAGGCGACCGACGAGCCGCTGGATGCCGCATGGCTCGATGCGCTGCTGCGCAGGATCAGCCGAGCCAAGCACGAGAGCACCCGCAGCGTCACCAAGCGCAAGCTTCTGCCCTACTACCTCGCCATCAAGGCGCACGACGAGCAGCGCTGGCGCTCGTGGGACATCGATGCGGACACCGAGCGCGCGTTGCTGCGCCTGCTCAAGGTCAAGCCGCGGCGCACGGCCTCGGGCGTGGCCACGATCACGGTGATCACCAAGCCCTGGCCTTGCTCGAGCGACTGCCTCTACTGCCCCAACGACGTGCGCATGCCCAAGAGCTATCTCGCCGACGAGCCTGCCTGCCAGCGGGCCGAGCGCAACTACTTTGACCCCTACCTGCAGGTGCGATCGCGACTGGTGGCGCTGCGCGAGATGGGACATGTGACCGACAAGGTGGAGCTCATCATCCTCGGCGGCACATGGAGCGACTATCCCCGCAGCTACCAGCTTTGGTTTGTGCGCGAGCTCTTCCGCGCCATCAACGACTTCGGCGGGCGCGGATATGCCGACGACAGTCCAGAGGAACGCGACCGCCGCTATCGCGCATGCGGCTTCACGCACGATGCCGGCGAGCTCGAAGGACGTACGCGAGACCTGCAGCAGGCCGTCAATGCAGGCACGTTGACCTACAACGAGGCGATCGCACGGCTCGGGCGGCGCGGGGAGTGGACGAGCTCAGCAGCCTGGCAGACCGCCACCATGCAGGAGCTCGCGCAGGAGCACCGCTATAACGAGGTGGCCGCACATCGCGTGGTGGGGCTCACCATCGAGACGCGGCCCGACCTCATCACGCCCGAAAACGCACGCGAGATGCGCGAGCTGGGATGCACCAAGATCCATATGGGCATCCAGAGCCTTGACCAGCGCATTCTTGCCACCAACCACCGCCACGTGAGCATGGAGCAGATAGAGCAGGCCTTCTCCGCACTGCGTCTGGCGGGCTTCAAGATCCAGGTGCACTTCATGGCAAACCTGCTGGGCTCGACTCCCGAGGCAGACGCCGCGGACTACCTGCGCCTGGTGAGCGACGAGCGCTTTCTGCCAGACGAGGTCAAGCTCTACCCCTGCTGCCTGGTGGAGAGCTCGCGTCTGGGCACGTACTTTGAGTCTGGTGCCTGGCAGCCCTACAGCGAGGAAGACCTTGTTGACCTCCTGGTGACGGACACGCTCGCGACGCCTGCCTACACGCGCATCTCGCGCATGATCCGCGACATCTCGTCCACCGACATCGTCGCGGGAAACAAGAAGACCAACCTGCGGCAGATGGTGGAGGCGCGCATCACGGCTGCCGGAGCCGACGTGCGCGAGATCCGCATGCGCGAGGTGGCAACGAGTGACGTTGCCCTGTCCGACCTGCGGCTTGACTGCGTGAGCTACCGCACCACCGTAAGCGACGAGCGCTTCTTGCAGTGGGTGACGCCCGAGGGTCGCATCGCCGGATTCCTGCGCCTGTCACTTCCCGCAACCGGGCGGCAGGCCATGATCCGAGAGGTCCACGTATACGGACGCGTAGCTGGCCTCGGTGCGTCGGAGCATGGTGGCGCGCAGCACGCAGGGCTGGGCAAGGCGCTTGTCGAGGAAGCCTGCAGGCTGGCCTCTGAGGCAGGCTTCGAGGCCATCAACGTGATCAGCGCCGTGGGCACGCGCAACTACTATCGTGGGCTCGGCTTTTTCGACGCAGGCCTCTACCAGCGGAGGGACTTGGCATAGGCGGCGCGCTGCCGGCAAGGCGCCTATGTCGCATGAATCTTGCCGCTTTTGCATATTTGCCTGTGACAACATGGCAACTTGCACAAATAATTGCAAATTAGACGTCTAGTGAGCTAGTGCAGGGGTACCACGCGCTCACTAGGCACCTAATTTGCACAGATTTGTGCAAATTGCCAGGCAGTCATGCATAAAGCGTCCCAAAACTGCATACGCAAGGACCGTGGGGATCCGCTGTGGCCCCATATCAGGTCCCTCCGGCGCCAGCGCGCGCCGCGGCATGCAGATTTCCGCTTGCGATATCATCGTATGCCGTCGTTTTTGCCAGGAGGGAGCCCCATGGAAGCACAGATCATCGACTTTGAGGACGCGCGCGTCCGCAGGGGCGACCACATCGTACGTGGCACCGCGGCCGACGGCATGATCCGCGCCTTTGCCATCACCGCCCGGAGCACCGTGCAGACGGCGCATGAGAACCATGGCACCAGCCCACTGGTGACCGCCGCGCTCGGCAGGCTCATGATGGCGGGTCAGATGATAGGCGCCATGTCCAAGAACGACAACGAGCTCATCACGCTGACCGTACGTGGCGACGGCCCCATAGGCGGGCTCACGGTGACGGCCAACAACCGCGGCCAGGTCAAGGGCTTTGCCAACAACCCACACGTCTGGCTGCCGCTCAAGCCCGACGAGCATCTCGACGTGGGCGGTGGCATCGGCGCGGGAGAGCTCTCGGTGGTCTTCGACCAGCCCGGCACCATGCCCTACTCGAGCCAGGTCGAGCTTGTCTCGGGCGAGATCGGCGACGACCTCACCTACTACTTTGCCGCAAGCGACCAAGTGCCCACCTCGGTAGGCGTGGGCGTGCTTGTCAACGCCGACACGAGCGTGCGGCAGGCGGGCGGCTTCATCGTGCAGCTCATGCCCGGCTACCTGGACTACGTGCTCGACCAGCTGGAGGCAAACCTCGCCGACGTGGCATCGGTCACCGACATGCTCGAGGCGGGGATGTCACCGAGCGACATGCTGCGCCACATCCTGCGCGACATGGACTACCAGGAGCTCGACGTGATACCGGCAGAGTTCCATTGCGGCTGCGACGAGGCGCGCGCCAGCCGTGCGGTGCTCGCCCTCGGCGAGGCGGAGCTGCGCGACATGATTGCCAAGCGCGAGACGGCCGACATCTACTGCCACTTCTGCGGCAAGCACCACCAGCTGAGCCCGGAGGAGATTGAGGCCTTGCTCGCGTAAGTGCACCTACCTGCAGTTCTTACGTCCCCTCACCCAATAGAAGACCGGAAGCCCCGCAAGCGTGATGGCCACGCTGAAGAGCGACATGGCCAGTCCGCGCCAGCCAGAGAGGAAGAGCTGGCTGCCGATCACATACAGGCCGCCCAGGATGGCGAGCAGGGGCACCATGGGATAGCCCGGCACGCGATAGGTCCGCCTTGCGTCTGGACGCGTGTGCCTCAGGCGAATGACGCAGGCAAAGGTCAGCGTGTAGAACACCCAGCACGAGAAGACGCCTAGGTCCGTGAGCAGGTCAAACTCTCCGCTCAGCGAGTAGAGGCAGGCGAGCGTACCCACGAGGATGATCGAGTTTGCCGGCACGTGGCAGTCGTTGAGGGCCGAAAGCTGCCTGCTTGCGGGCAGGGTGTCCTCGTCGGCGAGCTCGAAGGCGACGCGCGAGCCGGACATGAGGAAGCCGTTGCCTGCACCAATGACCGACACCACGATGCCACACTTGATGATGGTGCCGCCGACCTGGCCAAAGAGGCGCTCTGCCACGGCAGCAGCCGGAGACTCCAGGGCCATGAGCTCCTCGGCGGGGATGACCCACAGGTATGCGATGTTGATGGCCAGGTACACGGCCATGATGATCGAGACGCCGCCCACGATGGCGCGAGGCAGGTCGCGCGCGGGGTCGCGCATCTCACCTGCAATGGCGCCAACGTTGGTCCAGCCCTCAAAGGCAAAGAGGACGGCGAGCAGGGTCGAGCCGAGGGCACCACCAACGCTGACGCCCTCCCCCACCATGGGGCTGGTGAGGGCATGTCCACTGCCGCGCAAGAAGCCGAACAGGATCAGCACCACGATGGGCACCAGCTTGCAGACGGTGGAGACCACCTGCATGCCACCGGCTGCCTTGGCGCCGCGGCAGTTGATGGCCACAAGTGCAAAGATGACGAGAAGCGCGACGGGCAGCGCAAAGCGCTCCCCCAGGTAGGGAGAGAGCTCGTCTCCCACCTTGACGCCATAGCCCGCCAGAAACGCCGGGTAGAAGATGACCACCTGCATCCAGCCGGCCAAAAAGCCCACGCGCTCGTCAAAGGCCTCGGTGAGGTAGGTGACCATGCCGCCGGTCTTGGGGATCATGACGGCCACCTCGGCAAAGGTCAGCGCACCAAAGAGCGAGAGCAGGCCGCCCGCGATCCACGCGAGCATTCCCATGCCAGGCGCGCCGCCCGTTGCCTGGTAGATGGCATACGGCTTGAAGAAGACGCCAGCCCCGATCACGCAGCCAACCACCAGCGAGGTGGCGGTAGCCAGACCAAGGTCCCTCTTCATGCTGCGACGCTCGTCCTTGCTCATGAATCCCCCTTTATTGTGTTGCGCACGGCACATGATAGCTCAGGCCACGCGCTTCTATGACAGTTTTACGCCACAATACTGGCAGCGCGGTCTTGAGGCATGCCAGTCGGACAAACGACAGGCACGTCGGCTGACCCACTGCATTATTTGCATCGCTCTATGCACAGGCACAAGCAGGCCAGACGTATGGCTGACACGGGAAACATGGGGGTGGAGAAGGGTGACCGCAGGCAGGCTCTTTGGCGTGATGGCAGACGAGTAGTCCTCTTGGCAGCACTGCCGCCCACGTATGCGCTGGCGGCGCGCGTGACCTCCGATGCTATGATTGAGCAGGTCAAAGCTAGAGAGGAGCATGCGATGAACTTCTTTATGCCAGCTCGCCTGTACACCGGTGACGGTTGCATCGCCCAGCATGCGGACGCGCTCCGTACCCTGGGCACCACCTGCCTCATCGTCACGGACAAGGTCGCCGCCAAGGCGAGCGGCGCCCTCGACGACGTCACGGCAACGCTCGACGCCTCCGACATTGCCTACACCGTCTGGGACGGCGTCACCGAGAACCCGCCCGTCGCCTCCTGCATCGAAGCGGGCAAGCGCGCTGCTGAGGTTGAGGCGCAGTTCGTACTGGGCATCGGCGGCGGATCTTCGCTCGACGCCGCAAAGGCGATCTCGGTGTTTGGCGCCAACCCCACGCTCGACGAGCCCGGGTTCTACGCGCTCAAGTGGGACGTCAACCCCTTGCCCATCGTGCTCGTGGGCACCACGGCCGGCACCGGCAGCGAGGTGACCAAGGTCTCCGTCCTCACCGATGCTGCCCATCGCAAGCACTCCATCCACGACGACCGCCTCTACGCGGCCCTCGCCTTTGGCGACAGCCGCCACACCTACACCTGCCCGGACGCCGTCACGCTCTCGTGCGGCGTCGACATCATCGCACACGCCACCGAGAGCTACTTCAGCCGCAAGGCCGACGAGATCAGCCGCGCCTTCGCGGTGCGTGCCATCCGCCTTGCGCTCCCCGCGCTGGGCATCGCCTCAACGGGCTGGAAGGGCCCCAAGTCCCTGGACGACCACCCCATCTGGTGGCGCGACGACCTCTACGAGGCGTCCATCCTGGGCGGCCTGGCCATCAACACCACGGGCACCTGCTTCCCGCACAACGTGGGCTACTACCTCACCGAGAACTACCATGTCCCACACGGCTTTGCCAGCGCGATCTTCCTGCCGTCCATGATCGAGCTCGTCGAGCAGACCTGCGACGACCCGACCTATGCGGCTACCTTCTTTGACGAGATCGGCAAGGACAAGAATGCCTTCGAGAGGATGATCGAGGGCTGCCTGCAGATGGACCAGAAGGTCCACATGACCCCCGAGGAGATCGAGGCGGCACTCCCCCGCTGGGAGAACAACGGCTCGGTCAAGAACACGCGCGCCGATGTCAGCCTGGATGACATCCGCACGATCCTCACGTCACTGTTTGTCTAGCACGTCATAGAACCCGGCAACGTACCAAGGAGAGGAGCCACCATGATTCGCAAGAAGCAAGACCAGCCCATCGAGTTCCGCTGCATCCGCAACGGCATCGGCGAGACCGAGCAGCGCAAGATCATCGTGAGCGACGACGAGCTCTACGGCAAGGGCCGCCTGTTCAACCTCATGATCATCGAGCCGGGCAACAGCATCGGCGAGCATGCGCACGAGGGCGACAACGAGATCTTCTACTTCCTCGAGGGCACGGGCGAGTACAACGACAACGGCACCATCGTCGAGGTCGGCCCTGGCGACACGACCATCTGCAGCGACGGCGAGAAGCACTCCCTCAAGAACACCGGTGACGTGCCCCTCAAGTTCATCGCGCTGATTCTGTATTCGTAGGCCAAGAGCACCCGACAGCGGCCTCAGCCAAGCGCCCTCCCCGGAGGGCGCTTTTTGGTGCAGCACCGAGACCTGCTACACTCTTTCTTCGACTGAATTGCAACGCCCATCAACCCAAGGATGATGTCCCATGGAGTACTTTCTGACCAGCAGCCCCTGCGAGGAGGATTGCTACGCGCTCACAAACCGCAACGGTCTGCGCGACGCCCTTGTCGCGGTGCTGTCAAAGCCGGTGCGCACGCTGTTTGTGGCATCGGACCCCGACAACCATGCACAGACCGACGAGTACGCCGATATCATGCGCAAGTCGCTGACCGAGGCGGGCGTCGCCCTCACGAGCTACGACGTGCTGGATGGGCGCACGGTGCTGGAGGCACCGGAGCTGGTGGAGAACGCGCAGCTCATCCTGCTTGCCGGCGGCCACGTGCCCACGCAGAACGCCTTCTTCGAGAAGTTCGGCCTGCGCGAGCTTATGGCGGACTTCGACGGCGTGGTGCTGGGCACGAGCGCCGGCACGATGAACGCGGCCGACGAGGTGTACCTGCAGCCCGAGCTCGAGGGAGAGTCCACGGACCCCGACTTCGAGCGCTTTGCGGAGGGGCTCGCCATCACGCAGACCAAGGTGCTGCCGCACTACGACAAGGTGCGCGACAGCATGCTGGACGGCAAGCGCCTGTTTGAGGACATCACCTACCCCGACAGCATGGGACGTGCCTTTGTCGCCCTGCCCGATGGCAGCTACCTGCATGGCGGCGATGGCATGGAGGAGGAGATCTGCGGCGAGGCCTATGCCATCACCAACGGCTGGCTGCGCAAGGTCTGCTCCGACGGCGAGCGCATGAGCTCCAAAAGCGCTACCAAGTACTCGCTCGAGAGCAACCCCGGAAAGCCGGACGGCCAGGGCGGGCGCGCCATGCTCGCGCGCATGAACACGGGAGCGCACGAGCAGCTGGCCAACTGGGGCCTCGACTTCCTGAGGATCCCCGAGGGTGCCCTGATGCTGGACGTGGGCTGCGGAGGCGGGGCCAACCTGCTGCGCCTGCTCGAGCGCTGCCCCAGCGGGCGCGTCTGGGGTGTGGACCACTCCAAGACCTCGGTCGAGGCGTCACTCGTGCACTGTGCGGACAAGATCGCCGAGGGCACGTGCACGGTCGAGGAGGGCAACGTGCTCGACCTGCGCTTTGACGACGCGAGCTTCGACGTGGTGAGCGCGTTCGAGACCGTGTACTTCTGGCCGAGCATCGAGAAGGCCTTTGCCGAGGTCCTGCGCACGCTCGTGCCGGGAGGCAGCTTCCTCGTGTGCAACGACGATGACGGAACCACCGAGAGCTCGCGCGAGTTCGCACGCACCATCGAGGGCATGAGCGTCTACACCGCCGACGAGGTGGCAGAGCTCATGGAGGCCGCCGGGTTTGTCGGCGTGGAGACCCACCACCTGCGTGACGAGTCGATGATCGCCATCGTGGGCCACAAGGCCTAGGCAGAAACGCAAAGCAACCTGTGACAGGGCGCCGCGTCGACTGACGTGGCGCCCTGTCCCTTTCCTACCAGAGCTTTCTGAAGGCCACGACGTTGTCGTCGCCATCGCGCACATACGCGGCGTCATCCATGTAGGCGAGGGCGTTTGACAAGGTCTGGTCGAGCTGTCCCTCGTCTTGCTCGTAGGCAAGCGGGTCGAAGGCGTCGCCGCCCGCCGTCAGGCACATGGTGAGCGAGCGCGGCTCGTTGTCGTACTGGTAGTTGAACTCGATCTCGCCCTGGCCGCTGGCTCCCGCACGGCCGTGCGCGCACAGCGTCGAGAAGAGGGCCTTGGTCACCACGTCTATCTTTGCCTGAACGTGCGCGGGACACCTGAGGTGCGAGAACTCGAAGTGCAGCTTGTACACGAGCTCCTCGCGACCACTGCTGTCCGCCGGCACCCTGAAGGTGCCCGAGGCCTCCGGCTGGCGCCCGTACTCCAGGCAGAGCATGGTGATGTCATCCGACTGCTCCGCGCCCTTGGCCCAGCTGCGCACGTCTGCGCGCACCACGTCGACCAGCAGCTTGGGATGCAGGTCCACGTGCTGCGCGAGCAGGGACTCGAGGCGGTCGTTTCCGTACTCCTCGTCCTGGGCGGAGAAGGCCTCGTTCACGCCGTCGGTATACAGCAGGATCTCGTCCCCGGGAGCAAGCGTCCTGGTAAACGACTTGTAGCGTGCCATCTCGAAGGTGCCGAGGAAGAGCCCGCCGCGATCCTTGAGCCACTCCCACTGCCCGTTATGGCGCAGGAGCGGCGGGTTGTGGCCGGCGTTGACATAGGTGAGCTCACCCGTGTAGTGGTTGAGTATGCCTGCCCACACCGTCACGAACATGCCGGCATCATTGCCCTGGCACAGGCTCCAGTTGGCGCTCTGCACGGCCTCCTCGAGCCTCATGCCCGACTTGATGTAGTTGGCCAGCTCGGACTTTGCCGCCATCATGAAGAGCGAGGCGGGGATGCCCTTGCCGCTCACGTCGGCAATCAGGAAGCAGACCGTGTGCTTGTCCACCAGGAAGAAGTCATAGAAGTCGCCACCCACCTCACGCGCAGCGGACATGGAGGCGTAGATGTCAAAGCTCTTGATGTCCGGGAAGGGCGGGAAGGTGCGCGGCAGGGCGCTCTCCTGGATGGCCTTTGCCGTCGCAAGGTCGGACTCGATGCGCGCGCTCTCGGCCGCGATGGCATTGCGCAGCGCCAGCACTGTGGTATTGATGTCGTCGGAGAGCACGGCGAACTCGGCACTGTCGCGCACGTCCACCTCGACGTTGAGGTCCCCGTCGGTGATCTCGCCCAGACGCCCGTTGACGCGCCAGATGCTCCTCACCACCACGCGCTCGATGAGCACGTAGATGGCGACAAAGAGGGCCGCAAAGATGAGTATCTCCATGAAGGAGGTGATGAGGATCGATACGTCGCGCTCCATGAGCGCATCGGAGACCGGCATCAGCGCCAAGACCCGCAGGCTCTCGGTGGTGTTGTACATGGCATAGTAGTCGACGCCGTGGTACTTGAGCTCGAAGAGCTCGCCCCTCTCGGCCGTCGAGGTGGCATCCGAGAAGTGCAGGACGTCGGAGTACTCGACGCGGATGCCCTTGCGCACGCCTATGAGCAAGTCGCGCCGCGCCAGAACTACCAAAAAGCCGTCGTTGCCCACATGGCGGTTTGCGACGGCAAGGCGCACCTCGTCGGTCAGGTTGCCCACGAAGTGCTCGGCATCGTAGCCGACCTGCACCATGCCACCGTCAATGACCACGCCGGCATACTTGCGCCATACCGCCGAGTTCAGGGCCATGGGCTGGTACTTCTGCACCAGGTACGTGGGGCCGCCTGGTTCGAGGAGGCTCAGAAACGCCGAGGACTGCTCGCCCAAGGCCATGTTGTAGCCAACGAACGCGTCGTCGCTGCTCATGACGATGACGCCGCGGTCGTCAATGACATGCAGCTCGGTGATGTCCAGCTCCTCGACGAGCTCGTCCACCACCTCCTGCCTTGCCTCGCCAACCGAGTGGATCTCCTGTGCCACCTCGGTCGCGAGCTCGAGCAGGTTGGCATCCGACGCGTCCTGGATGTCGTCCTCGGTCTCCTGGAGCACCAGCGATAGGTTTGCCGCGCTTCGGGACTCAACTCTGCTCGACTGCAGGACGCTCACGATCATAAGCGTCATCGCAAAGCCCACGACCACCGTCGAGAGCATGCCCACCTGCACCTTTTGCGAGATGTCCGGCGCCTCGCGGTCCGCACGTCGCCCGAACCCGCCAAGCCAGGCGAGCATGGCGCCTGAGAGCGCGACGGCAATCGCGTTGCAGAAGATCATGGGGTAGGTGCAGGCGCGAACGACGATGTACGCCCGTGCGCCATCGTCCAGATTGGTGAGAAAGACGAGGAGAAGGTGCAGCACCTCGATGACCACACCAACCGCCATGGCCAGCGGCCAGCTGGGCTTGCGGTCACGGAACAGTTGCCTGCGCAGCAGGGCCGCATAGATGCCAGCGAGTATGGTGGCCACGCTGCAGGCCAGGCGCGTGAACATGCCGCGTCCCCAGAGCGCGGCAAACCATCGCTCGACGCCACCTATCAGGCCCGCGAGGATGCCTGCCGGGCCACCAAAGTAAAGCCCCGCGACTATGGGCGCCGCATCGCGGACGTTCATCGTCGCGTCCTCGGTGACGATGCCCGCCTCGGTGCCAAAGATGGCAACGAGACCAAACAGGATGCCGCAGCCGATCTGCTTGGGCCAGAAGCCCATCTCCCCCAACCTGGTCTTCTTGTTCAGATGCCACACAAGGGCGCAGGTGAGAGCCGGCAGGAGAGTCGCTACCGCAAACTGCAGCAAGATGAGCACAGTACGTTGATCCATGAACCCTCTTTGCGACTAGTCCTGTTAAAGAGGGATGCCCGATATGTGGAGACACCCATGCCCGCCAATGGCCCGAGCCGACGTCGAGGCAGCCCGAAAAGAATCCCTCGTGTGAAAGAATACTCGAAATAGCATGTTGCGTGCGGGCTGTTTTGGATGCGGCGCGACACTTATGCCATGGGCGCACGGCCGAAGGTGCCACACTGGGCGTACGAGGCGCCCGCCGCAAGGCTATGCCTGCGCCTTATCCCCCATCTGGACCTTTGGCAGGCTGCGGAAGTAGTGCACGGAGCAGATGACCGCCAGCGGAAGCGCGGCCACGTTTGCCAGCGGCTGGGCCTCCTGGATGCCTGCCAGGCCGCGCACGTCGGACAGCACGATCAGGGCCGGAATGAACAGCACGCCGTTGCGCAGGCCCGAGAGGAAGGTGGAGCCCGCCCGATGGCCCGTGCTCTGGAAGAGCATCTCGGTTGCCACGCAGAAGGGCAGCGCGAGCAGGGCAAGTGCCTGCAGCCTGAGCGCGCGCACGCCCACCGCAAGCACCTCGGGGTCGTCGCGGAAGCACGAGATGATGGGCTCGGGGAAGACAAGGAGCACGGCCGCGCCAACCATGATGACCGCCTGCGCCGCAAGCGCGGTAAAGCGGTACGCAGAGCGGACGCGGTCATAGCGCCCTGCCCCATAGTTGAAGCCCGCAACCGGCTGGAAGCCCTGACCGATGCCAAGCGCAATGGAGAAGGCAAAGAAGACGACGCGCGAGACGATGCTCATGCCCGCAACGGCGGCGTCGCCATAGACCGCGCAGCAGCTGTTGAGCAACACCGTGGTGATGCTGTTGAGGGCCTGGCGCAGGAGGCTCGGAAATCCTGTGGCCATGATGTCCACAAGAAAGAACGGCTTGGCACGGCGGAGGTCGGCAAGGCTCAGGCGTGACGCGGTCTTGCCCCTGAGGAACATGCTCAGAAGCACGCACCAGCTCACAAACTCGCTGAGCGCGGTGGAGAGGCCAGCTCCCATGATGCCCAGCTTGAGGCCAAACATGAACACGACGTCGCCAAGGATGTTGAGCAGGGCCCCGATTCCCATGCCGATGGTGCCGAGCGCCGCCTTGCCCTCGTAGCGCAGGATGTTGTTGAGGGCGAAGCTCGAGCACATGAACGGCGCCGCCAAAAGGATGAAGGAGATGTAGGCCTTGGCAAAGGGCGCGATGGTCTTGGTGCTGCCAAGCCAGTAGACCACCCGGTCAAGCTGCCAGAAGCTGAGGAGGGCGATGGCGAGGCCGCTTGCAAAGGCCGCGGCGACCCCCAGCGACGCATGCGCCGAGGCCCCGGCCACGTCGCGCTGGCCCAGCGCGCGGGAGATGATCGAGCCAGAGCCCTGCCCGAACATGAAGCCGAAGGCCTGGATGATGGCCATGAAGCCAAAGACCACGCCGACGGCACCGCTTGCGCTGGTCCCGAGCGTCCCCACAAAGGCCGTGTCCACGAGGTTATAGACGTTGGTGATCATCATGGAGATGGTGGCCGGTATGGCGAGCGAGAAGACGAGCCTCGACACTGGCTCGCTGGTCATGTGGTCGAACTGCGCGTCTTCGGTTTCTCTGGCCATTGGTCCTCCCCTTTTTGCGAGAACCATGGTAGCGCACCCAGGGAGGCGTCACGCCATCGTCATCGGTTGCGAGCGGCAGCGTCACAAGGCGAGGCGCACCACCTGGATGCGCCTCGCCTCCCCTACCACCTCTTGACGATAGTCACCACGTTGGCACCGTCGACGCGGTCGTAGCTCATCTCGTCGACCATGCCCTTCGCCATGAGGATCCCCAAGCCGCCGATGGGCATCTCCTCGATGGTGCTCGGCGTGCGCGCATCCGGCTTTGCCAGCGGGTTGAAGGGCATGCCCTCGTCCAGGATGTCCACCGTGATGGAGGACGGATCGGCGCTGTAGGTGCGCTGCACGCGCACGGTGCGCGGATGGTCCTCCGGCATGCCCTCGTAGGCGTAGAGGCACACGTTGACAAACAGCTCCTCCACCGCCACGTCGAGCTGGTTCTGCACGCGCTTGGGGCACAGGCGCCGGTCGAGCTCGGCATGCAGGAAGTCGTTGACGCGCGCAAGCTCTCCGATCTCGGCGGGCACCTCGAGCGTCGAGGTCACCTCGGGCGGCACGCCCACCTCGAGCGTGAGAAGCGTGATGTCGTCGGACTGCTGCGCGCCCGCACTGTAGTCGGCAACGCTCGTGCGCACCGACTCCAGCAGCTCGCGCGGATGCATCAGCCAGTCGCGCTTGGCCACCTCGAGCAGGCGCTGCTCCCCGTAGGTCTCCTCGTGCACGTCAAAGGCCTCGGTCACGCCGTCGGTGTAGAGCAGAAGCGTGTCACCTGGCGCGCAGTCAACGGCATGGGCCACGTATTCCGTGTCAAAAAGGCCGAGCATCGGGCCGGACCTCTTGCGCATCCAGCGCCATCCGCTGGCGCGCTGCCACAGCAGCGGCGGGTTGTGGCCCGCGTTGACGTACTGGATGCGGCCCGTACCATAGTCGAGCAGGCCTACCCACGCGGTCACAAACATGTCCTCGTCGTTGCCGTCGCAGAGCTGGCGGTTGACCTCGGTCACGGCCTCGCCCAGCTCCATGCCCGTGACCACGTAGTCGCGGATCAGGGCCTTTGCGCGCATCATGAAGAGCGCCGCCGGCACACCCTTGCCGGACACATCCGCCACCACAAAGCCAAGCTTGCCCTCGAGCGGGCCGCAGTCGTCGCCCACCAGGAAGAAGTCGTAGAAGTCTCCGCCCACATCGAGCGCCGCGTTCATGGAGGCGTAGATGTCAAACTTGGTGATGTCGGGGTACGGCGGGAAGGTCCGCGGCAGCACCGACTCCTGGATGGCCTTGGCAGTGGCAAGCTCCGCATCCATGCGGGTCTCCGCCTCGGCAATCCAGCCCTGCAGCGCGTCCACGGTCTTGTTGATTCCGGAGGCGAGCGAGCTGAACTCGCGGGTGCCCGTGTCCTCCACGCGCACGTCGAGCTCGCCATTGGTGATGCGCTGGAGCGCCTCGTTGGCGCTGTCTATGCGCCTGGCCACCGTAATGTGCAGCAGGCGGTCGACCAGTATGAGCGCCAGGGTGAGGATGCCCAGCGACACGGCCGTCTCGCGCAGGATGACCGAGCGGCGGTTACGGAAGACCATGCTCTCCGGCTCGACGATAACCACGGTGTAGGGACCCTGCGTGCCCGCGATGAGGTACCCGTCCTCGGGCTCGCCGGACGCGGGGAGAAGAGCCCCCTCGCAGCTGATGGGCTGCATCCTCCCCTCGGCAATGGCAACGTCTATGGCGGCATGGGCGTCGTCGCCGATAAGCCCGCGCAGGTCGGCACCCAGGGTCAGGCGCGGGTCATCGGTCATGAGGACCTTTCCGTCGGCGACGATGGCAACCGTTCCGGTCTCGGCCATCGTGTAGCCCTCCAGCAGGTCGCCCACCGGGTCGGAGAGCAGGTCGTACTCGTTAGGGTGCGCCTCCGCGAGCTCCTCGGGCGCTACCCCCGCATCGGCGATGATGGTGTCGAAGGCCCCTGCCCGCTCGCTGAGCGAGGCAAGCTGCAGGCGAAGATAATTGACCTCGCTCTGCACCGACGCGTCGGCGCGTGCGTACTCGGAGGCGGTTTCGCTCTGGTAGTTGTAGGTAAAGATGATGACAAGCGCCAGCAGGCCCAGGATGCACATGCCGATCCTGAACGCCGCGCGAATGCCAAAGTTCCTGCTGTTCATGACGTTTTTCAATCTCCGACCAATCTGTCAGCAAAGTGATCCGCCGCAGCAGATCCAGCCAAGGCTACCGTACGATCTCGAAGACGTCCAAGAGCCCCGTCATCTCGAGCACGTCAACCACCTCGTCAGTGGGGCCCGCAAGCCGCAGAGACCCGCCCCGGCCAGCCATCATCTTATCGGCCGTCACCAAGACGCGCAGGCCTGCCGAGGCTATGTACTCAACCTCGGCGAGGTCGATGGTCAGGTCGTCCACCTCCTGCCCGATCCCCTCGAGTGCGGAGCTCAGGTCGGGGGCGGTCTGCACGGTCAGCTTTCCCTCCACAAAGATGGTTGCCTTGCTCCCGTCAGCGTTCACCTTTATCTGCATGGCTCTTCTCTCCCCCCTCAAAAGTAGATGCGCCTCGTAGGTACACCCATCAATTGTTTCAGACTGCGGATATAAGTCAACGAAGTGACGGGTCAGCATGCAGAAGGACGGACCACTCGCATCTGGCAAGTGGCCCGTCCGTATGAACCCATATGGGTTATCTGCTACTGATTGTTCCTGCGTCCCGCGATGACGCCGCCGAGCATCATGGCGGAGCCAAGTGCGAGAAGCGCAACCGGCAGCGCGCTGGCAGCGTCGCCCGTCTGTGGCAGTCTGCCCTTGGACTGCTTGGGCTGCGGAGTCGGCTTGGGCGACGGAGTGGGTGTGGGCTTGGGCGTCGGTGTGGGAGCGGGCTCAGGAGTCGGCTCGGGGTCTGGATTGGGCTCAGGCTCAGGCTCAGGCTCAGGAATCTTGTACTCGACGACAGGGCTCTTGACCGAGTACGAATCGCCCGGGTTGCCATCGGAGTCGACGGGGTGGACGGTGGTCTCGTTGTTGGTGAGCAGGTTCTGGTAGGTGCCAGGGTCCTCTTGCGGGTTGGTGAGGCGCACCTTGTACGAGAGCTTCACTCGCTCGAAGTTGGTCACGTCGACGTTGATCTCGAGGTCGTAGGCATCGTTCTTAGCGTCATAGCGCAGGACGAACGGGTACGTGCTTCCGTCCTTGCTGCCCGTGGCCTCTCCAAACGCAAACACACCGCCACCCAGGTCGGCCGGGTTGCCATAGTCGACATCGCCAACCTTGAGCGTGATGGTGGACGCGTCGTCGACAAAGTCGAAGTCGTACGCATTGCCCTCGCTGTCGGTGCCACTGCCCATGACGTCATGGAGCTTGGAACCGGCGCTCATCAGGTACAGGATGTCGTTCTTTATGACTGAGGGGTCAGGCGACTCTCCACCCTCAATGGTGCCCAGGTAGTCCATGAAGCTCTTGCCGTAGTAGCCCTGATAGGGCTCAAGGCCAACGGAGTAGCAGTGGTACTTGGCCGCAAGCTCCTTGTATACGGTACGCGCCATGTCCATGGCTATCTCTTGGCTGCAGGCATACTCGCCGGTCTTTTGTTCGTCTGCGGTAATGGGATTCTGGATGTTCTTGCGGTCGTACGGCGTGGCGTGCTCGGACTTGCTCTTGGCGATCGCATCCGCACGGCTGTCCAGGTAGGCACCCCAACCCTCATCCGGCGTCCAGCGGGGGTAGGGGTGGTAGTTGCTCCAAACCTCGACGCTAGCGAATTGCGCGACGCCGCCCGACATAAAGGAAACACCCGTCTGCGTACCACCCTCATCCCAGGTGTAGATGTTGCCGTCGCTGATGAGGATCATGTACTGACGGTCGGCGGGTGTGGAGCTGTTTGCGAGCATCTCCTTCGCGGCAAGCAGGCCAGCGTGCATGTTGGAGCCCTTCTCCGAGGGCCTTGTGCTTGAGAAGTCCTTCAGCTGCGCAGCGGTGTCGTCGTTGAGCACGGTGAGCGGGAACTGCTTCTCGGTGCCATTTCCTCGATACATGACGGCGCCCACCTGCACGACAGCCCCCGTGTCGGAGACCTGATCGCTCAGCTCCTGAAGCATGCGCACGTACTCATCGACCCTTGCTTTGTGGGCTTCGGAGTCGTCCACAACAAACACCACGTCGGTAACCAGCTGCACTTCCTCCGATGGGAAGGTGATGGTGATGCCGGTCTCGTAGTTGTCGTCGAGCGTGGTGGAGTCCGCGACCTTGGTGATTGACGTGTCGCTCGACGAACCCTCCGCAAGGGCCATCTTTGCATTGGGCCAAACGGCAAGCGCGCAGGCTGTGACCACGGCAAGGATGCCCGCGAGCGTGGCTTTGCGCCAGCTGAGGGCGCCACGCTTAAGGAATGTGCTGCGTTTCATGGGTATGCTTCCTTCTCGATCCAATAGGACAATGACGCATGTGTGCCACAAGCTAATGTTACTCGTATCATAGCAATTAACTTCCACACTTAAACAAGTTTATTGGCCAACACTCTTATTCCTCTCTCGTGGCACCAAGCTACGATGGCTGTAAAGTTTGCTTGACAATCTGGCAATTGATGTAAAGCTAGCTTGACACCATGGAGGCTGTGCCTATACTGGTTGTAAAGTGAGCTTTACATCAAGGAGGTAGAGGTGAACAACCGCATCGCAGAGCTGCGGAGCGCCAACGGGCTCACGCAACAGGCCCTCGCAGACGAGCTTGAGGTCTCGCGCCAGACGGTCATCTCACTGGAAAAGGGCAAGTACAACCCCTCGATCATGCTGGCGCACCGCATTGCCGCACGTTTTGGGCTCACCATCGAGCAGGTCTTCATCTTTGAGGAAGGCGAGTAACATGACCAACAAGCAGAGGATCGTCACCTATTCGGCATCTGCCGCCGTGGGGATTGCCGTCACCGTCGCCGGAATGCTGGGGTATGCAGACGGCGCCATCGCCGGTTGCGGCGGCGTGCTTTTGGCAATCTCGGCACTCAAGCTCTTCAAGGGATACCGCTACGAGACCGACCCCGCCTACGCCAAGCGCATCGACACGAGCAACGCCGACGAGCGCCTGGCCTTTCTGGCGACCAAGGCCGCGGAGTCAACGTTCCAGTTGTCCGTCATCCTGCTCGCCGTCCTCAGCCTGGCGCTGAGGCCCCTTGGCGCGAACGACACCGCCAACCTGCTCGGCTGCATCATGGCGGGCCAGGTCGCCCTCTACTGGCTGAGCTACCTGTTTGTGAGCAAGAAGTACTAGCAGCTCGCAACAACCGCACTTACGGCGCAGGACACCCACTGTCCTGCGCCTTTTGTTGAGCGCCAAGCACCGAACCCGTGCCAGGAGCCTCCCTAGAGCCCGAAGAACTTGATGATCAGCGCGATGGAGGCATCCATCTTCTTTGGGTCGCGGAAGCGGTGGTCCGCCCCCTCGATGGGCACGAACTCGATCACGTTGTCGTCGGCAAACTCCTGGGAGTCCCGCATGGGCACGACCTCGTCCGCCGTTCCGTGGACGATCAGGATGTCATCGGCAAAGTCGAAGTACTCGTACTTGCGGATGTCCGCGGCCCGCACCGCCTCGACAAAGTGCGGGCCGATCTTGACCTTGCGGTCGAAGCCCACCAGCACCGGCTTGCCACTGGCCAGAAGCGCCCTGTCCTCGTCGGTGGCCACGGCACCCAGGAGCGTCCCGTGCATGTCGATGGCCGGGCAGCGCAGCGCCACCTTGCGGAAGGGATTCCCGTGCTCGGCAAGGTACTTGAGCAGCAGGTATCCACCAAAGCTCGTCCCAAAGGCATAGAGCTCGTCGGTCTCAAAGCGCCGGCGCACGTAGTCGAGCACCGTGGTCAGATAGGTGTCGCAGTCCTCCAGCAGGAGGTTCTTGCGCGCGTCGTCGCCATGGCAGGGCCAGTCGAACACGACGACCGCCATGCCCTTGCGCTTTGCCACCGCACGCTCGGCAAAGGTCTCCGCGGCACGGTTGTCCTTGTGCCCGCCAAAGCCATGGCAGAACACGATGACGCGCCTCACCGCGTGTAGGTCGGTGCAGTAGAGCTTGCAACGGATGCTGCAACCTTGCTCGTTAATGTCAAAATACTTGGCCACGCACGCCTCCATGCCACTCTGGTACGACAAGGGACAGTATGGCACAGCCAGGGCAAGCCTTCCTGCCGCACGGGAGCGCTGCAAAGTGCCTAGAGACGAGCCGGAAACGGCTTGCTACTTGAGCGGCAAGTAGCCCTCCAAGCTCTGATCAGGCCCTATCGAAGTCGCAAAATACCGCTTATATCCCATTCGCACCAGGGACTTGACTCGCCGCAGCTCTACGCTATCGCTTAAACCGATAACCAAGCATCGTTTCCTCGAATCACCGGGTGCCTTGTAACACCCCAGCGTTGGGCATATCCTCAGTTCTGCCTAACGAAAGGGGGCTCCATGGCCAAGAAGAACCTGCCATACGACGAGAAGTACTACGACCGCGAGGTCGAGACCATGCCACGCGAGCAGCTCGAGGAGCTTCAGCTCGAGCGCCTGAAGGACGAGCTGGTGTGGGCGTACGAGAACAGCCCGTACTACAAGCGCGCCTGGGACGAGGCCGGCGTCGACCCGCACATCACCTCGCTCAAGGACCTCGCGAAGCTCCCGTTCATCAACAAGCAGACCGAGCGCGACTGCCAGGGCGTCGGGTCCTTCTTCGGCGAGCTGTGCTGCGTGCCGGAGGACGACGTCGTCTACATGGCCACCAGCTCGGGCTCCACGGGCGTCCCCACGATGAGCCCCTTCTCCCAGCACGACTTTGACGAGTTCATGCACGCCGAGGCCCGCCTGTTCTGGCAGACCGGCATGCGCCCCAACAGCCGCTACCTGCACGGCATGAACTTTGCCCTCTACGTGGGCGGCCCCTGCGTCATCGGCGCGCAGGAGCTAGGCGCCCTGGGCATCTGGGTTGGCGCCGTGCCGTCCGACCGCCTGCTCTGGGCCATGAAGCACTACCAACCCACGCACTTCTGGTCGTCCCCCAGCTACGCCTGGCTGCTCGGCCAGAAGGCCATCGAGAAGGGCTACAACCCGCGCGAGGACTTTGCCAGCCTCAAGACCATCATCATCTCCGGCGAGCCCGGCGGCTCCATCGAGACCACTCGCAAGGCCATCGAGGACATCTGGGGCGCCAGCGTCTACGACTTCTTTGGCCTCTCCGACATCTACGGCGCCTGCGCGGGCATGTGCGAGTACAAGGACGGCCTGCACATCATCGAGGACCAGATCCTCGTGGAGGTCGTCGACCCCGTGACGCGCGAGGTCCTGCCCGACGGTGTCAAGGGCGAGCTCGTCTACACCACCCTCACCAAGCGCAGCCGCCCGATGATCCGCTTTGCCACCGGCGACATCGGCTGGGTCGACCGCTCCGTCTGCAAGTGCGGCCGCACGCACGCGCGCATCCACATCTCCGGCCGCAAGGACGAGATGTTCATCGTGAGCGCCGTCAATGTCTTCCCCTCCGACATCGAGTACATCGTGCGCCAGGACAAGGGACTCACCGGCGAGTACCGCATCCGCGCCTACGACCAGAACCACACCACCAAGTACGAGGTCTCCGTCGAGCGCGCCTTTGGCTCCGACGAGCCCTTCGACCAGATTGCCAAGCGCGTCGAGCTCGCGCTCAAGACGCATACTGGTGTACGTCCCGCGCGCGTCATCGTCTTTGACACCGACAAGCTCGGCGCATCCGGCGAGCACAAGGTCAAGCGCTTCATCGACGAGCGCACCTCCACCGCCGAGGCGGTCGAGGTCCTGCACGAGGCGCAGGAGCACGCAGCCGAGAAGAAGGGTGAGTAACCATGGCGCAGTTTGCAGTTTCTGGTCAGCACTACCTCTTTGACGTCCAGACCTTCGCGTCGGTGGTCCTCAGCAACGGCGGCGACGCCTACGAGTACGCCCTGCGCGACCGCACCACCCGCGGCGTGATCGACGACGTGGCCACGGGCGCCAGCGAGCTGGGCGTGCTGGTTGAGACCACCACCACGGCAGACGACCTCGAGGCCGCCTTCGCCGAGGCGGGTGTGACGTTTGTCGAGCTCAAGGAGTCCGCGCCGCGCGTGGCCCTGCCGGCGACCCACCCGCTGGTCAACGCCAAGTCGCTCACCTTGGACCAACTCGAGGACTACCCCTACCTGTACTTCGAGCAGGAGGCGGACGCCCCGCTGCACTTCGCCGAGGAGGCGCTTGCCGCCGAGGCGCGCCACAAGGGCATCGCCTGCACCGACCGCGCCTCGCTCTCCGAGCTGATCGTGGCCCTCAACGGCTACACCGTCACCAGCGGCATCCTCGTGGGCATCTCCGACGGCAACGCGCTGACCACCGTGCCGCTGGAGACCGACGTCAAGCTGCACCTGGGCTACATCGTCAAGAAGGGCGCCGAGCTCTCCGAGACGGGCCAGAAGTTTGTGGCAAAGCTCGAGGCAAACCTCAACCGCTACGCGCGCTTCTAGGCACCAAGCACCAGCACATCGGTCTTTACAGGGGAGTTTGCACCGCGCAGTGCGTGGGCAGACTCCCCTCTCATGGAGCGCCACGCGCTAGAATCAAACGGTACCCATCCCAACCACAAGGAGACGATCCCAATGGCCAAAGAGAAGAAGGACCTCGACTGGGGCAACCTCAGCTTCAAGTACCAGCCCTGCGACTACAGCTACGTGTGCAACTACAAGGACGGCGCCTGGGAGGAAGGTGGCCTCAGCACCGAGCACACCATCACGCTCTCCGAGGACGCCGGCATCTACCAGTACTGCCAGGAGATCTTCGAGGGCATGAAGGCCTACACCACCGAGGATGGCTCCATCGTCGTCTTCCGCCCCGACCTCAACGCCAAGCGCATGGCGGACTCCGCGCGCCGCATGGTCATGCCGCCCTTCCCCGAGGACAAGTTCGTGGACGCCGTCAAGCAGGTCGTCGCGGGCAACGAGGCGTGGGTGCCTCCCTTTGGTTCGGGCGCCACGCTCTACATCCGCCCGTTCATGATCGCAACCGGCGAGGTCCTGGGCCTGGGCGCCTCCGACCAGTACCAGTTCCGCATCTTTGTCACGCCGGTGGGCCCGTACTTCAAGGCCGGTGCCAAGGCCGTCAAGCTGACCGTTCCCGCCTACGACCGCGCGGCCCCCATGGGCACAGGCAACATCAAGGCCGGCCTCAACTACGGCATGAGCCTCTACCCCACCCTACAGGCACACGAGGGCGGCTACTCCGAGAACCTCTACCTCGACTCCCGCAGCCGCACCTACGTGGAGGAAACCGGCGGCACCAACGTGCTGTTCGTGGACAAGAAGGGCGGCCTGGTGGTGCCCGTCTCCGCGACCGACTCCATCCTGCCCTCCATCACGCGCCGCTCGCTCGTCGAACTGGCCCAGCACCTGGGCATCGCCGTGGAGGAGCGCCCGGTGCGCTTTGACGAGGTCGTGGCCGGCGACTTTGCCGAGTGCGGCTGCATCGGCACGGCTGCTGTCATCTCGCACGTGGCCAAGATCGAGGCCGAGGGCGTGGACGTGACCTTCCCCGACTGCGGCGAGGAGGGTGGCCCCGTCCTCAGGCGCCTGCGCGACGCGCTCGTGGGCATCCAGACCTGCAAGGACCCCGACCCCTTTGGCTGGGTCGTCAAGATCGTCTAAGTCGCGCGCAAGCCATAGCACAAGGGCGGCCCTCCTCGCACCACACGAGGAGGGCCGCCCCCTTTGTCGCTTTGAGCCCGCTCGGGGCATGTCCCTACAGGCGCCGCCTGAGGGCACCGCCAAGCAGGAGCAGCAGGGCGAGAAGGACAAGGGCTCCTATGCCTTGCGCGGGATCGCCCGTGGCGGGAGTGGTTGGCCTTCCGGCGTTGCTGTCGTGACTCAGCATGCGGTCCACGCCCTTCACGGGCGTGCGGCCATCGACCTCGACCACGTGACGCGGCGTCATGGCACTGCCGGCATCCGCCGCATCTGCCACGTCTGTCGTCTCGGTGTCCTTGTTGCTCGACGCCATGATCTCAAAGACAGCGGTCGCCGTGTCCGTGTAGTTGCCGCGTCCATCAACGTAGACAAGGGCGGTGCCCACGTTGACGTTATTCTCGTAGCGCAGCGTGTAGTCCACGCCCTCCTCGAGCTCCACGCCATCGACCACCACCAGTACCCTCGGCCTGCATGCCTTGCCCGTGTACCGGCACTGCTCTAAGAAGTAGACGTCAGCATGCTCGAGCGAGGCAGGCCGGATGGTCCATGTGACAGTCCGCGTCCTCTCGGTCGCCCCGTCCTCCCACGTGTAGCCATCGTTGAGCGTGGCGGTGGCCACATAGCTGCCCGCGTCGGTGGCCCTGATGGTCTGACCTGGGTCCGACGCGACAAACGTGCAGCCCACGCCCTCGACGGTCTGCTCCGAGGCATTGTAGGTATAGCTCAGGGTCACCCTCGCAGCAGCCTTCGGCGTGACCACCAGCCTGCCCGCAACGTAGGCAAAGCGGTAGTTGTCTGCCGAGCCTCCCGAAGGCGCCACGTCATAGCTGCCCTCCGCGGCATACGCGTCGCCAAAGTCCAGGGTGGGAGCCACGTAACCTGCCGCGGTCTCCGCACTCTCGCCGGCGACGAAGCCCTCCACCGTGACCTTTGCCTCGCTAGCCTTCGGCTTGGCGCCCTCGGCGGTCCTGCCCCCGGCGTAGACGGCCGTGAGCAGTGCGGGCTTGATCTTCCAGCTGACCTTGCGCGCGTCATTGGTGCCGTCAGGCCAGGCGTAGCCCTCCTCGGGCGTCACCGTCACCTCGTACGTGCCTGCGTCGGTGGCCTCGCTCACCTGGCCTTCCGCGCAGCTGACCACATAGTGAGCGCCCTCGGGCACGCCCTGGTGGGCCTTGCCATCGTAGGTAAACGTGGTGCCGGCGGGCACCTCCACCGTGCGAGCGGCAGCGCCGTCGGTCACGGTGACATCCCAGCTGAAGGAGACGTGCTCGTCCACGTCAAGCGTGGCGGTGATGGTTGCCGTGCCAGGCGTCTTGCCCGTTACCAGGCCTCCCGCGACGGTGGCCACGTCGGGGTTGCTCGTGGCCCACGTCCACGAGAAGCCCGCAGGACCCGCAATCGCAAGCTGCGTCGTGCAGTCAACCGGCAGCTCGGAGGCCCCGCTCATGGGCCCAAAGACGTTTACGGTGAGAAGCGCCGTGTGCGTCTTGCCAACGCTGTCGCTCGCGCTTGCCACGACATCTGCCGTACCAGCAGAGATGGCCTCGGCGGCACCCGATGCGCCCACCGTAAGCACCTCCGCGTCGGCAGACGAGAGCGACCAGCCATCGAGCTCGGAGCTCACGTGGTAGGTGGCCGTCTCGCCGGTCTTGAGGTAGGCGGGACCTTGCAGAACGCCCGTGGTTGCCGCCGCCACCGCCGCGGCCGCATCAACCTCCCCGTATCCGTAGTACGGATCCCAGCCGGCATCGCCCAGGTCCCGCGCCGTGGCATACAGGATGCTCTTGGCGTGGTCCGCGGCCGAGGCATCGCGTTGCGTGAGGGCGACGTCGGCGCTTTCCAAGCCCTGGTTTGCCGAGAAGACCAGGCCCAGCGTTCCGGCCACCACCGGCGCGGCCATGGAGGTGCCGCTCATTGAGTCGTATCCGCCCGACCCATTGGTGCTGTAGATGGCAGACCCCGGCGCCGAGATGTTCTTGTCGCGCTCGAACGCAGAGCCGCTCTCGTCCACCCGGTTGTAGTTTGAGTACGTGGCCCGCGTGACCGCCTTTGGGTCGGCCGCGTTGGTGTTCCTGAGGGCGATGACGCTCACTGCGGTGCCGTAGTCGGAGGGGAACGCCTCGTAGGGGACCTCCGTGACTACGGTCCTTCCGGAAGAGTCGGTGCTCTCGAGCCTGTTGCCCGAGGCCATGACCGAGACGATCCCCTGCTCGTAGGCGCGGTCCACGTAGCCAAGCAGAATCCTGCTGCTCTCCTTGCGCTTGTCGCTCAGGGCCCCGTTTGGCTCGTAGTCACCGGTACCACCGTCTAGCGACTTGCAGGCAGCCCCCACGCTGAGGTTGATCACGCGGATGTTGTACGCGTCGGCGTTGTCGATCACGTAGGCGTAGGCGCGCACAAGGTCGGCGTACTCCACCAACCTGCCGTCCTTGCTCACGCAGACGGGCACGACGCTCGCGTTGTACGAGACGCCAGCCACGCCGACCTCGTTGTTCGCAACCGCGCCAAGGATGCCCGCCGCGTGGTTACCATGGCTGTTGTCCGCATGCATGTTGTCCGCGGTCCCGGCCTGCCCCGCATCCACGGCGTTGTAGGCGCCCACAAAGCTGTCCGCCAGGTCCTCATGCGCCAGATCAAAGCCGGCGTCCATGACGGCAATGCCCACCGGTCCGTTGCCAGACGCGTCGCGATCGCCCCTCGCGCCGGCCTCCCACGCCTTGTCTGCGTTGACGCTCAGCAGGTGCCACACGTGGGAGTCATTGCTCAGCGCAAGCGCGTCATTTATGAGGTCACTCAGAGCCAAGGTCTGGAGCAGGGCATCCTGCTCGGAGGCATCGCCGACACTCTGCGCCTCGTCTGACGGCGATTGGTCGATCGCAGCGTCAGAGGGCTCGGCGCTAGGCTCGCTTTGGTCGCTGGGCTGCTCGTCGGCTACGTTGCCATCCACGGCAAGCTCGTCCACAAGCTGGTCCGCGGCAACCGTCGCGTCTGCCTCGTCAGCAGGCACGAGGCCATCCGACTCGCCCGTCGGCTCATCCACGTCGTCAGACAGGGTGAGGTAGTAGTTGGGCTCGGCTGCGGCAACCAGGCCAGACACCTCGAGCTCCGCGATGCAGTCGGGCACCGACGCACCCTCGGAGAGGCTCACCGTCGCCACGTCGTCCGTGACCATCGTCACGGAGACGTCCTGCATCCCCGCAATGCCACTCGCCTCGAGCGCCGTCTCCAGCGCCTCGGGCGTCGTACCGGAAGACACGCTCACCACCAGCGTCTCGGGCTCATAGTCCACGCCCGACCGGAGCGCCGCGTACTCGTCGGCAGTGGCGGAGACCGTCTCCTCCACCGTCCGCACGTCGGGGCAATCGGCAGCATGCCGGGGAGTCGTAGCAGGGGTCTCGGGCTCCCTCGCCTCACTGGCAGCAGCCTCGGCCTGCTCCGCCACGTCCTCTACCTGCGAAGACTCGGCGGCACCTTTCGCCGGCCCCTCGACCACGTCCGTGCCAAGCCGCACGATACGTCCCGTGGCGGCACCATCCCTCGCGCCGCCAAAGCGCAGCGCAAGGGCCAGCGCCACGAGGGGCAAGAGGATTGCGAGCGCATAGCGCCATGTGGGACGTCCGTGCATCAATGAGGCATCCTTGCGTGGGCTCCAAACGGGTCAACGGGCAGCATTATCGCACGTAGACGACCATGGTGCACCTTGCGTGCGGCCTTGTGGCAACAGGCCCCGCGCATCTCCACACGATGCGCGGGGCCCTTGGGCCACCTATGCCCCACGGCCTAGCCCGTTGCCTTGAAGTTGTAGACGGGCTTGAGCTCGTCCACGATGTCGACCGACTCGGCGATCGGCCCGATGATGTCCTCGCGCGACTTGTACGCACCCGGCGCCTCGTCCAGCGTTGACTCGGTCACGCACGTGGTGTAGATGCCCTCCATCTGGCGGCGGTACTCCTCCAGCGACAGCTCGCGCTTGGCCGCCGTGCGCGAGAGCACGCGCCCCGC
The DNA here is from genome assembly GCA_902777325.1 of uncultured Coriobacteriaceae bacterium. GTDB lineage: Bacteria > Actinomycetota > Coriobacteriia > Coriobacteriales > Atopobiaceae > UBA1367. The sequence goes on from CACYTH010000004.1 coordinate 152,943, forward strand.
GCCGTGCGGTGCCGAGAAGTTCCAGTCCTCGTTGCCACGCCCGCGTGCCAGCACGCTGCCGTCACGCATGTTGAGCGGGATCAGCACCAGCTCGTCCTTGTGCGCCGCGATGGCGCCCTTGCGCAGGATGAGCTCGTCGGTGTCGATGTAGTTGTGGATGGTGTGGAAGCTCTCCCCCATCTGAAGCCCCGTCACCTCGGCGATGACCTCGGCCATCGTCTCGCGGCTGAGCCGTGCGTACTGCTGGCACAGGGCCACGTCGTGCAGGTAGTCCTCCAGGTGCGAGCCCTCGAGCCAGCACAGGTCCGGCGTCACGTCAGGCTCCGTGCGACCGGTCTTGAGCTGGCGCAGGACCCCTTGGATCTCCTTGCGGCGACCCTCCGCCTTCATCTGGGCGATGATGCGGTCGCGCTCCTCGTAGTACTCGCGCATGCCGCTGTGCATGTCGACGGCGAGGCGCTGGTAGAACGACGCGACCTGCGTGCCCAGGTTGCGGCTGCCAGAGTGGATGACCAGGTAGTAGGTGCCGTCGGACGCGCGGTCCACCTCGATGAAGTGGTTTCCGCCGCCCAGGGTGCCAATGGAGCGCTCCACGCGGACGGTGTCCTTGAGCTCGCGGAAGCACGTGAGCTGCGTGAGGTCGAAGCGCTTGCGGCGCCCCTCCCACACCGAGAAGCCGCTCGGCACGGTATGGCATGCCTTGTCGACCAGAGCCAGGTCAAGCTCGTCTGCCTCCAGCTTGACCGTGTACATGCCACAGCCGATGTCGACGCCCACCACGTTGGGCACCACCTTGTCGCGGATGGTCATGGTCGTGCCGATGGTGCAGCCCTTTCCGGCGTGCACGTCGGGCATGATGCGCACGCTGCACCCCTCGGTGAAGGGAGTGTCGCACATGGTGCGGATCTGCTCGATCGCGGCCTCCTCCACCTGCGTGGCGAAGCACTTTGCGGTGGCATAGGACCCCTCGATCTCAAACATGGCGCACCTCCTCTCGTCGTCAGTAAAGACTATACGATGGACGCAAGTGCAAGCAAAGCTCCAATGCGGTAGTATCACCTCAAGTTTCTGAGGTACATGGCAACACGCCAACCAGCGAAGGGAGCAACGCATGGCAATCACGCAAAAGGATGCGGCAGACCTCGCAACGCTTCTGCCCGACGACCTGCGCTGTACCAACGCCCGCGAGCGGCTGCTCTGCGTGATGGCCATCCTGCGCGCGCTCACCGACGCAGACCACCTGCTCTCCAACACGGACCTGCGCAAGATCCTGTGCGAGCGCTTTGGGCCCGATGCGGTGCCATCCGAGAACACCCTCGCCGCCGACGTGCATGCCATCGCCGAGTGCGGCTACCCTGACCTGCACGTTCACGTGACGCCGCGGGGCTACTGGTGTGAGCGCACCGAGCTCACACCCGCAAAAGTGCGCATGATGCTCAACGCGGTGCAGGCGTCGCGCTTTCTGACGGTGGGGCAAAGCGCCCAGCTGCAGGAGGACCTCTTCGAGCTGGTGAGCCGCCATCAGGAGGACGACCTCGCCGGCCAGGTGCACGTCGACCAGCGCGTGCGCAAGGACTACCAGCAGGTGTTCGAGACCATCGACACCGTGACCCGCGCCCTGCGCCTGGGCAAGAAGATCGAGTTCACGTACACCTACTCGGACTTTGGCGGCCGCGCGCACCCGCTTGACGGCGACACCGGCAGCCCGCTTCGCGTGGAGACGCCCATCGCGCTGTACTTCTCGGAGAACAACTACTACGTGGAGACCTTCACGCCCGAGCCGTGGCGCCACGGCATCGAGGTGATGGTGAGCCGCGCGGACCGCATGCTGGACGTGCGTATGTCCGAGCAGGACGCGGACCGCAGCCGCAAGGTCTACGACCTCAGGCGCAGCGCGCACCGGCGGATGGCAGAGAACTTCGACATGGTGAGCGGCCCGCAGCGGCGGATCTTCTTCCGCGTGCGCTCGGACGCGACCAACGTGCTCTTCGACCGCTTCGGCTTCGGGCTGCGCTTCTCGCAGCATGAGGGCGTGCCAGGCGAGCCGCTCTCCTCCGCGCTCACGCTGCTCACGGTGCCGCAGTGCTTCACCTTCTACCGGTGGCTCACGCCGGTGAGCTCTCGCGTAGTGATGTGCGAGCCGCCAGCCGAGCTGGTGCTGCGCAGCGGACCGTGGGCCAAGGCGCTGCGTGACGTCTCGCGCGACGAGCTCGTGGAGGACTACCAGGCGATGGTGCGGGGCTTTTTAGCCTATCTCGACCGCGCACGCTCGCCCTACGAAGGGTTCTGACCGCCGCACACCGCGTCTTACACGGGTGGCTCAGGCGCTTTTGTCATATCAACACTTGTACTTTGCACATTTGGTTTTGCAGATAGATTTGCATATGCACACGTATACCGTTCTAATGCTACCTTTTGCAGCTGCGTGCATACTGCCACGGCGCGATGCCCGAAAAATGAAGGGGAACCGTTGCCAACTCGGAGGTATGCATCATGCGCAAGCGCCATCTCTGGATCATCCCGGCTCTGGCCCTCGTCCTTCTCCTCGCCGCATGCGGCGGTGTCGCGGGCACGCTGCCCGATGAGCCCTACGAGCCCGTCGACTACTCGCTCTACCCGGCTCCCGCAGACGCCTACGTGGGCGACACGATGCCCTTTGTGACCGAGGACGGAACCCTCGAGCTCTACTACCTCTACGACACCGACCACAACGGCCAAGGTTACCACCCCATCTACAAGTACTCGACCACTGACCTCTGCTCGTACGAGGACCACGGCAAGGTCCTTGACTTCGGCCTGATGTCAGACCCCGACCCGGCCATCGGCACGGGCTCGGTGCTGCAGGACCAAGACGGGCTCTACCACCTCTTCTATACCGGTCACAACGATGCCGGCAACGACGGGAAAGGCAAGGAGTGCGTCATGCACGCCACGAGCACCGACCGGGAGACCTGGACCAAGATCCCCGAGGACACGTTCTTTGCCCCGGAGGGCTACTCCACCGACGACTTCCGCGACCCCGAGGTCTTCTGGGTCGACGAGGACCAGTGCTACTGGCTGCTCATCGCCGCGCAGAGCCTGGAGGAGGGTGGCGTGGTGGCGAAGTACACCTCCAAGGACCTCAAGAAGTGGGACTTTGAGGGCCCGATCTACGCTCCCATGGAGCAGTACATGCTCGAGTGCCCGGATCTCTTCAAGATGGGCGACAAGTACTACCTCACCTATAGCTGGGACTGCGTGACCTACTACGCCGTAGCGGACTCGATCGACGGCCCCTTCGAGGCACCGCGGGACAACGTGCTCGACGGCACGGGCTTCGTCTTCTATGCGGCCAAGACCGCCGAGCTGGGCGGCACGCGGTACCTCTGCGGATGGATCGGGCGCGCCGGCCTCACCGATGACTCCGGCATCTACCAGTGGGCAGGCAACATGCTCAACCACGAGCTCGTGCAGAAGGACGACGGAACCCTGGGCGTGCGAGCGCCTGAGACCTTCGCGACCAAGTTTACGCAGGACAAGCCCTTCCAGGCCGTCAAGAAGGAGGGCAGCGTCAAGATCAAGGACAACAACATCACCCTCAAGGCAAAGGGCGACGGCTACGCGCTCGCGGACATGGGCACGCGCCCGCCGACGATGATCCTGGAGTGCGACGTCAAACTTGACCAGGGCGGTCGCGCGGGATTCGCCTTTGGCGGCAGCGAGTCCGACGAGAATAACACCGCGCTCTGCCTCGACGCCGGACGCGGAAACCTCCACTACGAGGGCTACCAGATCGCGGACCTGGCGAAGATGGACCCGATGGTGTACACCACGTTCGACTTCTCCTCGAGCGAGACCCATCACATCACGATGGTGTGCGAGAACGAGATCGTCGTCACCTACATCGACGACACCAAGGCCCTGAGCACCCGCATTGGCCGTTCCACGGGCGGCGCGCACATCGGCGTGTTTGCCGACGGGTGTGGCGCGGAGTTCAGCAACATCACGGTCAAGCTGCCTGCCGAGGGATAGCTCGGAGGTGTCGCGACACTGGTCCGTTCCGGTGGACACAACGGAGGCTCGTTTCGTCCGTGGCGACGGACCAGTGGCGTCTGGGTGAGGCGCCGCTACGCCCCCGCCACCGTCAGCACGGCAATGCTGTAAGCGGGAAGGCTCAGCAAGCCGTCTACATACGCGACGGTGGAGCTATCGGTCGCAAGCCCATCGGCCAGCGCCAGCTCGCCCGAGACCACTGACAGGTCCTTCTCCGCCGGCTGGTCGCGCAGGTTCATCACCACGAGCACGGTCTGCTCACCGTCGCTTTTCCTGACAAAAGCAGCCACACCCTCGTCGCTCACGCCATCAACCGTCTCGGTCCTGCCGCGCGCAATCGCCGGGTAAGCCTTTCGCACGGCAATGACCTGCTTGAACCAGCTCCAGAGCGACTGCTCGTCGGTCATCTGCTCCTCGAGCGAGGGGAACCTCATCGTTATGGCGTCCATGCCGTCTGGGGCTGCGCACATCCCCTGTGCCGTCGCGTCATCGCTCCAGTACATGGGGGCGCGCTTGTTCTCGTCCTTGCCCGAGCCCTCCATGCCCAGCTCCTCGCCGTAGTAGACAAAGGAGTCGCCTGGCATAAGCAGGCTCATGGCGTAGGCCATCTTGGTCACGCGCCCGTCATCTGAGGGATAGTAGCTGGCGCTTCTCGCTGTGTCGTGGTTGGTGTAGAACGGGGCGCTCACAAAGGCGGAGTTGGACGCAGCGTACGCGCGCTCGGCGTCAACCATCGCCCGCACGTACTCCGAAGCCGCCCGCCTGCCGCTCGCAACCGACGCGATCACGCCATCAGGCCCCGCAAAGGGGAAGTCAAAGAGCGAGTCGATGCCGCTGGAGTAGAGCCTGGCGATGGCCCGCTGGTCCGTCCAGGCCTCCCCCACCAGATAGCAGTCGGAGTTGATGCCTCGGCAGGTGTCTGCCAAAAACCGCAGAAACTCGGCGTTTGCCTCCGGGCTGTCCGTCACGTACGAGGTGACGGCGTCCAGGCGAAACCCGTCCACGCCCTTGTCCAGCCAAAACTTGAGGATGTCCGCAACCTCCGCGCGCACCACGTCATTGCCCAGGTTGAGGTCCGGCATCTCCGACCAGAACCGTGCCTCGTAGTACCACCGCGTCCCCTCCAGCGGGACAAAGCCCTCGTAGGGCTCGCGCGAGAAGGTGTAGTACCAGACGTACGGGCACTCCTCAAACACCGGCTCCTTGTCGGGCGGGAGCGTGCGCAGGTAGTCCGCGGCGGCCACAAACCACGGATGCGTGTCGGAGGTGTGGTTGAGCACGAGGTCCATGAGCACGCGGATGCCACGGGCGTGGCACTCCTGCAGGAGGGCCTCGTAGTCCGCCATGGTGCCAAAGCTGGGGTCGATGGAGAGGTAGTCATCCACGTCATACTTGTGGTAGGTGGCCGAGGGGTGCACGGGCGTGAGCCAGATCTGGTCAAAGCCGAGGTCAGCCACGTAGTCCAGCTTCTGGCGTACGCCGTTCAGGTCTCCTATGCCATCACCGTTCGAGTCGCAAAACGACGAGACGAAGATCTCGTAGGTGGTACGGCAGTCGTCCTCGCGCGATGTCGGTTGCGGCGTGGCGGCCTGCTCGACTTGTGCATCGGGGGTGGAGGGGGCCTGCGCGCCATCAATCGGCAGTGTGCCCCCGTTGGCAAGGTAGGCCAGCAAGACCACAAAGCAAAGCAGCGTGCCCAGCGTGGACGCCAGCCATTGCATGACACGTTTCATAAAAACCTGCCTGTCGTGTCGTTTATAAGAGCTAGGTGATTGTTCCCCCTTCGGCGCGCGATTACACATTGTGGAACCGTCCCCAATGATTGCTGACGGTCGGCAGGCACGCTACAACTCGATTGTCATCCCATCACGTGCCAGCTCGATACCATGCTGCGCCACCGTCCGCTCGACCTCCGCCCGCTCGGTGTCGCTCCATGCGGGGTTGTGGTGGATGAGCAGCACCCTGCCAAAGCGCTCGCGCGGAAGCCCCGCCGCAAGCGCCTCGGCACTCGAATGCCGTGGGTCGCCCGCACCGATCTGCCAGCACTCGTGCAAAAGCACCTTGGAGGGAGAACAGTCCTCCCAGGCCGTGGGGTCAAAGCTCGTGTCGGTGGCATACGTCACGAGGTCTCCCAGGCGCAGCTCGAAGGAGGGAGCCGAGTGGCTCTGGGCCCTGACCGCAACCGGCAGGTCGCCCACCGCAAAGTCCTGCCCGCCGTAGTCGTGGTAGTGTACCTCGCACGCAAACCCAAAGGAACCCGAGGAGTACAGGGCGTCCTGGAGAAGATCGGCAGCGTACTCCTGGGTCGTCTTTGGATACACGGGCCTGCCTGGCCCATACACGTCCACGCGCTTGTCCGCGGCGAATCTCTTGAGGTACATCAGACCGACCACGTGGTCGAGGTGGTAGTGCGAGAGAAGCACGGTTAGGCGGTCGTGGCGCTCGAGCGCCGCGGCGGCAAGATTGAGGTTCGCGACGCCCGTGCCTGCGTCGAGCATGATCAGCTGCTCCGGCGTCTCCAGCAGAAAGCAGCTGGTCTCCCGCCCCGCCCGGGGCATCCATCCGGCACTTCCCAGAACCCACAGCGTTGCGTCCACGACCACTCCCCTCTTGCTGCATGAAGCCATGCTCTTGGTGAGCATAGCAGGGTGCGGGCGATACGCTTGCGCAAACCACCTCGCTATCGCGTTTGGTGCATACTGTCACAGAGATCCCAGCGGAGAGGAGCACAGCCACATGCAGGCAAAGCGCGGTTTTGTGCCCAAGGACGAGCGGTACTTCTCCCCTACGGCACTCGAGACCCTGAGGAAGGCCTCCCAGCACGTCAAGTACCTCATCGACAACGGCTATGACCTCAAGCAGGCATCCACCTTCGTGGGAGACCATTTTCAGCTGTCGGAACGCCAGCGCATCGCCATCATGAGGTCGGTTGCGACGAACGATCAGCTAGCAGGCCGTCGTGCCAAGGAGGTGCCCATCGAGCAGATCGGTAGCTCGAAGGTGTGGATTGACGGGCTCAACACGATCATCACGCTCGAGGTCATGCTGGTCGACTCGACGCTGTTGTCCTCCATGGATGGCGCAATCCGCGACCTGGCCTCGCTTCGCGGCACCTATCGGCTCATCCCGGAGACAACCGATGCCGCACGGCTGCTCTTTGACGTGCTGCAGGACGCGGGGGTACAGGCGGTAAACATCCTGCTTGACCAGCCCGTTTCCAACTCGGGCCGCCTCAGGGGACTGCTCGAGGACGTGGGCAGCGCTTATTCCTTCTCGCTTGACGTGCGCGTCCAGGGCGGAGTTGACCGCTCCCTCTTTGGCAAGGAGCACGTCATATCCTCCGACTCGCTCGTGCTGGACCGGTGCGCGAGCTGGATAAACCTGACAAAGCGCTGCATGGAGCTGCGGGACAGGCAGACAATCAGGGTCTGGTAACCGGGTGACACACCAGCTCCCACGGAGTTAGTGTGTCACCCGGCAAGAGCGAGGCTTACATGAGCGACATGCCTGCGTTCCAGGCACCGCCGACCTCCTCGCCCACCACGCGGTAGATGCGGCGCGTGCTGTCGTAGACGATCGGGCGCATCTTGCCAAAGTCCACGCGGCCCTCGTCGTCCAGCACCGACTCGCTCACGCGGGTGTTGACCACGCGGCCCACGATGCGCGCGCCATGCTCGTCGCCCTCGACCGCCGTCACCTCGCACTCCATGGTGAGGGGGAACTCCTCGATCACCGGCGCGTCCACGAACTCGGACTTGGTGAAGGTCATGCCCGACGCGGCCGCCTTGTCCACCTTGTTGCCGGTTGCGATGCCAAAGTAGTCGGCCTCCACCACGTGCGCCGCGTCGGCCGGCGACACGGTAAAGGCGCCGCGCTTGACGATGTTGGCCGTGGTCTTGTGGTCGCCGATGTTGAAGCAGATCTCGTGGCGGCTGCACTCGCCGGCCCACGCCGCGTTCATGGCGTTGGGCGTGCCGTCCTCGCCATAGCTCGCAATGATGAACACCGACTGCGGGAACAGCTCGCCCGCGCTGCCAAGGTTCTTGAATGCCATGTCTACCACCCTTTCGATCGAGCTTCTCGTTGAAATGCGCCTCAACAGGAGTATGCTGCTGCGCTAGAGTGAATGCTAGTACTGTCTTTGAAGATAGCGTTAGGGGCACGGCATGGCGGATGCGCGCACAATCGAGGGCCAGAGCTTTGAGGGCACCGGGTACAGCTACACGCTGTCGCTCATCCAGGGCAAGCACAAGATGCCCATCCTCTATTGCCTGATGGAGTACCAGCCGGTGCGGTTCAACGAGATGCGCCGCTACCTGGGCAACGTCACCGACCGGACGCTCTCGGCAAACCTCAAGGAGCTCGAGGCGGACGGGCTTGTCGCGCGGCGTGCGTACCAGCAGGTGCCGCCGCGGGTGGAGTACTCGCTTACGCCGCTGGGAGACTCGCTGATGGTCGTGCTCGACCAGCTGTGCACCTGGGGCGAGGAGCACATGTGACACACAAACTCCCACGGAGTAAGTGTGTCACAGAAGTACACCGAGCAGGGCATATGCCGCCATGCCCGATATCGCACACCACAGTAGGGAGCCACTCTTTCGCGCGACCACCAGCACCACCGCCGACGCGAGCGCGACCGGCAGCGCGGCAGTCGGATTGGCGGCGTAAACGTCCGGCTTAACGAGATCGTTTGCCACCAGAGCCGCAAATGCGGCAGCGGGGATGAGCGAGAGCGCCCGTTCCACGCGCTCGGGGAGCTCCCTCCCGCGAAGGAGCAGCAGCGGGAGGCAGCGACACGTCAGCATCACCGCGAGCAGCGAAAGCCATAGACCCAGAAACGTCTCCCTGCTCATCGGGCATGCACCTCCCCCACAACGACGCCAGACGCCACGCCCGCCAGTGCGCCGACAAACACCGCAGCGCCATCAAAGCCCAGCAGCTTGCATAGCGCGACCGTCGAGGCGGCGACCGCTGCAGCAAAGCCCGTCACACCGTCGGTAAGCTGGCTCACCAGCAGGCAGATGAAGATGGCCGTCATGCCAAATGACATCACGTCGGTTGGCAGCTCAAGCACCGTGCCCAGCGCCGCGCCCAGGTAGTTGGCAAGCGCCCACGAGAGCATGCACACCACGTTGACCGCCTGCGCATGGGCGAGGTCCCAACCTTCGCGCGCCGAGAACTGGCTGAGGTTGACGCCAAAGGTCTCGTCGGTCACCAGCGCCGCAAACGCCAGGGACTTGCCCCGACGCTCGGCCCCCAGATACGGAGCGAAGGCGGCCGAGTAGAGCAGCTGGCGAGTCGTCACGAGGGACACGCTCAGGAGGATGGAGACGACCGGTATGCCCGAGAGCCACATCCCGCCCACCATGAACTGCCCCGCCCCAGAATAATACGTGGCAGAAAGGAGGAGCGCCATGAGCGGCGTGAGGCCCGCCTGCGCCTCGATGACGCCGCAGGGAATGCCGATGGAGACATACGCCAGCATGACCGGGGCGGCCAGCACAAGGCATGTTCGCAGGTCTTGCGCCTTCATGAGCCTCCCCTCACTGGCCTCGTTCGATAGCTGATAAGTGTAGCGCTCGGAATCGCCGCATGTGACAAAGCGTTACACAGATGAGACGGTCACACGGCGCGAAACCAAAAGTGCGCACTTCTCGGAGGACTGCAAGCGCTCGAGCTCCATGACGGTGAGGGCCGATGTCACGGTGATCGTCGCACACTACGACTTGACCGACCCCACGCAGTGCGTCTTCCACAGGGACGCGGAGATATACTTCTTCGTGTACACGAAGCGCTCCGAGGACTACGGTGAGTTCTACGCCGCCGTGCGGGATGCCGCGCAGGCAAAGCAGGCGTGGGAGTACGGGCTGGACATGGCCAACCAAAGGTGCAGGTGAGCATATGCGCGAGCTGTTACATGATCCCTTTTACGAGCTGCTGGAGCACTACCCGCGACGCGGGGTCGACTACTGCCTCATCGAAGACGACACGCCCCACCAGGGATATCGCTCGCATAAGGATGCCGTGCTGTTTGCGACACTCAAGGTGATCGAGCGGTATATCGATACGCAGCTACGGGATGAGCTCGCGTATGGCGGGAAGGCCCATGACGAGCCGTTCCCGTGGAGCCTGGATATCGGGAAGGCGCAGGGCCATCAGATTGACGCGGACACCTTGCTCCACGTGCCGGAGATTCTGCGGACGGACCGCGCCGGCCAGAGGCACTACGACTGCAAGCTGCCAGACCCCCTGAAGGGCGAGCAGATTCCGTACTGGTATGCGTTCTGGGTGACCCCGCACCCCTCGGGGTACGGGCCGGACGACTTTCGCAAGGTCAACTCCGCGCTGTTCCCAGAGGGAACCAACTGGCTGGAAGTGTACGAGTGGACCACGGACTGGTCCAACCTCTTTGACGATGGACACGAGTGGTGGGGCGCGGCGTGCTGGAGCGTGTACGACAGGCGCATGGGCAGGTACGTCGTCATGATGGCGTCGGAGACGGACTGACGACTGCGGGCCTGCGAGCTTAGGTTTGACGGAGGCGAGCTGTGTCACGAGGACGGAGCTGTTAGCACACCGGCAGGAAACCAAAAGTGCGCACTTCTCGGGACAGGTCGCTGGCGAACGAGCATTCGTCGGCGAGGAGCCCACATACGAAAAAAGGCCCCGGAGGGCCTGCGGATGTTTGGTAGCCCGTACCAGATTCGAATTGGTGATCTCTGCCTTGAGAGGAAAACCAGGGGTCTCCCTCGCAGGGTCCCTGAGCGACTTTCCCCAGCTCAGGGGTCCTGCATGGGACTCCATGGGACCAGCGGGTACCGGCCAAAATCCCCTCAGAAATCCCCTATGCAATTCCCTTGCATCCAGAACGGGTTTCCGCAGGTAAAACTCATGCCGCTCCAACCTGCACCGAGGGCAACTAGAGGACACAATCGCGCTCACAAGCCACATTCAGATAAACATTTATGTCATTCGCAAAATATATTTATATTTCGCGCAGATTTTGTTACTATTACGTATTTGTTACGGGCATCAATTGTTTTTACGGGCATCAATTGTTTTGCCTTTACCCAATGTGGGGTGGCGCGAGCCGCCCAAAGAACGGGAGGATTCACATGGAAGCGCTCGAGCGCTTGCTGGGCTACCTCGTGGTACGCACGCCCAGCGACGAGAACAACGACACGGTGTGTCCCAGCTCAGACGGCGAGTTTGCGCTTGCCAACAAGCTGGCCGACGAGCTGAGGGAGCTGGGCGTAGACGACGTAACCGTCACCGACACCTGCTTCGTCTATGCAAAGATTCCTGCAACCTCAGGATACGAGGGCGCCAAGAAGCTTGGCCTCATCGCCCACATGGACACCGTCTCGCAGTTCTGCGACCACGACATCACCCCTTGCCTGCACGAGAACTACGACGGTTGTGACCTGCCCCTGGGCAACAGCGGACGCGTACTCTCCGTGAGCGACTTCCCGCGCCTGAAGAAGCTGGCTGGCCGCACGCTGCTCACCTCTGACGGCACCACCATCCTGGGCGTGGACGACAAGGCCGGCATCGCCGAGATCATGAGCGCCCTTGAGCGCATCCTCACCCAGAACATCCCGCACGGCGCGCTGCGCATCGCCTTCACGCCCGACGAGGAGATTGGCACCGGCGCCTCGTACTTCGATGTCGAGGGCTTCGACGCCGATGTGGCCTACACCATGGACGGTGACGCCGAAGGCGAGATCCAGTATCAAAATTTCAACGCCTGCGAGGCAACGTTCAAGATAACAGGCGTCAGCGTACATCCGGGTTCCGCCAAGGACATCATGGTCAACGCCTCACTGGTTGCCTGCGAGATCAACAACATGCTGCCCGGCTGCGAGACGCCGCGCTACACCGAGGGCTGGGAGGGCTTCTACCACCTTTGCTCCATCAACGGTGACGAGACCGCAACCGAGTCGGTCTACATCGTGCGCGACTTTGACGCCGCCTCCTTCGAGGCGCGCAAGGCAACGCTGCGCCACATCGAGAAGGTGCTCAACGAGCGCTGGGGCGCCGGCACCGTGCAGCTCACCATCAAGGACGAGTACCAGAACATGGAGCGCGTCATCGAGGGCTGCCCGTACACCATCGAGTACGCCAAGGAGGCCTGCGAGCGCGTCGACCTGCCGTGGAAGGTGACGCCCATCCGTGGCGGCACCGACGGCTGCCAGCTCTCGTTCCGCGGTCTCCCCTGCCCCAACCTGGGCACCGGTGGCGACGGCTACCACGGCCCCTACGAGCACGCCACGGTGGAGGGCATCAACGCCGCCACCGGCGCCCTGGTCGAGCTCGTCAAGGTCTACGCCGAGCACAAGTAGGCAATGCGCCGGAGCGGCGACCATGCCACCCCGGCTTTCAATGCAACAGGGAAAGGAAAGATCGTGTCTGAAGCAACCATGACCGAAGAGGAGCCAGAGCTAAAGGCCAGCGAGCCCAAGAAGCGCAAGCTCCACTTCCCCACGGCTATCACGGTGCTGTTCATCGTGATGCTGTTCGCCGCTGCCCTCACCTACATCGTGCCGGCAGGCGAGTATTCCAAGCTCCTCTATGACGAGGATGCCGGCGTCCTGACCATCACCAACCCCGATGGCAGCGTCGAGACCAAGGAAGCCACGCAGGCCACCCTCGACGAGCTGGGCGTTTCTGGTAAGATCGAGAGCTACCTCGACGGCTCCATCTCCAAGCCCGTCGCCGTGCCTGGCACCTACCAGCGTGTGGCACAGAACCCGCAGGGTCCGCTGGAGTTTTTGCTTTCGCCCATTCGTGGCGTCTATGACACCATCGACATCATCCTGTTCGTCTTCATCCTTGGCGGCTGCATCGGCGTGCTCAACTACATGGGGGCGCTCGCGGCGGGCGTGGCGGCCCTCTCGCGCCTGACGCGCGGCAAGGAGTACCTGCTGATCATCATCCTCTCGCTGCTCATGGTGGCAGGCGGCACGACCTTCGGCCTCTGCGAGGAGACCATCGCCCTCTACCCCATCCTGATGCCTGTCTTCATCGCTGCGGGATATGACGCCATGACCTGCATCGCGGTCATCTTCGTGGGTTCCTCTGTGGGCACCATGTACTCGACGGTGAACCCGTTCGCCATCGGTGTGGCCACCAAGGCCGCCGGCATCGCCATGTCCGAGCAGATGAGCTGGCGCTTCATCGCGCTGGGCATCGGCACCGCCATGGCCCTTGCCTACGTGCTGCGCTATGCGCACAAGGTGCGTCTGGATCCGTCCCAGTCGGTCTGCTACGACTTCAAGGACAAGATCGAGGAGAAGTGGGGCAGCCAGGGCGAGGCCCCCGCGTTTGACCTGCACATGAAGCTCTCGCTCGGTGCCTTCGGCCTGGCGTTCGTGGTGCTGGTGTACGGCATCGTGCGCTACCTGTGGTGGTTCGACACCATGACCTCGGTGTTCCTCGCCTGCGCCATCGTGCTGGCCTTCGTCTCCGGGCTCGAGGAGGAGACCTTCATGGACCAGTTCATCGGTGGTGCCGGTGACCTCATGAGCGTGGCGCTCGTCATCGGCGTGGCCCGCGCGGTCAACATGCTGCTGGAGGACGGACTCATCTCCGACACGATCCTGTACTTCTTCTCGAACCTCGTGGCCGGCATGAGCCCTGTGCTGTTCATCGTGATGATGCTCGTCGTCTACATCATCCTGGGCTTCTTCATCAACTCCTCCTCGGGCCTGGCCGTGCTCTCCATCCCCATCATGGCACCGTTGGGTGACGCGGTGGGCGTTTCCAAGCCGGCTATCATCGCCGCCTACAACTACGGTCAGGGCCTCATCTCCTACATCACCCCGACCGGCCTGATCCTGGCGAGCCTTGCCATGGTTGACGTCCCCTTCAGCCGTTGGCTCAAGTTCATCAACCCGCTGCTGGGCGCCACCATCGTGCTGAACGCCCTGCTCCTCATTGCCCAGGCACTGATTGGGTAATCCCCAAGGAAGCCAAAGAACGACTTCCCCGCAGACGGGCGCCTTCCCACGGCGCCCGTTTTTTTGCGAAAAAGCTATGGCACAAGGAGACGGAAGCATAACGGAGATCAAGCAGCCCAACGGCAAGAGCTACAGCCCCAAGCACTGGCGCGTTGCCGTGTCCTTCGGCACCGACCCGCTCACCGGCAAGCGTCTGAAGGCCCAGCGCAACGTGCGTGGCACCAAGTCCGACGCCTGCAAGGTGCGCAACCAGCTCCTGGAGGACTTCAGGAACGGGCTCACCCCCAACGCGGCCAACACCACGTTCGGCGACTTCGCCAACCAGTGGCACAAGAACCGCGTGGCGGCCGAAGCAGTCACCAAGACCCGCCTGAAGCGCGAGGAGACCATGGTCCGCGACCTCTGCGAGCATCTGGGAAGCGTACGTCTGCGCGACATCGCGCCGCAGACCATCGAGACGGTCTACGCCCGCATCCGTGAGCAGAAGGTCGAGGCGCGCGGCAAGTGCTCGGGCACCACGATGAACATGTACCACAAGCTTCTCAAGCAGATCCTAGGCAAGGCGATGGACTACGACATCATCCTTCGCAACCCAGCCGCCAAGGTGGAGGCCCCCAAGGTCGACCCTGTCGACCGTCGCTCGCTCACGACGGAGCAGGCTCAGGACCTCCTCGCCAAGGTTAACGAGGCGGAGGAGGAGGCGTACTCCAACCGCAACCAGATTGAGGAGCGCCAGCAGAGGCGCGGCGACACGTCCGAGCGCAGCTACCTTCGCGGTATGTCCCTGATTAGCCGCGTGATGGCGGTCCGCATCGCGATGGCCACGGGCCTTCGTCGCGGCGAGGTCGTCGGCCTCACGTGGAAGTACGTCGACCTCAAGCGGGGCACCATTCGCGTTGCCCACTCGGTCACGGTCTACAGCGAGGTCAAGGACCCCAAGAGCGAGGCCGGGAAGCGCGTGCTCAAGATCGACGACGAGACGGTAAGCCACCTCGCGCGCTGGAAGGCGTTCCAGCAGGAGGAGCTGGCCGTGCTCTGCCTCGAGCAGACGGACGACACGCCGGTCTGCTGCAATGACAAGGGCGAGATCATGAAGCCCACCAACTTCAGCCGCTGGTGGTGTGATTGGTCCAAGAAGCAGGGCTTCGAGGGATGGCGTTTCCACGAAATCCGTCACTCGCACGCGACGCACCTCATTGCGAGCGGCATGGACTTCAAGACCGTCCAGCACCGCCTGGGCCACTCTTCGGCCAAGCTGACCATGGACCAGTACGCCCATGCGATGCCCGAGAACGACGAGCGCGTAGCCGAGATTATTGGAAATCTGTACTCCTCTGGGCCTAAGGCGAGCGAAGAGCTGCAGAAGACGGCCTAGAGACTTCTTTGTTCCGTTGTCCCCAGTTTGTCCCCAGAGAGGAGGTGGAGATGCACCGAGATAGCAAAACAGGCCAGAGACAAAGCTCTGACCTGCGAAGGTTTGGTAGCCCGTACCAGATTCGAACTGGTGATCTCCGCCTTGAGAGGGCGGCGTCCTAAACCGCTAGACGAACGGGCCATATGTGATGCGGAGGCTTGCGGCCTCAACGCGAGGTTTATCATACACGAACACATCCGCCAATGCGAGAGGATATTCCAACTTTCTTGCACGCGTCCGCTAATCCTTCATGAGCTGCCCACGCGCCCGCCGCGCCCTACGCGTAGCCCCACGTGAGAAGACGCCAGGCGCCGTCCGCGCCCGTCCGCCCAAGGTGCCACGAGAAGTCGTCGTAGTCGGTGTCGGCGTCCCACACGGAGTCCACCGCGTCCTCCCCCACCGGCGAGTGGAAGTCCGACACAAAGACGATTGCCTGGTCAAACTCCTTGGTGTCCTCCGCACGCAGCGTGTTGACGTACTCGAGGTCGTCGGTGCAGGTCTTGTCGTCGGTAAAGGCGATGCGCCGCATGACGCAGCCCTTCCACATGCCAAACTG
Organism: uncultured Coriobacteriaceae bacterium; assembly: GCA_902777325.1. Classification (GTDB taxonomy): domain Bacteria; phylum Actinomycetota; class Coriobacteriia; order Coriobacteriales; family Atopobiaceae; genus UBA1367. The sequence goes on from CACYTH010000004.1 coordinate 168,904, forward strand.
CTCGAGAATCGCGTCCAGCGCGGCGTCCATGTCCGCCTCGGTAAAGAGCTCGGACGTGCCGTAGTCCACCACGCAACCGGCGACCATCGGGTCGACCATGTCCAGGTACTCCTCCAGCGTGAGCCCGCCGTCCATGATCTCGTGCGCGACCTCGGCGCTGTCGACATAGCGGATGTGCCAGGGCTCGTAGCTATAGCCCGTTATGACCTTCTTGCCGGCGGGGCAACGCAGGATAAAGCCGTGGTCGGCGAGCTTTGCATGGACCTTCTCCCACACCTTGGGATGGGTAGCCATCTCGGCCTTGTCGGTCACGGCCTCGCCGGCAATCACGGGATAGAGGTCTAGCGCCAAGCCCGTGTGGTACTCGGAGAAGCCCGGAGCCGTCATGTGATGCTCCGCGTAGACCGCGCCCTGCTCCTCGGTGAGCTCGTCCATGAGCTTCTGCTGGTCGTCCACGCTCACAAAGGCGGAGGCAAGGTCTATGTGCACGCCGTCGGACTCGAGGTCGGACTTGAGCGAGACAAACGCGTCGTTGGCCTTGGTCTCCAGCTCGACGACCTGGCCTTCGGAGTTGGTGTAGCTGACAAACTCGAAGGTGTCCCGCCAGGCGTCGGCAATCTTGTGCTGCTTGTTGACAAGGGCCAGGTACTCGAGGGAACCCGAGAGGTCCTCCGGAAACTCCTCGACGGGCTTCTCTTCTTGCTTCTTGGAGCAGCCGGCCAAAAGCGACGCGCCAAGCGTCCCGGCAAGCGCACCGACAAAGCCCCGCCTGGTCAAGCTTCCCTCAAACATGCCTGCCATGTTGGCCCCCAAACCCGTAGCCGCACCATCCGTCCCATTGTATGGCACTTGCGCGCACATGCGGAGAGCGGGAGCGCCGCCCATCCGCAGACGCGATGCGCTGGCGCAGCAGGCGCCCGCCCCTGCTGGCAAGAAAATCCGAGGCTGGTGCAGTCGCGGCAACGGGGCGGAAAGATAATCCGAGGCTGGTGCACTCGCGCCCAGAATCCAGTGCACCACGTGCGCAGTTTTCTTGCCAGACGCCCCACGCAAAGGGAGGGCCGCCCTCTCGAGCAGCCCTCCCCCGTCACTCCTTTGCACCTGAAGCGCTACACCAGCTGGGTCACGCGCTCCACAGCCGGGAAGCTCCGCATGGCTCCCGTCGGGCAGGCCTCCACGCACTTGAGGCAGCTCGCGCAGAAGGTGCGCGCCTCCTCCGGCACCATGGGGTTGACCACCGTGGAGAAGCCGCGGTTGTACAGCCCCAGGAAGGTCTTGCCCACAACCTGGTCGCAGGTGCGGTAGCAAAGGCCGCAGAGCACGCACTTGTCCGGGTCGTGCACGATGACCTCGCTCACAACCGGCACGTCCTCGCGGTCGTGCATCTCGCCGGCAAACCTCTCGGGCTCCACGTTAAAGCGGTTGGCAAACTTGATCAGGCGGCAGTCGTAGTAGTCGTGGCAGCCGCACTCCAGGCACCTCGACGCCTCGCGCTGCGCCTGCTCCTCGGTAAAGCCAAAGTAGATCGGCTCAAAGTTGTCGCGACGCTCCTCGGGGGTGAGGCCCGGCATCTTCTCGCGCTTCTGCTTGGGCTCGTCCTCAAAGTCCTCGGGAGTCTTCTCCTGCGTCACAAAGTACGGCACCTGCGCGCGCACCTCGTCGCCCTCGAGGAAGTTGTTGATGCAGAGGGCCGCCTTCTGCGCCTCGGCGATGGCCTGGATGGCAATGCCGGCGCCACGGTTGGTCACGTCGCCCGCCGCAAACACGTTGTCGAAGGCCGTGCGGAAGGTCATCTCGTCGCAGGCGATGGTGCCGCGCTGGGTGAGAAGCTCCTCCGCCACAGCACCCGCGCAGTCGGCGCCCTGGCCAATGGCCATGAGCACGTCGTCCACGGGGATGTCCTCGGTTGCGCCCTCCACGGGCACGGGGCGGCGGCGACCAGAGGCGTCCGGCTCGCCCAGCTCCATGACCTGCAGCTTCATGCCGGTCACGTGGCCGTCCTCGCCATAGAACTCAATCGGATTGGTGAGGAACTTGAAGGTCACGCCCTCCTCCTCGGCCTCCTCGATCTCGATGTCGGCCGCGGGCATCTCGGCACGCGTGCGCCGGTAGACCACGTAGACCTCCTTGGCGCCCAGGCGCACGGCGGTGCGGCAGCAGTCCATGGCGGTGTTGCCTCCGCCGCAGACGGCCACGCGCTCGCCCAGCGTGGGACGCTCGCCCAGGCCCAGACGCTCGAGAAAGTCGATGCCGCCATGCACGCCGGCGAGGTCCTCGCCCGGCACGCGCATGTTCATCGAGCGCCAGGCGCCCATCGCCAGAAGCACCGCGTCGTACTCGGCGCGCAGCGCGTCAAACTGGATGTCGCGGCCCAGCTTGACGCCATTTACCATCTCAACACCGGCGTCGGCGATGATCTGGATCTCGCGGTCGAGCACGGCCTTGGGCAGGCGGTACTCGGGGATGCCGTAGCGCAGCATGCCGCCCATCTTGGGCTGCTGGTCAAAGATGGTGACCGCGTGGCCGTAGCGGCGCAGGAAGTACGCCGCGGTCAGGCCGGCAGGGCCGCCGCCGATGATAGCCACGCGCTTGCCGGTGTCGGGCTCGCACTGCACCACGTACGGGTCGCCGTCGGCCTCGATCTTGTCGGCGGCAAAGGCCTTGAGGAAGGCGATGGAGATGGGCTCCTCCACCATCTTGCGGCGGCAGGCGTCCTCGCAGGGGTGCGGGCACACGCGGCCGATGGAGGCGGGCAGCGGGAAGGCCTCGTACACGGTGGAGACCGCGTCCTTGTAGCGGCCCTCGCGGATCTCGCCCACGTACTTCTGGCAGTCGGTCATGGCCGGGCAGTTGAGCTTGCAGGGCCCACGGCAGTCGCCGGTGTGGTCGGAGAGCAGGAGCTCCAGCGCGGTCTTGCGCGCGCGGTCGACGCGCTCGGAGTGCAGGTGGACCACATAGCCCTCCTGCGGACGGGCGGAGCAGGCGCGCAGCAGCTTGGGCACGCCCTCCACCTCCACGAGGCAGACGCCGCAGGCGCCATAGATGGCGGTACGCTTGTCAAAGCAGAGCGTGGGGATCTCGATCCCGGCCCTGGTTGCGGACGTGAGAATGGTGTCGGAAGGCTCCGCGATCACTTCCACGCCGTCGATGGTGTACTTGATGGACATGATGATGTGCCTCCCTTCCTACCTGACCTGAACGGCGCCAAAGCGGCAGGCCGTCTTGCAGTTGCCGCACTTGATGCAGAGCGTGGGGTCGATCTTGTGCGGGCTCTTGCGCTCGCCCGAGATGGCCTGCACCGGGCACTGCCGCGCGCAGGCCGTGCAGCCCACGCACTTGTCCTGGTCGATGTAGTAGGTGATGAGCTCGCGGCACTCGCCTGCCGGGCAGCGGTGCTCGGCGATGTGCGCCTCAAACTCGTCGCGGAAGTAGCGGATGGTGGTGAGCACCGGGTTGGGCGCCGTCTGGCCCAGGCCGCAGAGCGCGCCGTCCTTGATGGCGTAGCAGAGCTCCTCGAGCTTCTCGATGTCGCCCTCCTCGCCCTTGCCGTCCACCACGCGGGAAAGAATCTCAAGCATGCGTTTGGTGCCCAGGCGGCAGTGGACGCACTTTCCGCAGCTCTCCTTGGCCGTGAAGTCGAGGAAGAAGCGGGCCATGCCCACCATGCAGGTGCTCTCGTCCATGACGACCATGCCGCCGGAGCCCATGATGGCGCCCGTGGCGGAGAGCTCAGCGTAGTCGATGATGGTGTCGAGCTTTGAGGCGGGCACGCAGCCGCCGGAGGGGCCGCCCAGCTGGACCGCCTTGAACTCCTTGTTGTCGCGGATGCCGCCACCGATGTCAAAGATGACCTCGCGCAGCGTGGTGCCCATGGGCACCTCCACCAGGCCGCCGCGGCGGATCTTGCCGGAGAGGGCGAAGACCTTGGTGCCTTTGGAGTTCTCCGTGCCCATGGCGGCGTACGCGGCGCCGCCATTGACGATGATCCACGCCACGTTGGCGTAGGTCTCGACGTTGTTGATGTTGGAGGGCTTGAGCCAGTAGCCGGCCTGCGCCGGGAAGGGCGGCTTGAGGCGCGGCATGCCGCGCTTGCCCTCGAGCGACTCGATGAGGGCGGTCTCCTCGCCGCAGACGAAGGCACCCGCGCCGGCCTTGATGCGCAGCGTGCAGCTGAAGTCGCTGCCCAGGATGTTGTCGCCCAGGTAGCCGCGCGCGGTGGCGTCCTCGATGGCCTTGCGCAGGCGGATGATGGCCAGCGGGTACTCCGCGCGCACGTAGACGATGCCCTCGCTCGCACCGATGCTGTAGGCGCCGATGAGCATGCCCTCGATGAGGCTGTGCGGGTCGCCCTCGATGACGGCGCGGTCCATGAAGGCGCCGGGGTCGCCCTCGTCCGCGTTGCAGATGAGGTACTTCTGGCCGGTCTCGTCGGGCTTGGCGTCGCGGGCGGCACGCCACTTGAAGGCCGTGGGAAAGCCCGCGCCTCCGCGGCCGCGCAGGCCGGCCACGTCGATCTCGTGGATGACGTCCTCCTGGCTCATGCCGGTGGTGAGGATCTTGGTGATGGCCTGGTAGCCGCCGTGGGCCAGGTAGTCTTCGATGCTCTCGGGGTCGATGATGCCGCAGTCGCGCAGGGCGATGCGGGTCTGCTTGTCCAGGAACTCGGCGTCCTCGGCGGAGATGCGCAGGCCGTCAACGAGCGAGAGGTCACCCGTGGTTGCGGCCTGGTAGATCTTGTCGGCATCCTTGGCCTGGACCTTTACCAGGCGGTGCAGTGCGCCTTCGTCGTCGTAGAGGTCGACGATGGGCTCGAGGAAGCACATGCCGTTGCAGCCGGTGATGCCCAGCTCGACGCCCGTGGGGTTGGCCTCGGCCAGCAGCTCCTGAAGGCGGGTGTGCACGGCTCCGGCGCCGGCGGCCAGGCCGCAGCTGCCCTCTCCTACGATAAGCCTCATGCGGACGCACCTCCCTCGGCGGACTCGGCGGCCAGCGAACGCAGGACCTTCTTTGCCTTGTCGGGCGTGAGGCTGCTGTACGTGGTGCCGTTGATCATCATGACGGGCGAGAGCGAGCAGCAGCCCAGGCAGGCCACGTGCTCCAGCGAGAAGAGGCCGTCGGGCGTGGTCTCGCCGTCGTGGATGCCCAGCTCGTCGGAGATTGCCGCGGAGATGAGCTCGGAGCCGTTGACGTGGCAGGCGGTGCCCTGGCAGAGCATGATGAGGTGCTTGCCCACCGGCTCGAGCCGGAACTGCGCGTAGAAGGTGGCCACGCCCACGATGGTGGCGATGGGCGTGCCGGTTCGCTGGGCGATGTACTCCATGGCGTCCATGGGCAGGTAGCCGTAGGCCTCCTGCGTCTCCTGCAGGATGGCGATCAGGCTGCCGGGCACGTCGGCGTAGGTATCGAGCGTGGGCTCGATGAGCGACAGGTCGCTCGGATTTTGCTTCGACATACGCATTCCCCCTAGGGTATGTTGAGAGCCTAACTTGGCCACTATACGTGAGGAATGGCGGGGGTTGCGAAATCGGTCACGTAATCTCACCTGATGGAAATGCTTCGGTAAAGATTGGGAGAGTGTGCCTTCTTAAATGTGACTCGCTTATATATGTACCTCCGGGGACAAAATCTATCGATCGTCCTTCCAGCCTGTACGCGGGGACAAAATCTATCGATCGTCCTTCCAGCCTGTACGATCGCGTACAATCCCATGGACCACATCGCATCCGAGGAGTTCTACATGAAAACCATCCATGTTGTCGCAGCCATTATTCAGCAGAACGGGCGCATCCTTGCCACTCAACGTGGCTATGGCGAGTACAAAGATGGATGGGAGTTTCCCGGTGGCAAGATCGAAGGCGATGAAACTCCCGAACAGGCCATAATCCGAGAGATACGCGAAGAACTCGCCATGGAGATACAGGTTGAGCGCCACGTTGTTGACGTGGCCTGGGACTACCCCACATTCCATTTGGAAATGCGCTGCTTCCTATGCACTATCTCCGAGGGATCGCCACACCTTTTGGAGCACGAGGCCGCTCGTTGGCTGGAACCGTCTGACATCGACTCAGTGGACTGGCTTCCCGCGGACGTTCTGGTCGTTGACGCACTTAAAGCACAGTCTGTGGTCTAGGCTCAGCGGTTACACAGTAAGTCACGCCTCATCCAGAGGTAATGTAGTCATAAAGCTCGTCAGCAACAGGCGTGAGCAGGTCGTATTCTATTTCCACAGCTGGCTTATCGGTTCCGGCCATGATGATGGGGGTAAAGCGACCCGTTGGCATCATCTCTCCCAGATAGTAGAACTCTTTTGACTCAGCATCACTTTTGTTCTTGCGAACAAATAGGTGCGTGCGCATGCCGTTGCTCTCGACATTCTTCAAGCGCTCGATCTCAGGTGAGTTCATGTTTCGAGGCTGCTTGGAGATTGCGATCAATCGTGATGGAGTAACGAACCTATCCTGATAGCGAATGCTATCGGCAATATCGTCGCCCTTCTCGTAATTGATAAATACTGGGAAGGTGTTCGTGTCAGCATCGTACTTGTAGCCGCCAATGTTTTGGCCGTTGACATTTTGGTGCCATTCAAGAATTCGGCATACATCCTCATAGGTGTATTTCTGATATAGCACTAGGCTTGTGTCTCTGTAGTTCTGCGCGAATCGCTTGCCGTGGATAAAGATCCCGTAATCCACGACCTCCTCTAACTGACTCTTGAATTCGGGGTCCATCAAAGCACGTGCAAAGGTGTCCGAAATCTCGAAGTCTCGATCCCCGGAAGCCAAGAAAGTGCAGAGAGAGAAGGTGTTAGCTTGTCCGCCCGTAAGAAAAGCAGAGCTTAAAACGTTCCTCACTGAGCAAGCGGCTGTTGGAAGAGACTGATGCTCCTCATGAACTGCGCGTTCATAAGCCTCTCGCGAGACAATCGGTGATGCTAGAAGCATCTTAAGCAGCAAGAGATCCTGCACTCGTTTGCCCGAAGCAAGTTTCTGTGAAACAAAGCGCAGCATCTGCTCTTGAGTTTTAGTGAACTTGGTTTCGTATTCGCGCTCATATTTAGTTAGAAATGCGTGATATGAACCAAGTCTATTGTTGGAGAAAATGAGCTGTACGTCGATAGCACCATTCTCATAGAAGTCCATCAATGTCGGAATGCGTCCAAGCATGTTCTTGAGAGCAACGTACTCATTGCGGACTAGCCTCACGGACCCAAACTTTTCTCGATCAATCAGCTGATAGATGCGTCGCTCGGAGACCTCATCAAAACTGATCGTTGAGCAGCCAGGGATTATTCGGTTTCCCTCACGTATGAATCTGCGCAGGTTGTCCTTGTTATAGGTGCGGTCTCCCGACAGTGCGATAGGAATCAGATAACTCTTCTTATAGTTGCCGATGAAATCGAGAACGAGAACGTAGTCTTTGCCTTCATGGAGTCTAAGGCCGCGACCAAGCTGTTGCACAAAGATGATTGCCGACTCGGTGGGCCTAAGCATGACGATGAGATTTACGGAGGGTATGTCAACACCTTCGTTGAAGATATCGACGGTGAAAATGAACTCAAGCCAGTCGTCGCGCTCTGAACGGTCGCATTCGAGTCGCTCTATAGCATCTTCGCGTTGTTGATCAGTCGAGCTACCATCAAGTGCTAGTGACCTATAACCTCGCTCGCAGAATAGACGTGCAAGACGATGAGCCTCTTCGGTTCGTGAGCAGAACACGAGCCCCCTTCGAACATTGTCCACGTCATATCGCTCGAGCTGTTCTATCACATGCTCAACACGCGCATCAGAAGTGAGCCGCGCGAAGTCGGCATAGTCATCGATTTCTTCGCCATCAACTTGCAGATCGTGAATTCCAAAGTAGTGGAACGGAGCCAACATATCCGCTTCTTGCGCGCGCTGCAAAGTGATTTGGTACGCAATGTTGTTGTCAAAGAAGTCATAGACGTTGAACTCATCATTGCGGGTTGGAGTGGCAGTCATTCCCAGCATAAAGCGAGGCTCAAAATGAGAAGCTATACGCTGATAGCTACCAGCCCCCACGTGATGCGCCTCATCAAAGACCACATAGTCGAAGGTCTTGGGATCAAACTCTTCAAGATGACGCGACAACGACTGCACGGTAGAGAACAGGTAATTTGCATCAAGCTCACGCTCGCTACCCGTGTACAATCCGAGCTTATACTCCTGACCCACCACTCGAGCGAAGCTCGCTAATGCATCTCTTGCAATTCGTTCACGGTGGACAACGAACAGCATGCGTTTCGGTTTTACCTCAGCTACATCAAAAGCAGCGAGATAGGTCTTGCCTGTGCCCGTTGCAGAGATTAGCAAGGCACGCGTTTTTCCTTCAGCCCTCAGGGCTCGCAGATTTGACAACGCTTCAGCCTGCATCTTGTTGGGGAAAACGTGAGGCTGCTCCTCCGCATTTGAAGATGCCAGAGCATCCTCCCCCGTCTCGTGGAGGAAAGTGCTGTTACGAAATGCCGGACGCTTCCAACGTGCTCGATATGAAGAAAGCCATTCATCCGTAACCGGCTTTGCGCTTGGAGAATTCCAAAGATTCTCGAAAGCATTTCTAGTTGCGTCACAGATGGCACCCTGCTGATAGCTTCTCACAAGCAGATTCCACTCGGAGTTCGCCAGCAATGCTTCTTGCGTAAGATTCGAGCTGCCAATAACGAGCGTACGCATGCCCGATGAATCAAATAAGTAGCCCTTGGTATGCAAAGGACCCTCGTAAGCTTTCAGCTCAATATTCGAGAATCGGTTTAGCCTGGCAAGAGCATCGGGGTCGTTAAAGCTCAAATAGGTGCTAACCAGTACTCTTCCAGAAATATTCCGACGTTCGAGATCGAGAAGAGTCTTCAATAGAACGGTGACGCCGCTGTCGGTAACAAAGGCGACCGCAACGTCAAAGTGGTCGCACCGCTGAAACTCCTGCTCAAGTGTTGATAGCACGTTCTCCGAAGCAGAGACATCATTGAACAGCAGCTTTGGAACAAATGGTGCTGAAGCATACGCCGTACGATCAATAAAACCTGTTTGCAGAGACCGAAGATAATCGCGCTCGACTTCATTGGCAGTCGAATCTATATGCCTTCTGAAAGCCTCCGCATCATAGCCTTGAGTTTCGAGCTCAATCCTTCGTATACGATCACGCAAATCTGTTACCAACGGAAGCTCCTTCATCACCCCTCGCATCCCAACCAGGATAGCGACAAGAAGCTCAGAATGACTCATTCGATCAACAGACGGATCATGAATCACCCGGAGGGGTGTGTAGTAAAGCATTAAAGGGCCACTTTATTGTGAGAGCTGTCCGCTACCTCCGCCTCTTCATCGGATCCGGCAGCTCCGCCAGCATCGCCTCGACCATTTCCGCGACGGCATCAGAATCTTCCACATCCACCACCAGCATCGGCGACGCGCCGTCATACGGGATCTCCTCCATCGCAAGCGCGGCCCGCGAAGCGTCCGTCACCTTCACCAGAAACCGGTCGTCGTACACCCCGCCAAAGAGCTTGCCGCGCGCGTACAGCAGGTACTCCCCCATCATCTTGCGCGTGGCGACCTCGGGCACACCCGCGAGCAGCTCAAGCACGTATTCCAGGTATTCGGGTGACGACGCCATGTTCCGCTCCCCTCTGGCCCCTACGGACAGTCCACGTGCCAAGGCACATGCTAGTACGCCCAATTATGCGCCTGCTACAGAACATAGGCCCCAACATCAGGTCAAATAAGCCCGCACATGTGCGCATAGAGCACGACCGCCGCGTCCACGGCCACAAACACCGGAAGTCCCCAGACGAAGTACCACTTCTGGGTCTTGTGGCGGACGATGCTCATCGCAAGCAGCCCGCCGACCGCCCCGCCAATCAGGCTGAGCCCCAGCAGACGCGCCTCCGGAGAGCGGCGACGGTAGTCGTTGCCGGTGGCCGCCACGTGCTTGTCCCACGCAAACGCGACAAAGGTGGCCACGTTGACAACGGCCAGGAAGATGCCCAGAACCTTGAGCCTGGCGAGGTTCCACCCCGTCGTGAGGCCGGCAGTGCTCACGTCAAGCGTCACGAGGCCAAAGCGCACCGTCGCCACGAGCCCCCACACGATCAGGCACACGATGGCCAAGAACCACCACGAGATGTTGTCTTTGTTCATACGGTGCCCGCGGCCGGTCCCCGTGATGATGAATAGCGCAAACAGCATCCCCAGCGCGCCGCCTGCGATCGGAAAGACGTCCATGATGAGAGAATTTGCCGCCGAGTCATCGACCGCGGGCCAGCGCATGCAGATGTGAAAGTCGATGACGAACGCCAGAAACGCCACCGCGTTTATCGCTATCAGATAGAGAAGGAATGGATCCAGATTCATGGCCACCTCCCCGTGCCGGTCGGTTGTTGCATGGGCCAGCATAGCAGCTTTGCGGTTGAGGGATGCACCTGTTGCTTTGCTAGAATGGGAAACCAAACGTTATCGCTTCCCCGTGTGACCTCGAAGGACTCTAGGATGGCCCGTCAAACTGGCAGAAAGCGCATGACCCTCTCCGAGCACCTCGCGATGAGGGCCCAGGCTGCCGAGGAGTCCCGCGCCCGCGAGGAGGCGCGCGCTCATACGATCCAGAACCTCCGTGAGCTGGACAAGCAGGTGATGTGTACCTGTCCGACGTGCGTCAAGCTCCGCGCGATGGCCAAGGAGCGCAAGGGGCGAGGATGAGACGGCGCCAGTGACACACAAACTCCGTGGGAGTTAGTGTGTCACCCTCTGTTTAGAAATGAAAACAGGCCCCGAAGGGCCTGCGAAGAAATCATGGTAGCCCGTACCAGATTCGAACTGGTGATCTCCGCCTTGAGAGGGCGGCGTCCTAAACCGCTAGACGAACGGGCCATGCCCTTGAAGAATGGCTGGGACTGAGAGAATCGAACTCCCACTGACGGAACCAGAATCCGTTGTCCTACCGTTAGACGAAGTCCCAGTGTTTCCACTTGCTTCAAGGCAAGAAGAAACTATACGTGAAACCATTTGATAATGCAAGCCCCTATCGTCACTTTTTTCAATTTGCATCAACTTTGGTCGATACTGCATATTCAGCCGAGCGCTTACCCCTTCCAACTGGCATAACTCCGCGGCATATAAACCTGCACTAATAACAAAAGCAACCTGTAATAAGTACTAAAAGAAGTAGTCGAAATCACGTAATATGCTGGTCGCAACCCTGTTACACTCGACTTGAAAATGTTACGTGCGTGTTACGCACGATGAGGTAAGGAGGCCATCATGGCAGCGGTTGCATTCATTCTGAGCTTGGTTTTCACTGGTATTGTGGCATCGTTCCTCAACGTTGATGCGGGTACCTCGCACGGCGATACCCCCGATTACCACCTCGTTCCCTTTGCGGGTGACGTCTGGGGCGCGTAGGGCAGCGACTCCCCTACCCATAGAGCATCCGACATTGGAGCGCCTCCCCACGGGGAGGCGCTCCTGTTTTAGTTATGCGCGGAATGACGGCGACCTGCAACATGCCCGGCATCAAAGATGATCTGATTCCCTGTTACGCGATGGGCTGAGCCGTCAAATCTGATCGACCAGTGAGCTTGTGGCAGCGATCTGCCCCTCCGCTCGCTACTCGTTCTCCAAGAAGCTCCTCCAGAGCTCCTCGCGCAGCGCTCCATAGGTGTTCTCCACCTCTCCGTCCACAACGGCCGCCAGCAGCTGGTGCAACACCCTGCCGATCGCGGGGCCGGGCTTTCCGCCCAGCACCTCGAGCACGTCGCGCCCGTCCACGGCCAGGTCCTTGGTGCTCAGCACCATGTCCCTTTGCCCCTCCGCCTGCAGGATGCGGTCCATCTCGTCGAGCTCCACCGCGTACCAGGCGCACTTGGGCGCCTTGCTCACCGCATCGGCGCGCTTGATCTCCATAAGCTCGAAGGCAAGCGATAGCGCGTTGCCGGGGTCGGACTCCTCCATCACGGCCAGCGTGCGCCGCATCGAGCGCGCCGTCGGACGCACGATATGGTCGTGGTAGTGCACCAGCGTGCACGTGCTGCGAATCAAATCCGCAGGTAGCCCCATGCGCTTCATGATGAACTCGGCCTGCTCGGCGCTCAGCACCGGATGTCCGTAGAAGTGCCCGCGCCCGAGCGCGTCCATCGTGAAGGTGGCCGGCTTGCCCACGTCGTGCAGGAGCGCCGCCCACCTCAGACGCAGCGACGCCGTGCCCGCGGTAAAGCACTCCACCGCGTTGCACACGTGGATCGTGTGCTCCATCACGTCGTAGATGTGCCAAGAGCTGTGCTGGTCAAAGCCGCGCATGGCGCTCAGCTCTGGCACGGCGGCGCACAGCACGTCGGCCTCGTGCCTGAGCGCCCAGCCAACGCGACCGGTGCCGACGATGCCGTTCATCTCCTGCCCGATACGCTCCTGCGCGATGTCCGCCAGGCCGGGCGCGGCGGCAACCAGCGCCTCGTGGGTCTTCCCCTCCACCGCAAAGCCCATGCGACAGGCAAAGCGCACCGCGCGCAACATGCGCAGCGCGTCCTCGTCAAAGCGGGTCGCCGGGTCCCCCACAGCGCGGATCAGGCCCGCTGCCAGGTCCTCTCGCCCGCCAAAGGGGTCGAGAAGCCCACGCTCGGGGTGGTAGGCCATCGCGTTGACCGTAAAGTCGCGCCGCGCGAGGTCCTCGCGCACGTCGCTCACAAAGCGCACCTCGTCCGGATGACGATGGTCGCTGTAGGCACCGTCCACGCGGAAGGTGGTCACCTCTATCGGCTCGCCGTCCACCACGGCCGTCACGGTACCGTGCTTGGTGCCGGTCTCCTCCACCGGAATGCCCGCGGCACGCAGGGTCTCCTCCGTCTGCTGCCAGAGGGCCGACGTGCAGATGTCCACGTCGTGCGGCGGCAGCCCAAGCAGCGCGTCGCGCACCCATCCGCCCACGATCCACGCCTCGAAGCCGGCGGCCTCAAGCGCCTCGAGCACACGCAGCGCGTATGCTGGCGGCTCATAGCACACATCTTGCAACACGGTCTTGGCCATACGTTCCTCCTAGCGCTTTGAGCTGGGATTATTCGAACGAGTGCAAACGCATCCAGTATAAGTCTTTAAACCCTTGGTCCGCTCACATTTGCTGGCGTGCTATGCTCATCTGGCTTAAGAAAGACGTGAGCGTACGCTCAGAGTGACTGGAGGCCCCATGGACGAGAAGACCTGCATTACCCCCACCGACCTGGCCGATGCGCGCGAGGCATTTGCCGAGAGCCCGCTCTGCTCGGTGGCCAAGAACGCCGTGAGCTCCGTGGGCATCCGCGCCGCCGCGCGCGTGCCGGAGGCCGTGGCCGCAAACTCGCTGGACTTCGACCTCGAGGTCAGCCAGGGCAAGCGCACCGACCAGATGCGCTCCGGCCGCTGCTGGATGTTTGCGAGCCTCAACACCATGCGCTACCGCATCATCAAGAAGTACAACCTCAAGACCTTCGAGCTCTCGCAGTCCTATCCCCTCTTCTTTGACAAGCTCGAGAAGAGCAACTGGTTTCTGGGCAACATCCTCGACACGCTCGACGAGCCGCTCGACGGCCGCCTGGTGAGCTACCTGCTGAGCGACCCCATCAGCGACGGCGGGCAGTGGGACATGTTCCGCAGCCTGGTCAAGAAGTACGGCGTGGTGCCCAAGGAGGCCATGCCCGAGACCGCAAACTCCAAGAACACCCGCGAGATGGACAAGTACCTCACGCGCTACCTGCGCGGATGCGCGCGTCGCCTGCGCGAGTCGCACGAGGCCGGCGTTGGCGCCGACGACCTAGCCTCCATGCGCAAGACCATGCTGGAGGAGGTCTGGAGCCTGCTGGCCACCTGCCTGGGCATGCCGCCCGAGCGCTTTGAGGTGCGCCTGCGCGACAAGGACGACAAGGTCGTGCTCTCGGGAAGCTTCACCCCGCAGGAGTTCTTTGCCGAGACCGTGGGCATGGACCTCGACGCGTACGTCTCGCTGATCAGCGCCCCGACTGCCGACAAGCCCTTTGGCCGCTGCTTTACCGTCGACCGCCTGGGCAACGTGGAGGAGGACGGCACCGTTCGCTACCTCAACCTGGAGCCCGCCGAGCTCAAGCGCCTCGCCCTCGCGCAGCTGCGCGACGACCTGCCCGTCTGGTTTGGCTGCGACGTGGACCAGAGCTACCTGCACCAGGAGGGCATCATGGACACCGCCGCGCTCGACGTGGACGCGCTGTTCGGCTTCCCCATCGAGGGCTGCCTGGACAAGGCCCAGCGCCTGGACTACGGCGAGAGCCTCATGACCCACGCCATGGTCTTCGAGGGCGTGCGCCTGGACGCCGACGGCAATCCCGTGATCTGGAAGGTGGAGAACAGCTGGGGTTCCGAGCATGGGCGCGACGGCTTTGACACCCTCTCCGATCCGTGGTTCGACGAGTACGTCTACCAGGTTGTTGTCGACCGCAAGTACCTGAGCGACGAGCAGCAGGCCGCCCTCGACGCGGAGCCAATCGTGCTTGCGCCGTGGGATCCGATGGGCTCGCTCGCCCGCGTGAGGTAGGCGCATCTGGGCGCGTAGACGGACGGGTCGCCACCGGTCCGCTCCGGGGGACGCAACGGGGTCCGGTTCCGTCCCTGCCGACGGACGGGTCGCCACCGGTCCGCTCCGGGGGACGCGACGCAAAGGGGGCCGGTTCCGTCCCTGCCGACGGACGGGTCGCCATCGGTCCGCTCCCGTGGACGCTAAAACTCCGCGAAGGTCGGCTCGCCCACCAGACAGAGGTCCTCGCCCTGCGCGAGCTCGCGCATCGCGGCCACAAAGCGCTGCTCGTCTCCCGAGAGAAACGCGCAGTTGAGCTGCACGTCCTCGGCAAAGACGGAGTCCTTGACCTTGCCGCCGCAGTCGCTGATCAGGCGCTCGACGCGCCCGTAGGCGCTGTAGGGGATCACGCAGGTCACGCTCGTCACCTGGGTCATGGTCACGAGCAGTCCCTCGGCCTTGGCGGCAGCGACGGCCTCCTGCGTGGCGGCGGTGTAGGCACGAACGAGCCCGCCCGGGCCCAGCAGCGTGCCGCCAAAGTAGCGCGTGACCACGCAGCACACGTCGGCCAGGCCCGCACCGTGCAGCACCTCCAGCGTCGGCATGCCGCTCGTGCGCTGGGGCTCCCCGTCGTCCGAACAGCGCTCGCGACCGTCGGCCAGCACCCATGCCGGCACGTTGTGGCGCGCGTCGTGATGGCGGGCACGAACCTCGGCGATAAACGCATCGGCCTCCACCTCGGACGAGACATGCTTGAGCTGCGCGATGAAGCGGCTCCTGCGGTCGACGAACTCGCCCGTTGCCTCGACGCCAGCTGCCAGCGTCTGATATCCACCCTGCATTGCCATGCTCCTATCGCTCCACACGGGGCTTGCAAACCATGAGCTTCTCCCCCGCCGCCACCTGCATGCCGTCATGCGCCAGCACGTCAGAGACCTCAAACTCGGCACTGTTGGTGAGCGCCATGATGACCACGTCGCTGTGGCCCGCTGCGGCAATCCGATCTAAGTCCATGGTGATGAGGGCATCGCCTGCACTCACACGCTCGCCTTGGCTCATGTAGCCAACAAACCCCTCGCCCAGCATGCTGACCGTATCCACACCCAAGTGTATGAGAACCTCCATCCCGTCATCGGAGCGCAGTCCAACGGCATGCAACGTACCGGAACTTACCGTGATGGTTCCCGTGAGGGGGGCGTAGACGGTGGAGTCTTGAGGCTTGATGCCCACGACATGTCCCATCGCACCAGAGGCAAAGATGGGGTCCGGGATGTCCGCCATGGGCATCGTGGTGCCTGTGACCGGCGCATACACGATAAAGGGACGGGTGTCCAACGCAAGCG
Organism: uncultured Coriobacteriaceae bacterium; assembly: GCA_902777325.1. Classification (GTDB taxonomy): domain Bacteria; phylum Actinomycetota; class Coriobacteriia; order Coriobacteriales; family Atopobiaceae; genus UBA1367. The sequence goes on from CACYTH010000004.1 coordinate 184,767, forward strand.
GGGCAGGCCGCTCGGGCGTCTCCGGAACGCCCTCTCCCTCGCCAAACAGAAGCTCCAGCAAACCCACGTGTCCACCTCTCGCATGATCCACAGCACCCTAAGCATGATACACGCGATGCGCCGTGCGGGAAACGAGACAAGAGTCAGTACCCCTATTGTCTTGAGCCACGGAGTTGCTTTATTGGCAATGAGCTGAATAGTTGCACATATGGATGTAAACATTGCACGCAACGGCCAACATAACGGCTCGTGCCGATGTTAATATCGCACTTAATGACAGTGTTATAGATTGTTTTAGGGGGTTCCCATGCCCACGCCACTATCAGCGCGTCGTGTTTTGACTGCCCTTCTCTCCGCATCCCTCGTACTGGCAGGCACTCCCACCAGTGTCATCGCTGCAACTGGGATGGATACGCAAGCCAGTGAAAACAATGCCAGCCCCTCTGCGAACCGGCTCACAGAGCTTAACGCATCTGTCGCAGATGCTTTGGCGGCATATGAGAGCGCCATCGCCATACAAGATGAGAGATCCGATCGCCAGGCAGCAGCACAGGACGCCTATGACGAGCTCAAACGAGCCTTTGACGCAAAGACGCAGGACGTCAAGGACAAGAAGGGCGCCTGGGACCAGGCGGAGGACGATGCGAGCGCCGCGCAAGCCAATCTCACCAAGGCTCAGTCGGCTCTTGACAAGAACGCTACCGACGTTGCCGCAGCGCAGGCTGAGGTCGCGCAAGCCGAGCAAGCCCTGACGGATGAGGCGGTTACGGCCGCGGAGCAACGCGTCTCAAATGCCGAACAAGCACTGTCAGCGGCCCAAGCGCGCGAGGCTAGCGCACAAGCCGACATTGACGCAGAGATCGACGATCCCAAGTCAAATGAGGGGCACCAGGAGTGGACGGCGCTGGGCCTGTTCACCTACATCCGAGACAACTCGGCATCAGGCAGCGCAGCCTATTGGGATGCGCAGTGCGCCATCGACATCCTGACAAGCGGGGCCAACTCCACCGGTCACAGCTACAAGCAGTACGAAGGCCCGGCACCTGACGGCCCCAATGCGGCAACATATGCAGACATCAGCAAAAACGTGGACTGGGCAAACCGCAACGACACCGTGAGCCTCGACAACGTGGCAACCGCCCTCGACTTCATCGACGAGTACAACAGCTACCGTGCCCGCGAGAACAGCGAGGAGGGATACTCCCTCAACACCAACGTCGGACTCAACTGCCGCCTGATGGCCGTGTCAGAGGTGCAACTCGACGTCAGCTACGCAAATGTGGGCCATACACAGGCCTACCACGTGGGCGAAAACCTGAGCTGGGGCTACAGCGATCCTTTTACTGGGTGGTATGACGAGGAGAAGGCAGAGTTCAAGAATGGCTCTACGAGCGGCGTGGGCCACTACATGAACATCGTCGATCAGCTTCCGCTGAACAGGGAGAACCCCACTGCCGCCACCGGATTTGCCGTGCATACGAAGGCTCCGCGCTATGGCGTCGCTCATGGCCAGGTGTTCCACACCACGAGCGGCTATGCGCAGTTCAACCCCTCCATTACCTACTCCACGGCACAGTTCCGTGCACAGTGGTTCGAGCCGTATTACCAGCAGCAGATTGCTGCCGGCATGAAGGGCACCCCCGAGGACGTCAAGGCGGCGCACAGAAGCGCGCTAGCAGCCGCGCAGGCAGATGTCGCCAGCGCCCAGGGCGAGCTCGACAACGCGCGGCAGGAGCTTTCGGACGCGCAGACCGCCTACGGCAACGCGCAGGCCACTCTCGCCGCAGCACAGGCAAAGCTCTCCCAGCTCCAGGGCCAAACCGCCTCGCTCACCTCCAAGCGTGACAGTGCCAGAGCGACATACAACAGCAAGCGTTCGGCTGCCAACGAGGCCAAGAGTGACTATGAGCAGGCGCGGGCCGAGCTTGACGCAATGGGCCAGAACGGTGCCCTTGAGGCAACACAACAGGAGCTGGACGAGGCCAACAGCAGCCTCTCGTCCGCCAACCAGCAAGTCCAGATCGCGAAGACCGCATATGACACGGCCGTCAGGGAACGTGACAACTTCACCAACTTAGCGTCCAGCCCCTCAGTCTCGTTCTCGAAGTTGCCAGACATCACATACAACGGCAAGGAGCACACCCCTGCCGTCACGGTTTCGGCGCAGCTCTGCGGTGACAGCTACACCAACCTTGAAGAAGGCGTCGACTACACCGTCACGTACACGAAGAACAAGAATGCCGGAACCGCTCAAGTCGTCGTCGAGGGGCTTGGCAACAAGGGCAGCGGGAGATGGTGGGGCAAGCGTGCTTTGACCTTCACGATCAAGCAAGCAGGCAATCCCATCACCGCTGCAGCAAAGAAGAGCTCGCTCTCTGTCACCTATAGCGCAACCACGGCCAAGAAGACCGCTGCCAACATCACGGTAAGCAAGGCACAGGGCACCGTCACCTATAAGAACGCTTCGTCCAATGCCACGGCCCAGAAGTTCGCCGTGGACAAGACGACAGGCGTCGTGACCGTGCCCAAGGGCACCAAGGCTGGCACGTACACCGTGACCGTCAAGGTGACAGCCACCACCGCGGCGACCTCCAACTACAAGAGCGGATCCAAAAACGTCTCGTTCAAGATCGTTGTGAACAAGGCTGCCAACCCCATGAAGGTGGCAGTCGCGACCAAGACGGTCGCCTACAGCAAGGTAAAGGCGGGGGCACAGACGGTGGCGCCAATCACGGTCACCAAGGCCCAGGGGACCAAGGCGTTCGCCGTGACCAAGTGGACCACCGCCAAGGCCAAGAGCTACTTCACGGTGAGCAAGACGACGGGCAAGGTCACGGCCAAGAAGGGCACGCCCAAGGGTACGTACAAGTTCCAGGTGAAGGTCACGGCCAAGGGCAACACTAACTACAAGTCCGCGAGCAAGACGGTAACGGTCACGATTGTCGTGAAGTAGAGAAGCGATCGCGCATGCGCTGCCACATTCGGGTGGCGGACGGGCTGGGAGCCTGTCCGCCACTTTTTCTCTCAATACCTGGTGACAAGGGAGTTGCCCTCGTTGTGAGGCAAAAGGAAGTTGCTCCCATTGTCTTGGATGTTTCCGTAACGAAAGACCCAGGATCGTGCAACTAATCCCGTTAGTGTGTCGCGCGGAGGTGCAGACGCCTCTCGATAACGGACTCCGGACCGTAAAAGCGCAGGTCGAACTCGCCCGCCGATGGCTTCTGCGAGGTGATGATCAGCTCGCGTGACACACTAACGGGATAAGTTGCACGAATCGACGCTCTCCGCTCCGCAAAGCAACCTCAACACATGAAAAGGGCCGTGGCACGCTTGGTGCCACGGCCCTCGCCTAGCGTTTCAGCGGCTCAATCGCCGCAACCGACCTTAGTCCAGGTCCTCGCCGTTGCTCTTGATGACCTTCTGATAGTAGAAGAAGGAGTCCTTGCGGGCGCGATGCAGGTCGCCGGTACCGTCGTCGTGCTTGTCGACGTAGATGAAGCCGTAGCGCTTGCGCATCTCGCCAGTGCCGGCGGAGACGACGTCGATCGGGCCCCACCAGGTGTAGCCGATGAGGTCGACGCCGTCGTCGATGGCCTCGCCCATGCACTTGATGTGCTTGCGCAGGTAGTCGATGCGGTACGGGTCGTGGATGCGCTCGACGCCGTCCTCGATGACGACCTCGTCCAGAGCGCCCATGCCGTTCTCGACGACCATCAGAGGAATCTCATAACGGTCGTAGATCTCGTTGAGGGCAAAGCGCAGGCCCTGCGGGTCAATCTGCCAACCCCAGTCGGTGGCCTCGAGGTACGGGTTCTTGCCGCCCATGGACATGTTGCCCGCGGTGGTCTCGGCGCCCTCATGCGTGGTCACGGTGTTGGACATGTAGTAGCTGAAGCTGTAGAAGTCGATCTTGCCCTCGGCGAGCAGCTCCAGGTCGCCCGGCTGGATGTCGGGCTCGGCGCCCCACTCCTTCCAGAGCGCCTTGGCATAGCGCGGATACTTGCCGCGCGCCTGCACGTCGGAGGCGTACCAGTTGGACTGGCGCATGTTCTTCTGGTTGGCCAGCTCGTCGGCCGGATCGCAGGTCAGCGGGTAGGTCAGGATGAAGCAGTCCATGTTGCCCATCTTCACGTCAGGATAGTTCTCATGGACGTACTTGACGATCTTGGCCGCTGCCACGAACTGATAATGCAGCGCGTTGAGGCGCATCTGCGGCGTGGTGTGGATCTCGGAGTTGGGTCCGGTGAAGCCCTGCAGCATGGACGTGGAGAGCATCGTACCCATCTCGGTCCAGCCAAGGTTGTTCTCGTTGAAGGTCAGCCAGTACTTGACACGGTCATGGTAGCGGTCGACGACGGTCTTCGCATAGTTGAAGAAGATGTCGATGAGCTCGCGAGACGCCCAACCGTTGAAGCGCTCGACCAGGGAGTACGGAATCTCGTAGTGAGACAGGGTCACGAGCGGCTGGATGCCATGCTCGACGCAGCAGTCGAAGACCTTGTCGTAGAACTCGAGGCCGGCCTCGAGGGGCTCGCCGTCGCCGTTGGCAAAGACGCGCGACCAGTTGATGGACATGCGGAAGACGTTCCAGCCCATCTCGGCAAACAGCGCGATGTCCTCCTCGTAGTGATGATAGAAGTCCGTTGCCTCCCAGCTGGGATACAGGGCATCGGGATCAAAGACCGCATCGATCTGGCGAGGAATGCCATGGATGCCGTCGCCGCCACGCATGTGGTCATCGATCGAGGCGCCCTTGCCGTCTACGTCCCAAGCACCCTCATACTGGTTAGCCGCCGTAGCGCCGCCCCACAAAAACCCCTTCGGAAATGACATGTTTCCTCCTCTATTCCCTTTTCCCATACTTTTCTGCCGCCCAACGCACATTGAGCGGGCAGCTTAGCATTTCAATCTTAGAATGTGGGAACCTTCTCACAGTCACATGAGGCGCGATCCATCGACAGATGGCATCCGCCCGAATGCAGGCGTGACAGCTTGGCATACGGCTACAGGTTGGCGAGAAAACAGGCGCGGCCGGCCTTTATGCGAGGCGCTCGACTCCCTCGGAGGTCACGCGCGCCAGGAAATGCGGCGTCCGTGCGGGAGGATTGCTTCCCAGGCTATAGGCGGAGAGCAGCATGCGCTCACCGTCGTCGAGCTTCTCCTCGCTGGATGAGTAGAGCGTGGCCAGCACGTCGCCCTTGGTCACCCGGTCCCCCACCTTGCGGTTGAGGATGATGCCCGCCGTGAGGTCTACGGCGTCGTCCTTGGTCGCCCTGCCCGCGCCAAGGGCTGCAGAGGCAAGGCCGCAACGCTCGGCATCCATGCTCTTGACCCACCCGCTGACGGGAGCCAGCAGCTCGCGTGTGCAACGCGCCTGCTCAAAGACGCCGTAGTCGTCCGCGACACGCTCGTCTCCGCCCTGCGCCGACACCATCTGACGGAACTTCTTGAGCGCGGCACCGCTCTCCACCTGCCGGCGCGCGAGGTCGCGGCAGCTGATGAGCGTGCCCTTGTGCGCGAGAAAGAGCATGTTGGCAGCCAGCTCCAGGCAGGTCTCGGTGATGTCCTCGGGCGCGCATCCCTTGAGGACGTCGATGGCCTCGCGAACCTCAAGCGAGTTGCCGATCGCGTTGCCCAGGGGTTGGTCCATGTTGGTGATCAGTGCGACGGTGGTGCGGTGCACCTTCTCGCCGATGTCCACCATCGCCCGTGCCAGCGCCTCGGCGTCGTCGAAGGTCTTCATGAAGGCGCCGCTGCCGCACTTGACGTCCAGCAGGATGCAGTCCGCGCCCGCCGCGATCTTCTTGCTCATGATCGACGACGCAATGAGCGGAATGGAGTCGACCGTTGCCGTCACGTCGCGCAGGGCGTAGAGCTTCTTGTCCGCCGGCACGAGGTTGGCTGTCTGGCCCACCACCGCCACGCCCACGTTGCGCACGATGTCGAGAAAGCGGTCGTGCTCGATCTCCACGGAGAAGCCGGGGATGGACTCGAGCTTGTCCAGCGTCCCGCCCGTGTGGCCAAGGCCGCGCCCGCTCATCTTTGCCACGGGCACTCCCGTCGAGGCCACGATGGGCGCCACGGCGAGGGTGGTCTTGTCGCCCACGCCGCCGGTGGAGTGCTTGTCCACCTTGATGCCCGGCAGCGAGGAGAGGTCCATCATCTCGCCCGAGCAGGCCATCTCCCAGGTGAGCCAGCTGATCTCGCGCGGGGTCATGCCCTTGAAGAAGATGGCCATGGCAAGCGCGGACGCCTGGTAGTCGGGGATGGTTCCCGCGACGTAGCCGGAGACGAAGTAGTTGATCTCTTGTGGCGTCAGCTCGAGCCCGTCGCGCTTGCGCTTGATGATGTCGTACATGCGCATGGTAGCCTCCCTCTCTGGAAAGCCAAGTATCCGCCAGGTGCCGGGCGTTGCGGCCTACCTCAGGTTGTCTGGCCCAAAGCCCTCGGGGAGCAGCTCGCGCAGCAGGTAGACGCGCGGCTCGGCGTCCGAGCGGCCGAGCACGATGCGGAAGCTCGCGGGGTCGCAGAACTCCATCATCACCTGTCGGCACACGCCGCACGGCGCGCAGATCTCCGGTGCTGGCTGGCCCTCGGGACCGCCCACCACGGCGATGGCCTCAAAGTCGCGCTGGCCGTCGTACACGGCTTTGAAGAAGGCTGTGCGCTCGGCGCAGTTGCTGGGCGTGTAGGCGGCATTCTCGATGTTGCACCCCTGGTAGACGGTACCGTCTGCGCAGAGCAGCGCGGCGCCGACCGCCCAGTGCGAGTAGGGCGTGTACGCGTGCTCCCGCGCCTCGAATGCCAGCTCCACCAGCTTGCCGTCGTCCATTGCCACTCCTGCCGTCGGTTGTTTGTAGGCTCATTATAGGGCCGCAGGCGAGAGGCGCGCGCTGGCCGACCGTCGGCGGTTTTGGGACATCGGCTGGCCTCGACGCACACTAGTCCGCTCTGGCGGACGGAACGGAGGCCGGTTCCGGCTCTGGCGACGGACCAGTCGCCGTCAGACGCATCCGCGACATGCAAAAAAGGAGCCTCCCGGAGATTCCGAGAGGCTCCCTGCCTAGCATATGCAGTCTCAAGCTGCTCGCTTTTAGCGAGAACCCTTGACGTAGGGCACGCCGTCGGCCTTGGGGGCCACGGAGCGACCAACAAAGAGGATAAGCACGATGATGGTCATCGCGTAGGGCAGCATGGACAGGATCTGGCTGGGAATCACGAAGTCGCCACCGCCCAGCATGACAACCAGCGCCTGGGTGAAGCCAAAGAGCAGACAGGCACCGTAGGCGCCAAAGGGCGTCCACTTGCCAAAGATGACCGCTGCCATGGCAATGAAGCCGTGGCCAGAAATGGCCGTCTGAGTGAACTGCGAGATGATAGCGATGGTCATGGAAGCGCCGCCAAAGCCCGCAAACATGCCAGAGAGCAGCACGCAGACGTAGCGCACCTTGTAGACGTCGATGCCCAGGGTATCGGCAGCTGCGGGATGCTCGCCGACGGCGCGCACACGCAGGCCCCACTTGGTCTTGTAGAGCACGAACCACATCGCAACGGTGAACAGCAGTGCAAGCACGGTGGTCACGTTGACGTTGAGGCTGGAGTAGGCCGTGCCCGCCAGGCCCTTCTCGCCCAGGATCTTGGGCAGCTTGGGGGCGATGGGGCTCATGGCCGCACCGTCAAAGAAGCGACGGCAGGCAAAGAGGGCCAGGCCCGGTGCCAGCATGTTGATGGCCACGCCGCTGATGGTCTGGTCCGCAGCAAAGCTGACCGAAGCCACCGCATGCAGCAGGGCGATTAGTGCGCCACAGGCACCGGCAGCAAGGAACCCGATCCACGGATTGCCCGAGAAGTAGCTTGCCGAAGCGCCTGCTACGGCGCCGATGACCATCATGCCCTCGATACCGATGTTGGTGACGCCGGAGCGCTCGGAGATGACACCTGCCAGACCGCCAAAGACAAGCGGCGTGGAATACATGAGGGTGATGCCTATCAACAGAATGAGATTCTCGAACATCGCCTACACCTCCTTCTCGGGAAGCGGCGTACCATCCTTGGAGACCCTGACGTTCTCCTGGTCCTTGCGCCTCTTGGCCACCATGTTGGCGAGAACCGGGGTGAGTCCAGGAAGTGCGGTAAAGAACACGATGGTGCCGATCATGATGTTGATGATGTCGGACGGAGCACCCATGGTCTGCTGCACCGACATGCCGCCATAGATGAGCGAAGCGAACAGGATGCTTGCGGGAATGCAGCCAAGGGGCGAGCATGCGGCAATGAAGGCCACCGACATGCCATTGAAGCCATACCCCTCCATACCAGCCAAAAGCGTGATGGTGTGCGGAGCGATGCCCGTGACGGCAAGAGCACCAGCGAGACCGCAGAAGGCGCCAGCGATGAGCATGGAAAGCACGATGTTACGCTCGACCGAGATGCCGGAGAAGCGTGCGGCGTCTCGGTTGAATCCCACGGCGCGCAGCTCGTATCCAAGCTTGGTGCGGGTGAGGATGATGCTCGCGAGAATCGCAATCAACACCGCAATGATGAAGCCATAGTTGAGGTCCGTCTTGAGCAGGATCTCGCGCAGCCAAGGAATGTTGGACAGGAACTCCTTGCCCGCGTCCGACTTCTTCCAGTTGCCGAGAATCATCGTGTAGCTTCGCGGGTTGACGGCAAGAGCGCTCGAGGAGTTGGGCTTGTGGAAGGTATCGCTCATGACGACGTAATTGCACAGGTAGAAGACGATCCAGTTGCACATGATGGAGGTAATGACCTCATGGATGCCAAAGTGGGCCTTGAGCCAGCCGACAAAGGCGCCCAGCGCCGCGCCGCCGAGGATGCCTGCGGCGAGCACGATGGGAACCTGCAAGGGCATGGGAAGGTTGAGCTTGACGCCCACGATGGTGGCAAGCACGGTGCCAAGAATGTATTGGCCCTCTGCTCCGATGTTGAAGAGGCCCGTCTTGAAGGCGAAGGCCACCGAGACGCCGGTGAGCAGGATGGGCGTGGCCTTGATGAACACATTGGCAATGTACTTGGGCCTGCCGAAGGCGCCATGGAAGAGTGCCGCAAAAGCCGAAATCGGGTTATAGCCTGCGGCGATGAGCACGACTGCCGAGATGGCAAATCCCACGAGAACAGCCATGAGTGCCGCAGCAAAGCGACCGCGCAAAAACTTCTCGAGCTTGCTCACTTCGCCTCACCTCCTGCCATGAGAAGACCGAGCTGGTTCTCGTCCACGGTGCCCTGGGCGAAGGTGCCCGTAATCTGACCGTGGTAGATGACCGCGATGGTGTCGGAGACGTCCATGACCTCGTCGAGCTCGAAGCTGATGAGCAGGATGGCCGCACCGCGATCGCGCTCGGCGATGAGCGTCTTGTGCACGAACTCGATGGCACCGACGTCCAGGCCACGAGTGGGCTGGAAGGCGATGAGCAGGTTGGGGCTTGCCGTAACCATACGGGCGATGATGGCCTTCTGCTGGTTGCCGCCCGACAGTCCGCTCATGCGCTCGTCCTCGCTGCCAGCGGGACGGATGTCAAACTCCTTGATAAGCTTGGTGGTGTACTCGCGCATCTTGTCGTAGTCGAGCGTGATGCCCGCGCCAAACTCGTCGTCGGCATGGCGCTCGAGGGCGGTGTTCTCGCTCACGGTGAAGGGCAGCACCAAGCCCCAGCGATGACGGTCGGACGGGATGGTCGCGACCTTCTTGAGGTAGGTGTTGCGCGGCGTGGTGTTGGCAATCTCCTCGCCGTTGATCTTGATCGAGCCGCTCTCGGCCTTGACGATGTTGGTGATGGCATCCACCAGCTCCTGCTGGCCGTTGCCATCGATGCCGGCGATACCCACAATCTCGCCTGCGCGTACGTCAAGGTTGAGGCCGCGCACCTGCTCGATGCCACGGTCGTCCTTGACGGTGAGGTCACGGATGGAGAGCACAGTCTCGCCCGGATGGGCGGGGGTCTTCTCGACGGTCAGGTTGACGTTGCGGCCGACCATCTTGGAGGCCAGCTCGGTCTCGTTGGACTGGTGGACGTCGACCGTGCCCATGTACACGCCGCGGCGGATGATGGAGCACTCGTCGGCGGACTGCATGATCTCCTTGAGCTTGTGCGTGATGATGATGATCGTCTTGCCCTTGGCAATGAGATCATGCATGATCTCGATAAGCTTCTCGATCTCCTGCGGCGTGAGGACGGCCGTCGGCTCGTCCAGAATCAGCACCTCGGCACCACGATAGAGCGCCTTGAGGATCTCGACGCGCTGCTGCATGCCCACCGTGATGTCCTGGATCTTGGCATCCGGGTCGACGTCAAAGCCGTACTCGTTAACAAGCTCCATGACCTCCTTGCGCGCGCGGGCCATGTCGAGGACGCCAGCCGCGCCACAGACCTCGTCGCCCAAGATGATGTTCTCGGTCACGGTGAAGTTCTCCACCAGCATGAAGTGCTGGTGGACCATGCCGATGCCATGCTTGATGGCTTCGGTTGGGTTGGTAATGCTGACCTTCTCGCCGCCCATGAAGATGTCGCCCTCGTCAGCCTGGTAGAGGCCATAGAGGATGTTCATGAGCGTGGTCTTTCCGGCGCCGTTCTCGCCCAGGATCGCGTGGACCGTCTGCTTCTTGACGTCCAAGTCCACATAATCGAGGGCCGTGAACTGCCCGAAGGTCTTAAGAATGCCGTGCATCTGCACCGCATACTCCGGACTCGCTTCCACGTGCCACCTCCCTAGATTGACTCCGCATACATGATAATTGACCGCACCCTGTGGAGGATGCGTGAACGCGATACTTTTTGTTCCCGAAATGGCACAGAAACGCAGGCATATACCGACTGCATAACCAGTCGAGCGCAAAGGTCGTCTTGTGCTCAAACCGACGCATCATCTCGAGAAAAAAGGAGCGCACCTTTGATGATGCGCTCCTTGTTAAACACGTATGTACGCGAAGCCTTAGAGGGAAGCCACGAACTCGTCGAGGGTCTCCTTGGTGTCGGGAACGACGATCTCGCCGCTCTTGATCTTCTCGAAGATCTCGAGGGCAGCCTCGTAAATGTCGTCGGGCAGCTTGTCGTGCGTGGGAGCGATGCCCACGGCGTCCTCGGCAGCACCGAGAACGATGTTCTCGCCGCCAGCGATGGAACCGTCGATGATGCCGTTGGAGACGTTGACGACAGCCTCGTCAACCTTCTTGAGGGCGGAGGAGATGATGGTGGTGTAGTCAGGGAAGAGGGCAGCCTGGTCGGAGTCGACACCGATGCTCCAGACGCCAGCCTCATTGCAAGCCTCGAGCATGCCCACACCAGAACCACCAGCGGCGTGGAACAGGACGTCGCAGCCGTCCTTGATCATCTTCTGGGCGATGGACTTGCCCTTGGCAGCGTCCGTGAAGGACTCGGCATACTGGCCCTGGTAGGCAACGGACTTGCCCTGCTCCTTGTTGGCGTACTCGATACCGCCGTAATAACCGAACTCGAACTGCTGGATGGTCTCACTGGGCTCGCCACCGATGAAGCCAACCTTGCCAGACTCGCTCATGCGACCGGCAATGTAGCCCACGACGAAGGAGGGCTCCTGGGCGTTGAACAGAACGCCGGTCAGGTTCTCGGCGCCAGTGTCATTGGTGGAGTCGATAATGGCAAAGCGGACGTCGGGGTTCTGATCAGCAGCGTTGTTGACAGCCTCGCCCATCATGAAGCCAACGCCCCAGACGAGATCGGAACCGTCGTCGACGGCCTTGTCGAGGTTGGTCGCGTAGTCGGAATTCTGCTTGGACTCAATGTAGGAGACATCCCAGCCGTTGTCGTCAGCAAGCTGCTGCATGCCGGCCCAGGCGAGCTGGTTGAAGGACTGGTCGTTGACGCCGCCCACGTCGGTGACCATCTCGACCTTGACGGTGTCGTTACCCGCATCCTCGCTCGCGCCGCCGCCGCAACCGGCCAGAGCGGCAAGAGCGCCAACACCCATGGTGGTGGCAAAGGTACGACGAGTCATCTTGGCATCGAACATACGCACTCTCCCTTTTTCCTGCGCGTCTGCGACCCCGTGTCGCAGGTCCGCTTTCTCCACGAGGTCGCCCTCGCATTTACCAGAGTTCACATACACCAGAGTTCACATACACGAAACACTATAACGCTTACTCCGCGTTCTGTGCAGCCACGTCGAGCGCTATTTCCATCATCTCGGTGAAACTGTTCTGGCGATCCTCAGCCGAGAGGCTCCCATCGCGCAGCACGAGGTCCGAAACGGTCATGATGCCGAGCGCACGCTTGCCCGCCGCGACGGCGTTGAGGTAGAGCGCGGCCGCCTCCATCTCCACGCCAAGCACACCCATGGAGGCCCAGGCCTCGCTGCCGGAGCTGTCGCTGTAGAAGACGTCGGACGACAGCAGGTTGCCCACGTGATAGCGGGCCCCGCGCGCCTCCGCCGCCTCGACCGCCTGGCGCAGCATGGTGAAGTCGGCGATCGGCGCGATGGTGCCAGGCAGCTTGTACTGCGCGGCAAAATTGGAGTCGGTGCAGGCGCCCTGGCCGATGAGAATGTCGCGAAGCTCGACCCCTGGCGCCAGGCCGCCGGCGCTGCCGATGCGGATGATGGCGTCCACGTCATAGAAGTGATACAGCTCGTACGAGTAGATAGCGATGGAGGGGATTCCCATGCCACTGCCCATGACCGAGATGCGTTTGCCCTGGTAGGTGCCCGTGTAGCCAAACATGTTGCGGACCTGGTTGAAGCAGACGACGTCGCTCAGGTAGTTCTCGGCGACGTACTTGGCGCGCAGCGGGTCGCCGGGCATGAGCACGACCTTGGCGATGTCGCCCTTCTGTGCGGAGTTGTGAGGCGTAGGCATGATGCACTCCCTTCGTCGGTCTTTTGTCATGCAAGCCATGGGGTATGCGCGCCCCATGGCGGGACGTCACGATTGAAGAATGGATGCGAGGCGGCTCTCCCCCACCTCGAGCGGACTTGCCCCCAGGTAGTCGAGCACGGTTGCGGAGAGGTCCGCAAAGGTGGGCAGCGTGCCCAGGTTGGCGCCCTGGCGCACGCGCGGGCCGGCCACGAGCCACGCGACGCACTCGCGGCTGTGGTCGGTGGACGGGGTCACCGGATCGCAGCCGTGGTCGGCCGTGATCATCAGCAGGTCGTCCTCGCGCAGCTTTGCGAGCATCTCGGGCAACTTGGCGTCAAAGTAGCTGATAGCCTTGGCGTAGCCGTCCACGTCGTTGCGGTGGCCGTAGATCATGTCGGTATCCACCAGGTTGGTGTAGCAGAGCCCATTGAAGTCGCGGTCCATCCACGCCAGGGTCTTGTCGATTCCGTCGGGGTTGTCCCTGGTGAGGATGTGGTCGGTGGTGCCCCTGCCGGCAAAGAGGTCGAAGATCTTGCCCACGGCGAGCACGTCGAAGCCCTCCTCCTTGAGGCGGTCGAGCATCGTCGTGCCCGTCGGCTCGAGCGAGTAGTCGTGGCGGCGCTTGGTGCGCTGGTAGGGCCACTCGCCCTCAAAGGGACGCGCAATGACGCGACCCACGCCATGCTCACCCTGCAGCTGCTCGCGGGCGATGTGGCAGTACTCGTAGAGCTGCTCCACGGGCACCACGCTCTCGTGCGCGGCAATCTGGAAGACGCTGTCAGCCGAGGTGTAGACGATAAGCGCGCCGGTCTCCACCTGCTCGCGGCCGTAGTCGCGGATGACGTCGGTGCCGGAGTAGGGCAGGTTGCAGATGACCTTGCGACCGGTGGCCTTCTCGAAGGGCTCGATCACCTCGGGCGGAAAGCCCTGAGGGTAGGTGGGGAACGGCCGTGGGCTGATGACGCCCGCCATCTCCCAGTGCCCGACCGTGCTGTCCTTGCCCTGGCTGGTCTCCTGCATGCGCGCGAAGGCGCCGGTCGGGGCCGCGATGGACGCGAGCGAGTGCTCGTAGACCGACTCGAGAGCGCCGTCGATGTTGCAAAGCCCCAGCTGCGTGAGGTTGGGGATGTTGAAGTGCGGACTTGTGGCGCAGGCACAGAGCGTGTTTGAGCCCTCGTCGCCCCATGCGGCAGCGTCGGGCATCTCGCCGATCCCAAAGCTGTCGAGCACGATGACAAAGACGCGTTTGCCCATGGTCATCTCTCTTTCACTTGACCCAATGGTTGCATTGATGATACCGCGCGCGGGCCATATCCCCCGCGATGGTCTACCATGACCGGCAGAAGGGAGCTTGACGATGGAGCAAAGACCGTATGTGGTAGTCATCGGCGGCGCGAACATGGACATCTGCGGCCGGCCGACGGGAGAGGTCGTGGCGGGGGACTCCAACCTGGGGACGGTGCGCCTCTCCCCCGGCGGCGTGGGGCGCAACATTGCCCACAACCTCGCGCTGCTTGGCGTCGCCGTGCGCCTGGTCACCTGCTTTGGCGAGGATGCACAGGCAGACGCGCTGGTGGAAAGCTGTGCCGTGGCCGGCATCGACATCGCGCACTCGTTTGCCGTGGCAGGCAGTGCGACCTCGACCTACCTGTATGTGACCGACGCGCGGGGCGAGATGCAGGTGGCCATCAACGACATGGCGATCCTTGAGCAGCTGACGCCAGAGCGCGTGGCCGAGCGGCTGGAGGTCATCCAAGGCGCGGCCGCGGTGGTGGTGGACACCAACGTTCCCGCCGAGACGATCCGCTGGATAGCCGAGCACGTGACGCGGCCGCTCTTCTGCGACCCCATCTCCACGGTCAAGGCCCGGCGCGTCACCGACATGCTGGGGGCTTTTTGCACGCTCAAGCCCAACCGGCTGGAGGCGGAGACGCTGAGCGGGGTTGCCATCACCGACGAGGCAAGCCTTGGCGAGGCGGCCGCTGCGCTTTTGGCCACCGGCCTTGAACGCGTGTTTGTCTCGCTCGGCTCCAAGGGCGTGCTTTGCGCCGAGAAGGACCAGCTGGTGCGGCTGCCCCTTCTCCCCTGCGAGGTGGTCAACACAACCGGAGGGGGCGACGCCATGATGGCAGGCCTCGTCTGGGCGTACCTGCAAGGCTTTGACCTGCGTGAATCCGGATTGGCTGGCCTTGCGGCGTCGGTGATTGCCGTGGAGAGCCCAGAGACCGTGAGCCCTGCCATGAGCGTGGCGGCCCTTGAGGAGCGCATGGGCCTTGCCTGACCGCACAAGGACTCAAATGCTGACGAAAGCCACATACGCGCTATGCTTGTTGTGGCCAAGACGAAAGGAACGATCATGACTAACCAGAACCTGAACCGCTACCTTGACCTGACGCCCGAGGTCGCCGAGGCACTTGCCAACAACAGGCCCGTCGTCGCGCTGGAGTCAACCATCATCAGCCACGGCATGCCCTATCCGCAGAACGTGGAGACCGCGCTGCGCGTGGAGGCCATCGTCCGCGAGCACGGGGCCGTGCCGGCAACGGTCGCCGTCATCGGCGGGCGCCTGCGCGCGGGCCTCACGCCCGACGAGATCGACTACCTGGGGCGCAAGGGGCGCGAGGTGATCAAGGTCAGCCGTCGCGACCTGCCCGTGGTGGTGGCGCGCGGCCTGGACGGAGCCACCACCGTGGCCTCCACCATGATCGTCGCGGCGTTGGCCGGCATCGACGTCTTTGCCACGGGCGGAATCGGTGGCGTGCATCGCGGTGCCGAGACCACCATGGACATCTCTGCCGACCTCGAGGAGCTGGCCATGACCCCGGTCATGGTCGTATGCGCGGGGGCGAAGTCGATCCTCGACCTCGGCCTCACACTGGAGTACCTGGAGACAAAGGGTGTGCCTGTGCTGGGCTATGGCACCGACGAGCTGCCGGCCTTCTACACGCGCCAGAGCGGCTTTGGCGTCGACTACCGCGTGGACACCCCCGCAGAGCTGGCCTCCATCCTGCACACCCAGCGCGAGCTGGACTTCCCCGGCGGCATCCTCGTGGGCAACCCCATCCCCGAGCAGTACTCGATGGACAAGGCCGTCATCGACAAGGCCATCGACCAGGCGCTGGCCGAGTGCGAGGAGCAAGGCATCCACGGCAAGGAGACCACGCCGTTCCTGCTGGCGCGCATTGCCGAGATCACCGGGAACGACTCGCTCGACTCCAACATCCAGCTGGTCTTCAACAACGTGGCGCTTGGCGCCGAGATTGCCAAGGAGCTCTGCGCCCTGCGCGCATAACGCCGCAGCCCACCATACCTGCCACGGGGGGTAACCCCCTTTGGCATGGCCCGCCAAAGGGGGTTACCCCCCGTGGCAGGTCCGCAAAGGTAAGGAAGTGATCTCATGTCACAGGACGAGCAGACAAGCAAGGACCAGCTCCCGCGCGTGCCACAAGACAAGGTGAGCGATCTTATCGAGGCCATCCGCACGCGGACGAGCATGCCCGCCTTCAGGCTGGCCATCGATGCGGGCCGCACGCCGGGCCTCACCGACACCAAGCTGGGCGGACTCCCCTACTGGCCGGCCGACCTCACCTATCCC
Source organism: uncultured Coriobacteriaceae bacterium (assembly GCA_902777325.1). Classification (GTDB taxonomy): domain Bacteria; phylum Actinomycetota; class Coriobacteriia; order Coriobacteriales; family Atopobiaceae; genus UBA1367. The sequence continues at coordinate 201,209 of CACYTH010000004.1, forward strand.
ACCACGCCCAAGGGGCAGAAGCTCATGCTGCTCGCCCAGCTGCGGCTCGCGGACTTTGGCGGCGACGAGCGCCTACCCGGCCAGGGGCTTCTGCAGTTCTTCATCGATGCCACGGACGACTGCTCGGGCATGGACTTTGACGACTCTACGCGCCAGAACGGCTTCCGCGTGATCTGGCACGAGACGATCGACCCCACCGTCGCGCCGGAGCAGGTGGAGGCAATCGGCATGCCCACTTCGCTCGTTGGCTTTGACGAGGACTATCTGGGCAACCCGCTCACCGGCGAGTTTGCCCTCAACGTGGAGCCCACGACGAGCTGCATGAACACCGCAGACGGCCGCATCGACGACTTGTTTGTTGCCTGCTGCCGCGAGCTTCTGGGCGACGATTTTGTCGCCGGCCGCGACAGCTACTGGGACCTGCTCGACAAGGATGGCGTGGACAGGCTGTTTGACGAGCTCAAGTGCCCCGAGCCTGCCCATCTGGTGTTTGGGTACCCCTTCTTCACGCAGGAGGATCCGCGCTACGGCGCGCTCATGGACGAGTTCGACACGCTGCTGCTGCAGGTTGACTCGGAGGGCGAGCCCGGCACCGGCAAGGACCGCGTGCTGTGGGGCGACGTGGGCATCGGCGGCTTCTTCATCAACGGGGATGCCTTGCGGCGCGGCGACTTCTCACGCGTGCTCTTTAACTGGGACTGCTACTAAGTCATTAGGCGGCCGGGACTGGTGGGACGGTGGGACAGGGTGGGACAGGGGACGTGCCTGGTGTCCCACCCCAGCTTTGCGGGGTGGGACACCAGGCACGTCCCCTGTCCCACCCTGTCCCACCCTGTCCCACCGTCCCACCAGTCCCGGCCCGTCCCGCCAGTCCCCGGGTAAGCCCGTTGACTGGCTACTCTGCATCGGGCAGGCGCATCAGGTAGAGCGAGTAGCCCAGCGCGAGGACCAGGCTCACGCCGGGACCGACCAGCATCGCCATCTGCTCGGATCCAAGCAGCGCCACCTGAGCGGCCTCGTTCTCAAAGATGACCAACGCGTTGTTCACCATGTGGAACACCACGCACGGCCAGAGGCTGCCACCCTTGAGCAGGACCAGCACCAGCACAAAGCCCACCGACACGGCAAAGACGACCTGCACCAGCGAGGTCATCAGGTCCTGGCCGGTCGCGTTGAACGAATTCACGATGTGACCCATGCCGAAGGTGATCGATGAGACCACCACGGCACTCGTGCGGCCGTCCTCATCCATCGCACGGAAGAGGAACCCGCGGAAGATCAGCTCCTCGATATAGCCCACGCAGCACATGCTGATCACCCAGAACAGGCACTCGGCAGGCGTGCCATCAGGCGCGATTCCAAAGAACAGCTTCTTCACGGCAATGATGGCAATCGGAAGGTACCACAGCATGCGGCTGGACGATACGCTAGGCGCACGCAGGCCAAAATGTTCGCCCAGCCCGGAGTGGCGCACCCACGCCCACAGGACCACTGACATCGCCAGAAGCACAGGCGCGGTGACCATTTTTTGCGCGCCGAGGTCGAGGGAGAGCGCATCCGCCTCGGAGGCTAGCAGCACGTACGCGACAATCCACGCAATGGCGAACCAGATGTGGCTCTTCTCGTAAAAACGGTCTAGTAGCTTGAACATGGGTTACCTTCCTTTTCCTTGCATTGCCCCCACATAGGTGGCCTTGAGGACACCCGCCACGAGTGCCTCGTCATAGCTCAGAGAGTTGTTGGCGACAAGACTCGCAAACCCGTGCGCCGTGACAAAGATGGCGAGAAACACGCGCTGCGCATCCTCCACGCCCACGCCGGCCGACTCTGCCACCACTTGCACCATCTCCTGCACCTCTGGTGCGGCCACCATCGATGTCAGGTCCTGCCCGCCGAACGCATCGGTCTGGAAGAGCAGCCGGAACAGGCGCGGCTCGTCATGGGCAAAGCGCACATAGTTGAGCCCCAGTTGCATGAGGGGGTCCTGCGCGGTCTCTAGCCCAGTCATGAGATACGCGCTGTGCAGCTCGTCGATGGCCTGATAGGCAGCGTCGCGCACCTCCCCCATCGTGGCGAAGTGGTACAGAATCGGCTGGGTCGAGCAGCCAAGCGCCGAGGCCAAGGCGCGCACGTTGAGACACTCGTGACCTTGCGTTCGCACGAGCTCGACCGCTGCCACCACTATGTCGTCCGTCGTTATGCGAGCCGTTCTGGCCATGTCATCCTCTCCTTTTTATAACAGATGTTATGTTATCAGTTTTGAGGCAATTGATGAGCGTCATCTTTGTGACCGGTCCGCCCTGGGGGACGCAACGGGGTGTGGTTCCGGCTCCACCGACGGACCAGTCGGCACTGGTCCGCTCCGGCGGACGGAATGGGGGCCGGTTCCAGCTCCAGCGACGGACCAGTCGGCACCGGTCCGCTCCTGGGGACGCAACGGTGCCCGGTTCCGGCTCCACCGACGGACCAGTCGGCACTGGTCCGCTCCGGCGGACGGAATGGGGACCGGTTCCGGTCGAATCGACGGACCAGTCGCCACATTTGCGGATTGGGGAGTATCCCCGAAACGCAATTGCTCTCCCCAATGGTCGGTCCACCAAGGGCTATCATGAATGCAATAAACGGCAAGAAGCATGCGGAGGCGCACATGAGCGAGTTCATGGACATCATCACGGCAAGCAACCTCACCTACGGACAAAAGCTGATTCACCTGGCACAGGCCGCCGAGAACTGCGAGCATCCCATCCCCACGACGCCCGAGTTCGACTGGTTCTTCGAGCGCGATGCCATCTGCGACATGCACGAGGGCAACGCCCCCTATCGCCCGCGCTACATCTGCTGCGACATGGAGCGCTTCGCGCGCCAGGGCAGCGACTTCCTGCGCCTGGACGCCCCCGACAACCTCGATGACCTGCTCATGAACCTGCAGATCCTCTACCAGAACGTGCCCTCCGTCACCGGCCGCCCCGTCTACGTGGGCCAGCTCGACCGCCTGTTTGACCCCTACCTGGACGGCCTCTCCGACGAGGAGATCCTGCCGCGCTTCAAGCGCTTCCTCAACTACATCGACCGCACCGTGGCCAGCGGCTACTGCCACGCCAACCTTGGCCCCGAGGACACGCGCGCCGGTCGTCTGCTGCTGCAGGCAGACGCCGAGGTACAAAACGCCGTCCCCAACTTCACGCTCAAGTACGAGGAGGGCATCACCCCCGACGACTTCGCGCGCCTCGCCCTCAAGACCTCGATGGCCTGTGCCAACCCCGCCTACGCCAACCACCGCATGCACAAGCACACCTACGCCGCCCCCGTTGACGGTCCGGCCGATGGCTACACGGTCGTCTCCTGCTACAACGTGCTGCCCATCCGCGGCGGCGCCTACTGCCTTGACCGCGTAAAGCTCTCCCAGCTGGCCGACCTCGCCACCTCGCCGGAGCACCTTCTCAACGAGCTCTTGCCCAACGCCACGGGCGCGCTGCTCGAGTACATGGACGCACGCATCAAGTTCTTGGTGGAGGACTCCAACTTCTTCCAAACCTCGTTCCTGGTGCGCGAGGGCCTCATCGACCGCGACCGCTTTGTGGGCATGTTCGGCATGATCGGCATGCACGAGTGCATCGAGAAGCTGCTCGGCCCGGGCCACGTGTACGGCACCGACCCCGAGGCCAACGACCTCGCCGACCAGATCATGACCAAGATGACCGCGCAGGTACAGGCCTGGGACGCCCCCTACTCCGAGATCGGCAACGGCCGCTACATGATGCACGCTCAGGCTGGCTTTGGCGACCAGACCTCCTCGACGCCTGGCGTTCGTATCCGCGTGGGCGAGGAGCCCGAGGTCTTCTTCGACCACCTGCGCCATTGCGCCCGCATGCACCGCTTCTTCAAGGCCGGCGTGTCCGACATCTTCCCCGTCGAGCCCACGGCCGCACAGAACGTGGACGCCCTGCTCGACGTCATCAAGGGCGCCTTTGCCATCGACGACACCTACCTCTCGTTCTATCCCTCCGACTCCGACCTCGTGCGCATCACGGGCTTCCTCGTCAAGCGCTCCGAGATGGAGAAGTTCGCCCGTGGCGAGGCCGTGCTTGCCGACACCAGCCACGACGGCGAGGGCAACTGGCGCGCCAACCATCTGGCCGACCGCAAGGTTCGCCTGGGATAAAACGCACTCAAGCACGTCCGCGAGGGGATGGCCATGGCGCCGTCCCCTCTCTTTCTCTAGGGGGGAAGCCACATGGAGCTCACTGCACCGGTCAACAAGGTAATTCCGTTTTCGCTGGTAGATGGACCAGGCTCGCGTTGCTCCGTCTTTCTGCAGGGCTGCAACATAGCCTGCGCGTACTGCCATAACCCCGAGACGCAGAACCTCTGCCTTGGGTGCGGCCTCTGCGTGGAGCAGTGCCCGGCAGGCGCGCTCAGCTGGGAGAACGGACGTGTGCGGTGGGACAAGGACGCCTGCGTGCAATGCGACACCTGCATCCACGTGTGCCCCCACAAGGCGAGCCCCAAGATCGAGTGGCTCACGCCGGGCGAAGTGTTTGAGACCGTGCACTCCTACCAGCCCTTCATCCGCGGCGTCACCGTGTCGGGCGGCGAGTGCATGCTGCGTGCGGACTGGATGCGCGAGCTGTTTGCCCTCTGCCGCGCCGCCGGCCTTGGGACGCTCATCGACAGCAACGGGTGCGTGCCCTTTGAGGAGCACCTCGACCTGCTCGACGTGGCCGACGGCGTTATGCTCGACGTGAAGGCGTGGGACGAGGGCACCTTTGCCCGGCTGACCAGCGGAGACGTGTGTGTGGTCAAGCGCAACCTCGCACTTCTCGCCGAGCGCAACAAGATTGAGGAGCTGCGCATCGTGGTGGTGCCGGGCTGGAACGACCCCGAGGCGACCATTGCCGGAATTGCCGACGCGCTTGGCGAGAAGACCGCCACGACCAAGCTCAAGCTCATCCGCTTCCGCAGGTTTGGCGTGGTGGGGGCGCTCGCAAACGCAAACTCCCCCACCGACGAGCGCATGTCCGAGCTCGAGGCGCTTGCGCGCGAGGCGGGCTTCGGACAGGTGGAGCTGCGTTAGGAGGGGCTGCGCCAGGCCCTTAACCTGCGACAACAGCGCGCAGGTGCGCCTTGGCTGCCTCGTCGGCAAAGCTAGCGTCCACCGCGTTGAGCAGCAGCTGCGTGACCTCCGCGTCGCCCAGGCCGAGGGCATCTGCCACCAGCATGAGCTCGCGACCAACCCAGGTGTTTGAGACGGAGTTGTTGTCCGAGCAGACGACGACCTTGCAACCTGCCTCCAGCAGCGCTCCGATGGCATGCACGCCCAAACGGTCGAGCGCGCCAGTCTGCAGCTCGGAGGTGTAGCACACCTCCAGAGGAACCTGCCGCTCCGCAAGCTCGCGCACGAGGGCAGGGTCCTCCGTAGCACGCACGCCATGGCCGATGCGCGTGGCCCCCATGGCCAGCGCGTCGCGCACGCTCTGCGGACCGTCTGCCTCTCCCGCGTGGATGGTAAAGGGCACGCCAAGCTCGCGGGCGCGCGCAAAGACTGGCGCGAAGTCTGCCGTCGGGAAGAGCGCCTCGGCACCCGCCAGGTCAGCGGCCACTATCTCAGAACCCAGATACTCGCCCGCAAGCTCGATGGTCTGGAGGTTTGCCGCAAGGTTGTCTGTCCCACGCATGCAGCACAGGACGAGCCGCGCCTCAAAGTCCGAAGCGCGCAGGCCCTCAAGCGCGGCCTCCACCACCTCGCGCTGCGTGAGCCCGCGCTCGCAGAACGACTGCGGGGCAAAGCGCAGCTCGGCGTAGGCGTATCCGCGCTCCTTGAGCTCGTCCTCGAGCAGGCGGATGTGCTCGGCCACCTGCTCGCGCGTCTGGATGAGAGAGAGCGGGAAGACGAACTTGTCCAGGTACTCGTTGAGGTCCTCGCAGCTGTCCCCCACCGATATGCGGTCGAAGACCTCGGCGTCCGAGAGAGCATCGAGCGGCTTGCCGCCCAGCGCCGACAGGTGACGGGCCGACGGCACGCTGATGGAGCCATCGCTGTGCAGATGCAGGTCTATGAGGCGCCCATGCAGGCGCTCGAGGCTTGCCGACATGCGCTATCCCTCGACGATGGCGATGCTTGCGCTGGTCCCCAGCCTATCGGCGCCCGCGGCCACCATGGCCTCGGCCTCGGCGCGCGTGTGCATGCCGCCGGCGGCCTTGACCTTGCAGCGGTCGCCCACCGTCTTGCGCATGAGCTCGACGTCGTGCACCGTGGCACCGCCGGTGGAGAAGCCCGTGCTCGTCTTGACAAAGGCTGCGCCAGCAGCGACGGAGCACTCGCATGCGCGCACGATCTCCTCGTCAGTGAGCAGGCAGCACTCTAGGATGACCTTGACCGCGGCGTCGCCCGCGGCCTCCACCACGGCGGCAATGTCACGCGTGCAGTACTCGTCGTCACCATCCTTGAGGCGGCCGACGTTGATGACCATGTCGATCTCGGTGGCGCCGTCGGCAACGGCCTGCGCGGTCTCGGCCGCCTTGGCGAGCGTGGAGCAGGCACCCAGGGGGAAGCCCACCACGGTGGTCACGCCCACGTTCCAACCCGCCACCAGCGCGGCGGCAAGCGAGGTCCAGCAGGAGTTCACGCAGACGGTGGCGAACCGGTAGGTGCGGGCCTCCTCGCACAGGCGCTCGATGTCGGCGCGGCGTGCATCCTGCTTGAGGTTGGTGTGGTCGATGAGGGCGTTCAGCTGCATGTCGTCTCCTATCACGCGCTGGTGGGTTTTGTTGAAGAGTATACCGCCGACCGCAGACATAAAGCCCGGGTGACGGAGCAG
>CACYTH010000004.1:208054-222198 GCA_902777325.1 uncultured Coriobacteriaceae bacterium
GACAGGGGACGTGCCGACTGGGACAGGGGACGTGCCGACTGGGACAGGGGACGTGCCGACTGGGACAGGGGACGTGCCGACTGGGACAGGGGACGTGCCTGGTGTCCCACGTCAGCTTCGCTGGGTGGGACACCAGGCACGTCCCCTGTCCCAGTCGGCACGTCCCCTGTCCCACCCTGTCCCACGTCCCCGAGACTATGCGAAGTAGGCAAGCAGGAGCGGGCTCATAAACAGGAGCCACCCCACAAGGAGGGTGAGAAGGCGCCTCTTCTCCGCATGCACCGCAACATACTCCCTGATCAGGGCGCTCGGCCAGTAGTAGAAGGCCACGTGGCTCCCGATGCCCACGCACTTGAGGCCGATCTTGCGGCAGTAGCGCAACGCGCGGTAGACGTGGTAGTTGCTGGTGACGAGCGCCGTGTAGCCGCCACGGCCGCCGCTCAGCTCGTCGATGATCGCCTTCGAGTTCCTCAGGTTCTCGAGGGTCGTTGCGGACTGGTCCTCGCGGGCGATCTGCTCCGCCGGGATGCCCTTCTCAAGCAGGTACTTCTCCATCGCCTCGGCCTCGGAGATGCTCTCGTCGACGCCCTTGCCGCCAGAGGGGATCAGTATCGGCGGCGTCGGATCCCTGTGGTAGACCGCGATTGCCTTGTCGATCCTGTCGGCCAGAAGCTTTGAGACACGGTCGCCACCGAGAAGGCCCGCGCCGTGGATGATCACGTAGTCAAAGTCCTTCCTCATCGGAAGCACCTGAAGAAAGACGCAGTAGGTCATGAACACGACGAAGGTCATCGAGAAGTAGAAGACCGAGGCGCTCAGGAACATGCCGAAGCGCGTGAACTCAATGAAGTGACTCTTGCCGTCCAAACCGGGCACGGAGATCTGCGGCATTACCAATGCAAGATAGGCCGCGATCTCGCCGATGCCCACCACCAGGCCGAGGCCAAGCGAGAGCAGGTTTGCCAGGCTGTGCCCCTCGCGCCTGATCATCACCACGCCGTTGATCACCAGAAAGAACGGCACGATCAGAAGCGTGAGAAAGACGGCGAACATGAGGATGATCATGACATGTCCCTGATACTTGCCGGCAACGAAGGAAAGGGCGACGATCGAGACCATGAGCGTGACAAAGAGCAGGTAGCAGTTGCGGTACCTGCTTCTGTCCCTTGCAAAGGAAAAGGCGGTCAACGCCCAGAGAATGATTGACAAGGTAGTGAACACGGGATTCATCTTTACAGCTCGCCATCCAATCCGCGCCTATTCTCGTCGCTCGCGCGAGCACCGCATGCCCGCCGCAACCACATCGGACGCACTTAATCGATAATGCACCAGCAATGGTATCAAAGCACGCCACCTCCCCCGCTGGCATGTTAAGCACGTGCGTGGACGCACCGCATCAAATGTGATACGGTCTCCATCGTATGGCACCGTCGGAGGAGGAATCCGGAACATGAGCACGCTTCAAAGCTAGGCGCACGCTTTCGATCTACAGACAACCTATGCTGAGGAGCACCTCATGACAACCGAACCCCTCGGGACGCAGACGCGTCCCTCGCCCGACCAACAGCCCGCGCTCTGGACGCGGGACTTCACCCTCATCACCCTGGCAACCATCCTTGGAGCGGCTGGCGGCATCGCCGGCGACTTTGCCCTCTCGTTCTTCGTCTTTGACGAGACGGGCTCCACCTTGGCGTCGGCGCTGGTGATCGCAATCCAGCTCGTGCCGCACGTACTGGTGCCGCTTGCTGTCTCGCCCTTCATGGATCGTCTTCCCCGCAAGGCCTTTCTGGTGGCGGGAGACCTCGCCTGCGGCCTGGCCTATCTGGCCCTCGGTGCGTGGCTCGCCTTCGCGGGCTTCTCCTACGTGGGCTACCTCGTCATCTCCCTGGCGATCGCCTGCCTGTGGGCCATCGACGAGCTTGCGTGGACCAGCATCTATCCCGAGGTGATTCCGGAGGGAGCCGAGCAGAAGGGCTACGCCGTCTCGGGCATGCTCTACACCACGCTTGCGATGATCATGACGCCCCTCGCCGCCGTGCTTCTCGACACCATTGGCGTGCCGCGGCTGCTGATGGCGCAGGGCATCCTTGCCATAGCGGCCGCCGCCATCGAGAGCTTCGTCCACGTGCAGGAGCACGAGCGCGACCGCAGCGACCAGGAGGGCTTTGCGCGATGGCTGGCAGACATCAAGGAGACGGTCTCGTGGCTGGCCGACGAGCGCGGCATGCGCGGGCTCTTTGGCTACATGGCGGTGTCGAACGGCCTGTATACCGGCTTCTCCCCCATCCTCATCGCCTTCTTCCGCACCACGCCCGGGTTCTCTGCGGCTATGTATGGGCTCTTCTCCGTTGCCGAGTGTGTGGGCCGGGCCGCAGGAAGCACCGTCCAGTACAAGGTCAAGGTGCCGCGCGAGAAGCGCTTTGGCCTGTGCCTGTCGGTGTATGTGATCTATGACATCATGGATGCGTGCCTGCTCTGGCTGTCCTACCCGTTCATGATGGCCAACCGGGCGATCGTGGGCTTTCTCGGCGCCAACAGCCTGGTGCTGCGCGAGTCGGCCATGCAGCGCTACATCCCCGAGCGCATGCGCTCGCGCGTGAACGCGTTTCTGGGGGTGTATATCTCGGCGGCGTGCTTCGTGTTCTCGATCCTGGTCGGCGCGCTCGGCGAGGTGCTCGACTATCGCATCTGCGTCACCATCTGCGGCCTCGTGGGTCTCGTGGCGAGCTACTTCTTTGTCTGGCATCGCCGGTCCGACGTGCGCCGCGTGTTCGAGGTCAACCAGTAGGCAGCGGTTGCCTGCGACAAGTCCGCCCCCGGGAAACAGGTACCTATCCCCTGTTTCCGGGGGCGGAGCGGTTACGACTGATTCGCGCTCTTCCAGTGATCCAGCGTGGGAAGCAGCGCTCCCATGAACGACACGGCCTCGTCGAGGCTCACACCGGTGGCCTGTGCGAGGTACGGCGCCGAGACCTCGATGACATCGTCCATGGTCTCGTACGCGAACGCGCCTTCGTCGTAGCACCACTTGCAGTAGTCCGGATTCTCCGTACCGTCTGCATCCCTGCCGTTTGGCATGTTGGGCACCGAGAACGGCGTGCCACAGCACTGGCACGCGTGCTCCTGCGGCATGTCGAGCAGGCGCATGACGGGCACGTCGAGCGCGAGCGCGATGAGCTTGGTCATGTCGATGCTCGGGGTCGTCTCCCCGTTCTCCCACCTGCTCACCGCCTGGCGCGTCACGAAGAGCTTGCGGGCAAGCTGCTCCTGCGTCATTCCCTTTTCCTTGCGCACCTGCGGCAACACGTCCCTGATGGCCATGTCGGCCTCCTCTCGCGTGGGTGTTCTTTAGCAACGAGTATATGGACGGCATCGCGCGGGGTCACGAAACAAGACGTTGCGCGCCCACACGAGAGGGACTCCCTACCCGATCGCGCTAAAGAAGCGCATCGCATTCTCGAAGAAGAGCTTGCGGGCGATCTCCTCGCCAAACCGGTCTGCGAACCGATCGAACAGGTACGCCTGAGACGAGCAGTCGGCAACCCAAGTCGGAACGTCAGCGCCGTCGCGGTCGGAGCCCAAGGCAATCACGTCCTCGCCGCCAAGGTCAATCCAGTGCTCGACATGGGCAGCCAGCTCGTCGAAGGTGTAGGCGTACCCTTCCGTGCGCACGAAGTCCTGATGCAGGTTGAGCCCCACGACCCCGCCTCGCTCGGCGATAGCGGAGAACTGCTTGTCGGTGAGATTGCGCAGGTGATCGCATACTGCGCGCGCGTTCGAGTGCGTCGCGATATACGGCTTGGTTGCTATCTCATCAAGCTCCCAGAAGCCCTTCTCGTTGAGGTGCGACACGTCCACCACGATTCCGTGCGATTCGTAGGCGGACACGCACTGCTTGCCAAAGTCCGTGAGTCCCTGGTCGGGATACTGGTTTCCGCTGCCCAAGGCGTTCTTGTAGTTCCACGTCAGACCGGCGATCAGCACGCCGTCGTTGGCGAACTCGTCGATGACCTCGATGCCTGCGTCCAGACATGCAGAGTTCTCGACCGTGAGGATGGCCGCAACCTTGCCCTCGTCCAGAATCGCGGGGATGTCCGCAAACGAGCGCGCCTGGGTAAACTGGTCGCTGAACTGCTCCATCTGGCCCTTGAACCACGCGACCGCCTCGTGGTACCAGTCGATGGTGGAGATGTCGGGGGCCTCCTCGCCCTCCGTGTCGGGAATCCAGATGGCGTAGCACTGCGCCCAGCGGACATCGCCCATGCGGTCGGCCGACACCTGTCCGTTGTTGCTGGCCATCGTTCCGCTGAACTTGTTATGGAATCCCGAGTAGGGCTTGCGGGCAACCATGCCCAGACTGTCGATGGTGTCGGCATGCATGTCAAACGACTCGATGGTCTGCGTGGCACCATCAGCTCCGAGGCCTCCCCGCCCCGTCGCGGCACATGCCACGTTGGCGAGCGCCCCAATGCCCAGCGCTCCGGCCAGCAACGCCCTGCGCGTCATCTTTGCCTGCAAGATTGTCATGGACGCCTCCAGTCCTTCACCTCACCCAAGATGCTGGGTGAGGATGCCCTTTGTCAACTGTAGCCTAACGGGGCTTCCCACATGGCAAAATGTCCGCCTACCGCCACAGAAGGAGGGCGCTAGACGCATCCATTGTTCCCGAGCAGCACTGTTTGCGTAGACCGAGACCGTGAATCGTGCAACTTTTCCCGTTACTGTGTAACACGCTCTGACACCATCGCGCAGACGTGGTTTACCAGGAACCAAATGCGCAGGTCGCTCACACCTGCAGATGGTACGCGCGAGATGGCGGTTGGACGCGACTACACACTAGCGGGAAAAGTTGCACGATTCGGCCCCTCCAGCTCCGCAAACGAGACCGCATGGCGCATTGTACGAGAACGCCCACCTCCGCCACAGCTTTGTGGGGAGGCGGGCGCCTCACGCAGCATCCGCAGGATAGAACTTAGTCGAGGTCGGTTCCCTGGCTCTCGATGACCTTCTTGTACCAGTAGAAGGAGTCCTTCTTCTCGCGATGGAAGTCGCCGTTGCCGTCGTTGTCGCGATCAACGTAGATGAAGCCGTAGCGCTTCTTCATCTCGCCGGTCGACGCAGAAACCAGGTCGATGCAGCCCCACATGGTGTAGCCCATGAGGTCCACGCCGTGCTGCATGGCGATGGCCATCTGCTCGATGTGCTGACGCAGGTAGTCGATGCGATACGTGTCGTGGAACTTGCCGTCCTCGCTGCGCTCGTCGATGGCGCCGAGGCCGTTCTCCACGATCATCAGCGGGATCTGGTAGCGGTCGTAGACCGTCTCCAGGTAGAAGCGCAGGCCCTTGGGGTCGACGGTCCAGCCCCAGTCGCTGGCCTTGAGGTAGGGGTTGGGCACGCCGCCAAAGAGGTTGCCGGCGCCCTTCTTCATCTCCGGGTCAACGGAGACGGTGTTGGACTGGTAGTAGCTGAAGCTGTAGAAGTCGACGGTACCGGCCTTGAGCACCTCGGCGTCACGCGCGGCCAGCTCGTGCATGCGCTCCACGTCCGCGCCCTGCTCGGCCCAGTAGGTGGGGGCCCAGGCGGAGTACGCACCGCGCACCTGGACGTCGCCGCAATAGAAGTTGAACGCGCGGTCGGCTTCCATGCCCGCGATGACGTCGTCGGGGTTGCAGGTGCGCGGGTAGTTGGTGTTGCCCGCGATCATGCAGCCGACCATGTTGTCGGGGTTAATCTCGTGCGCGAGCTTGACGGCCTTGGCGCTCGCCACAAACTGGTTGTGCAGGCCCTCGAAACGACGCTTGGGGTCGTCCCAGTCGCAGGCGCCAAAGCTCATGGCAACGTCGGCGGGCGGCAGGATGCCCAGGCCCATGACGTCGCCCATGCCGGGGATGGTGCCGCAGTTGATCTCGTTGAAGGTCAGCCAGTAGCGCACAAGGTCCTTGTACTCCGTGAAGAGCAGCTCGCAGAAGCGCACCCACAGGTCGATGACCTTGGGGTTGTCCCAGCCGCCGTACTTGTGGGAGAGCGCCAGCGGGAACTCGTAGTGGCTGATGGTCACGAGCGGCTCGATGCCGTTGCGCTTGCACGCCTCGAAGACCCTGCGGTAGAAGTCGATGCCGGCCTGGCAGGGCTTCTCGTCGTCGCCGTTGGGGAATATGCGGCTCCACTGCGTGGAGAGGCGGAAGCACTTGAAGCCCATCTCGCCAAAGAGGTCGATGTCCTCCTCAAAGTGATGGTAGAAATCGATGGCCTGGTGGGAGGGGTAGTAGACGCCCTCGCGCACGCCGCCCGGCGTGATGACGCGCGGCGTGTCCACCGTGCCGCCCATGATGACGTCGGGCACGGAGAGGCCCTTGCCATCCGCGTCGTAGCCGCCCTCAAACTGGTTGGCCGCCGTTGCGCCACCCCACAGGAACCCCTCCGGAAACTTGAACTCTGCCATGTGTTTCCCCTTTCCTCTCGTAACGCATGTGCGTGGCGTGCCCGCCACCTGTGGGACAGCAGGCACGTCCCCTGTCCCAGTGGGACAGCAGGCACGTCCCCTGTCCCACACGTCCCCTGTCCCACTGTCCCACGTCCTAGGCGAGGTCCTCGCCGTTGCTCGCGATCACCTTCTTGTACCACCAGTAGGAATCCTTCGGCTCGCGATGCAGGTCGCCGTTGCCGTCGTTGTCCTTGTCCACGTAGATGTAGCCGTAACGCTTCTTCATCTCGCCCGTGCCAGCGGAGACGATGTCGATGCAGCCCCATGTGGTGTATGCGATCAGGTTCACGCCGTCAGCCAGCGCCTCGTCCATTGCCTGGATGTGCGCGCGGAAGTAGTCGATGCGGTAGTCGTCGTGGAACTTGCCGTCCTCGTCGCGCTCGTCGATGGCGCCAAAGCCGTTCTCCACCACCATGATGGGAATCTGGTAGCGGTCCCAGACCTCGTTCAGGCTCCAGCGCAGACCGTCAGGATCGATGGCCCAGCCCCAGTCGCTCTTCTTGAGGTAGGGATTGGGCACGCCCATGACCATGTTGCCGCCGTCCTGGCCCACCTCGGGGTCGGCGGAGTAGCAGTTGGTCATGTAGTAGCTATAGGTGTACATGTCCACCGTGCCGTCGCGCAGGATGGCCTCGTCGCCATCCTCCATCGGCACGTCGATGCCGTTGTCCGCAAAGAATCGCGGCGCATAGCCCGGATAGTAGCCGCGGCACTGCACGTCGGAGCAGAGCCAGGTGCCGATCTGCAGCTTCTTCTGTGCGCCGAGCACGTCAGCCGGCGCGCAGGTGTAGGGATAGATGGACGGGCCGCCGCCGATCATGCAGCCCACCATGTAGTCGGGGTCGATCTCGTGCGCAAGCGTGACCGCCTTGGCGCTCGCCAGGAACTGATGGTGCAGGGCGGTGTAGATGACGGTGAGCTCATCCTTGTCGTCGGTTGGCGCCAGACCCATGGGAACCACGTCCTCCTTGGGCAGGATGCCACCGGCGATGAGGCTTCCCAGCCCGCCGTTCTGCAGCATGTTGATCTCGTTGAAGGTGAGCCAGTATTTAACGAGGCCCTTGTACTCGGTGAAGATCGTGCGGCACAGGTTCAGGTAGAAGTCGACGCAGCGACGGTCGTACCAGCCGTTGTACTTCTCGCAGAGTCCCCAGGGAATCTCGTAGTGGCTGATGGTGACGAGGGGCTCGATGCCGTTGTCACGGCAGCATTGGAACATGGAGCGATAGAACTCGACGCCCGCCTGGTTGGGCTCGTCCTCGTCGCCCACCGGATACAGGCGGCTCCAGTTGATAGAGGTACGGAAGATCTTCATACCCATCTCGCCGAAGAGCTTGATGTCCTCCTTGTAGTGGCCGTAGAAGTCGACCGACTCGTGGCTGGGATAGTACGTGTCTGGGTCTATCACGCGCGTGTAGGTGCGCGGACGGTCGACCGCACCGCCCGTCAGATGGTCCTCGACGCTCTCGCCCTTGCCGTCCGTCAGCCATGCTCCCTCGCACTGGTTGGCCGCCGTAGCGCCGCCCCACAGAAAGCCGTCAGGAAAATGTGACATGATTCCCTCCCCCTTATTCGATTGCCATAGAGTCATTGTGCCATAGCAAACAGGACGAGCGTGCAGGCACGGGTTGAGCCGCGAGCACCATTCGGCAAGCGCTTGCGTTACAAAGTGTTCCACTCCCCGTCATTTGAGCCTTGGGCATAGTAAACTTGAAGCAGCATCGTCTAGGGGGATGGACGTTCGGGACGGACCGATCGTCCAATAAGCGAGGGGGGGGGAACTGATGGCATACGCAAGCGATTATCTGGGGCACGACACGCCAAAGCTCGGGTTCGGCATGATGCGTCTGCCCAAGCTGGAGGACGGCTCCATGGACATGGAGCAGATCTGCCAGATGGTGGACGAGTTCATGGACGCGGGGCTCACCTACTTTGACACCGCCTACGTCTACGACGGAGGCGACTCGGAGATTGCCACGCGCAAGGCACTCGTCGAGCGCTATCCGCGCGACGCCTTCACCGTCACGACCAAAGCCAACGCCTGGCTGGGCAGCCCCACCGAGGAGCAGGTCAAGCAGCAGCTGCAGACGTCGATGGAGCGCCTGGGCGTCGACTACCTCGACTACTACCTGCTCCACGCCGTGCAGGACAACAACCAGCACATGTACGACAACTACCACCTGTGGGACTGGATCCGCGGGCTCAAGGAGCAGGGCATCATCCGCCGCTGGGGCTTCTCGTTCCATGCCGGTCCCGACCGTCTCGAGCGCCTGCTCACCGACTATCCCGACATCGACTTCATCCAACTGCAGATCAACTATGCCGACATGGAGGAGCCGTCGGTCCAGGCGCAGGCCAACTACGACGTGGCGCGTGCCCATGGCGTGCCCTTCACGGTCATGGAACCCGTCAAGGGCGGCTCGCTCGCGGTTCCGCCGCGCGTGGTGCGCGAGATCTTTGACGCCGCCAACCCCGATGTCTCCTATGCCAGCTGGGCCATCCGCTACGTGGCCTCGATGGAGGGCGTGCTCACGGTCCTTTCGGGCATGTCCACGCTCGAGCAGGTGCGCGACAACGTGAGCTACATGCGCGACTTCAAGCCGCTTTCCGCCGAGGAGCAGGCGGTCATCGCAAAGGCGCAGGAGGCGCTTGCCAAGGTGCACCAGTACAAGTGCACCGGGTGCCACTACTGCACCGACGGCTGCCCCATGGGCATCCCCATCCCCGACTTCTTCAAGGCCATGAACCGCAAGCTCATCTTTGAGAACGAGGCGGAGGCCAAGCGCCGCTACCAGCAGACCGCCGAGAAGGCCGGCGTCAACGCGAGCGACTGCATCGCCTGTGGCCAGTGCGAGGCGGCGTGCCCGCAGCGCCTGCCCATCATCGAGTACCTGGCCGAGGTTGCCTCCGAGCTCGAGTAGAACGCACCGTCGTATCAGACCATTGGGGACGGTTCCTTGTGGTCGGGTCTCAGGCGGGCGGGCTGCCATGCAAACGGCAGCCCGCCCGCCTTTTCCAAGACGCATGGTATACACTCCCCTAGTGACCAGACTCGACGAGGGCGGCGGTTCGCCAAGAGGCGCCGCGACATGGATGGTGTGATGCATATGAAGGGTGATGCCATGCACCCGGAACCTTTGGGGCACGGGCACGCCCCGGCGGGCAACCTCCGCCTCTTGATGGGACTGTTGCTCACTTGCGCGCTCGTCGCAGCTGCGCTCGCAGCTCTTCCCGTGCCCGCACGTGCGGAGGCAGTCGCTCCCACTCCCGCCTATCAGACGCTCGACGAGCTCCAAGGCAAACGCTTTGCCTACGTCAACGGCAGCGTGTACAACCAGAATGTGCGGGAGCGGCTCGAGGGGACCACCGAGGACTTCTATCCCTCGCTTGCCGAGTGCGTGGCTGCCGTGGAGGCCGGCAAGGAGGACGCCGCGGTGCAGCTCTCCTACTGCTGCCAGCTGGCCGTCAACCGTCGTCCAGGCACAGTGGCTCTGCTGCCCGAGCCGGTCGCCGAGGTGTCGGAGGGGTTCTTCTTCCCCAAGGGTTCTCCGCTCACAGCGCAGTTCAACGAGCTCATCGAGCGCTTTACGGAGGACGGGACGCTCAAGGAGCTCGAGGAGAAGTGGGTGGCTGCCGACGAGTCGGGCAAGACCCTGCCCGACCAGGACTGGGATGCTCCCAACGGAACGCTCAGCTTTGCCACCTCGGGTGTCATCGAGCCCTTCTCCTACGTGGGCGAGGGTGGCGTGCCCAAGGGCTACGACGTCGAGCTCGCCCTGCTCATCGCGCGCGAGCTCGGATACCATCTGGAGATCTCGACCATACCCATGGATTCCATCTTCGCCTCGGTGGACAGCGGCAAGGCGGACTTTGGCGGCACGCTCACGCAGACCCCCGAGCGCTCCTCGGTCTGCGACTTCAGCGACTCCGTCATGCCCACCACCATATCGGTCATCGTGGCTTCGCAAGATGGCGGCGCGACCGGGGACGCGGGCTTCTTGGCGGGCATGGTCAACTCCTTCCGCAAGACCTTCGTCGAAGAGGACCGCTGGAAGCTCATCCTCTCGGGCTTGGGCGTTACCGTGCTGGTCAGCGTATGCGCCGGCGCGCTCGGGCTGCTGTTGGGGTACGGCACCGTGCTCGCTCGGCGCAGTGGCATAGACTGGGTCGGCAAGCTCGTTGACGGCTATCAGGCGCTTATGGGCGGCGTGCCGCTTGTGGTGGTGCTCATGGTGCTGTACTACGTCGTGTTCGGATCGAAGGACGTCCCGGGCGAGCTGGTCGCCATTCTCGCCTTCACGCTGGCCTTTGGCGCCACCGCGGGCTCCACCATGTGGACGGCCGTGGAGGGAATCGACGCCATACAGGAGGAGACGGGTCTGGCACTGGGGTACACGCGCAAGGAGGTCTTCTCGCAGATCATCTTCCCCCAGGCACGTCAGCGCTTCACGCCGCAGCTCATGGGGCAGTTCGTGAGCCTCGTCAAGGACACCGCCATCGTCGGCTACATCGCGGTGCAGGACCTCACGCGTGCGAGCGACCTCATCCGCGCGCGCACCATGGACGCGTTCTTCCCGCTCATCGCCACCGCCGTCATCTACTTCCTGTTCTGTCGAATGCTCGCATGGCTGCTCGGGAAGCTTGCCGCCAAGCTCGACGTCACCAACCGCCCGCGCAAGATCGAGGGGGTCATAGAGCGATGAGTCTCATAGAGGTGCGCCACCTGCGCAAGGAGTATCCCAATGCCACGCCCCTCAAGGACGTCAACGCCACCGTGGAGGAGGGCGAGGTCATCTCCATCATCGGGCCCTCCGGAACGGGCAAGTCCACGTTCATCCGCTGCCTCAACCGCCTTGAGACCCCCACGTCGGGGCAGATCCTGGTGGACGGCACGGACATGTGCGACCCCGCCGTGGACCTGCCCGCCATGCGCCGCAAGATGGGCATGGTCTTTCAGAACTACGCCCTCTTTGGCCACAAGTACGTGGTCGAGAACCTCATGATGGCGCCCATGCACCTGCTGGGACGCCCCAAGCAGGAGGCCTACGACCGCGGCCTCGAGCTGCTGGAGATGGTTGGTCTGCGGGACAAGGCCCTCAACTGGCCGCACGAGCTCTCCGGCGGCCAGCGCCAGCGCGTGGCCATCGCACGAGCCCTCGCCATGGACCCAAAGATCCTGCTCTTCGACGAGCCCACGAGCGCGCTCGACCCGCAGATGGTCTCGGAGGTCCTCTCCGTCATCACCGGCCTCGCGGAGCGCGGCCTCACCATGATGGTCGTCACCCACGAGATGCGCTTTGCCCGCGAAGCCAGCTCGCGCGTGTTCTACATGGACCGCGGCGAACTCTGGGAGGCTGGGCCTCCCGAGCAGATCTTCGAGCATCCGCAGCGGCAGGAGACCCATGACTTCATCTTCCGCGTGCGCAGCTGGGCCTGGGAGATCCACTCGCTCTCCCCCGACCTCCACGCCATGGAGGCGTCGCTCGAGGCGTACTGCCAGCGCCAGTTCATGGGACGGCATGCCGCCAACGCGTGCCAGCTCATGATCGAGGAGACCGTGAGCAACCAGCTGCTCTCCCTCGCACGCAAGCGTGGCATCGCCGACCCTGCGATCGGCCTGACGCTCGCAGCCGGAGAGGGAGGCGTGGACATGGTGCTGACGATCGACTACCGTGAGGCGCTGCTTGCGTACGAGGCGCCGGCCGCCGGCGAGCAGGACCTCATGTCTCGAGCCATCGTCGAGGCGCTCTGCGAGCGTTGGGAGCAGCTGGAGCCAGGGCTCGTGCGCCTCTACATACGCGGGTAGCGACGCTTGCCACAGTGGCATGACGCTCTGACGCGGGACGACAGCGTCTGCCGAACCCAAAGCTAGTGATGCGACTCCTTCCGACAATATCGTAGGCAGGGCGCGTGCCATTGGGGCACGTTATTCTAGGGGGGATGGCACCATGATTACCAGGAGGGACTTTATGACGGGAAGCGCCGCCGCTATGGCGATGGCAGGACTTGCGGCCTGCTCCTCTGGTCCAGACGAGGGTGCTGGCGGCGCAGGCGCTGCCGGAGACCTCGTCACGCAGACGGTCCAGGACAAGTGCCGCACGGTCATCACCACCGACGGTGAGGTAGACGACCGCGACTCGGTCATCCGTGCACTGCTGTACGCCAACGAGATGGACATCGCGGGCATCGTGCTCACGAGCTCCATGTACCACTACGCGGGAGACGGCGACAAGGTCGAGCCCTTCCGCTGGACGGGCACCCAGTGGCTCACTGACTTCCTCGACGCATACGAGAAGGTCTACCCCAACCTCTGCGTCCACGCCGAGGGATACCCCGAGCCCGACTTCCTGCGCGAGCACACCAAGATCGGCAACATCAAGGACAAGGGCGAGATGGAAGAAGTCACCGAGGGAAGTGAGTTCCTGAAGGAGCTCTTCCTCGACGACGACCCGCGCACGCTCTACGTGCAGACCTGGGGCGGCACCAACACCACCGCCCGTGCCCTCAAGTCCATCGAGGAGGAGTACGCCGACACCGACGAGTGGGCCGACATCCAGAAGAAGATCTACGACAAGCTGGTCATCTACATCATCCTCGACCAGGACGAGAGCTACGGCAACTACATCGCCAAGGCATGGCCCGACCTCAAGGTCCTGAACGACGTCTGCAACTTCTGGCACTTCGCCTACGCGTGGCAGTTCCATCCCGACGAGCTCAACACGACGCTCCACGCCGACTGGCAGAAGGAGAACATCGTGGGCGACCACGGCCCGCTCATGGACCTCTACGCGCTCATGGGCGACGGCAAGACCGTCGAGGGCGAGCTCGACGAGGAGCAGCGCGGCTGGGACTCCTACCTCGAGGCCAACCCCAACTACGTCAAGTACGACTTCATCAGCGAGGGCGACTCCCCGAGCTTCTTCTACCTGCTGGACACCGGCCTGCGCTCGCTCGAGGACCCAAGCTGGGGTGGCTGGGGCGGCCGCTTTGGCGCCGACGGCATCAACTCCGTGGCGGACTTCGACCCGCACAGCCAGGCATGGGAGTCTAGCTACACGCTCACCCGCTGGTTTGACGACATCAACAACGACTTCGCGGCGCGCGTGGACTGGTGCACCGCCACGGCCTTCGAGGACGCCAACCACGCGCCGAGCGTGAGCGTGACCGAGGGCATCGACGTGACGGCCGCTGCCGGCGACGAGGTCATGCTCACCGCCGTGGGCGAGGACCCGGACGGCGATGCGCTCTCCTATCGCTGGTGGCGCTACTTCGAGGCCGACACCTACGACGACGGCGTGGCCGCCCCCAAGCTGGAGGACCAGGACGTGGGCCTGGTCATCGACCGCACGGCCGCCATCGAGGACGGTGCCGTGCTCGACAGCATTGCGCTGGCGGGCGCCGACACCGAGCAGGTCACCTTCACCGTGCCCGCAGACGCCAAGAGCGGCGACACCATCCACATGGTGGTGGAGGTTACCGACGACGGTGCGCATAACCTCAAGCACTACCAGCGCGTGGTGGTGACCGTAGCCTAAACCCATCGCGTGGGCGGCAGGGCCGGGGTCAGCTGGACAGGGGGCCGGGACGGGGGACGGGGACAGGTGGGACAGGGGACGTGCCTGGTGTCCCACCTTGGCGAGCCCAAGGTGGGACACCA
>CACYTH010000005.1 GCA_902777325.1 uncultured Coriobacteriaceae bacterium
GGTAGTCCGTCGGCCTGAAGTAGTAGGTCTTGCCGCCGGTGATGACCCAGCCCGTGAAGGCGGCGCCGGTGGGGATGTAGTTGGAGTTCTGGGCGAAGAGGGACCTCGTGTTGTCTTTGGTCCATGTGAGCCAGCCGGTATGCATGACGCCGGCGCCGCTGAAGTAGTAGTAGTGTTCTTTGTTGTCTGTACCTATGAGCTCCTTGCCATACACAGTGGCTCGACAGGTGGTCGGGTCAAAGTGGTACGTCTTCTTATCGATCACTTGCCAGCCCGTGAGGGCTGCGCCAGTCGAAGGGTCGAAGTAATACAGATATCCGTCGATGTTCTGAAGACCATGCACGTGCTCGCCGGCCTCGTCTCGGTAGTATGTCTTTCCGTCGACCACCTCCCAGCCGGGCTGCTGGACCTCGGGCTCCTCGTTGTCGCCGGGCTCGTTCTCCGGCTCGATCTCTGAGGCTTCTTCGGTTGACGGAATTGCCAAGGGCTCAAGGGAGCCGCTGGTCTGCAGGTTGGCGCTCGCGGCAGACGACAGGTCCTCGCCAGGTGCTTCAGGGGTCTCGACGTTGTCGGCCAAGGCCTCTTCTTGCGCAGCCCCAGTGTTGCCGTCACTTGCGAGGCCTGAGGTGACAGTGCCAGCCTCTGGCTCGTCCGAGCAGGGGATGTTCTCATCCACAGTCTGATTACTGTCAGGCTCTTCCTCCAGTAGTGCGTCAGAGGAGTCAGCTACCTGCTCGATAGAAAGGGACGCCTCCTGACCGTCAGGCAACGCCGCATTGAAGTCACCTGCCTCGTTCGCAATGGCGGCCGCCGGGAGCGCAGCCCCCAAGGCGAGAGAGAAAAACAGGGTGATGGCGGCATCGCGAATTCCTCTGATCATGTGATTCACTCCTCGGATCGAATGCTTCGCACAAACTGTAATACTAGCAGGTGAAGGCTCATGCCATAGCCCGTGTGCCGAGCTTTGGAAGGGTGGGCTATCAATACCTTGCGGCCTTCTGTGGATGTCACGTTGTGCGTAAACGGTGGGGACTTGACGCAAAAACGCCAGTTGGTATCATTAATCTGTCTTATTTGTTGCTGAGAGGAAGTGGGGCAGAACGTTTGCCCCGCTTCCTTTTGTATGTGGAGAGTTTTGCACGGGGAGGAGGTCCCATGGCACAGACTGAGCTCGAGCTCCAGATCGTGGAGGCGCTCGAGGCAAAGGCGCCCGCCCATGGCATCGACATCGTCGACGTCGAGGTCGTGGGGGCAAAGCGTGCGCCCATCGTGCGTGTGCGCATCGACCATGCAGACGAGGAGCTGCCCACCATCTCGCTCGACGAGGTGAGTGCGCAGAGCGACTGGGTGAACGAGGTCATCGACGAGCTCGACCCCATTCCAGACTCCTTCATGCTCGAGATCTCCTCGCCCGGGCTTGCCCGCCCGCTGCGCAAGGCGCACGACTTCGAGCGCTTTGCAGGCGAGACCATCCAGCTGACCACCAAGGCCAAGGAGGGTCGCCGCAAGTACACCGGCGAGCTTCTCGGCCTTGTGGACGGCGAGGTGCGCATCTCATGCGACGGCGAGAGCTTCTCCATTGCTTTTGACGAGGTCAAGAGCGCAAAGATCAAACCAGACTACGACGCCTAGCGGCGGGTGACCAGAAAGGATACGACCATGGCCCACGAGATGATGGAAGCCCTGATGGCTCTCTGCGAGGAGAGGCACATCGACCAGCTCTACCTCATCGAGCGTCTCGAGCAGTCGCTCGCCAAGAGCTACGAGGAGGTCCTGCACCTCAACACCAAGGCAGGGGAGAAGGCGCGCGTCACCATCGACCGCATGAGCGGCAAGGTCTACGTGTACAAGCTCGTGCCGGTGGAGGACTCCTGGGACGAGGAGAGCGAGCAGTACACCGACTACGACGAGTTCGACGTCACGCCCAAGGACACCAGCCGCATTGCGGCCCAGCACGCCAAGGCAGAGATCAAGGCGATCGTCAACAACTCCGCCCGCCAGCAGATCTACGAAGAGTTCTCGCAGCGCATCGGCGACATCATCACCGGCACCGTGCTGCAGAGCGCCCCTGAGTTCACCATCGTCAAGATCCGCGAGGGCGTCGAGGCAGAGCTGCCCTACTACAACCTGCAGCGCCATCCCGAGGAGCGCAACGAGCGCCCCAACAACGAGCGCTACTCGCACAACCAGCGCATCAAGGCCATCATCGTGGACGTGCGCAACCCCAACGACCAGCAGGCTCCCGTGCGCGACGGCCGTCGCCGCCCGTCCATCATCATCAGCCGCACCCACCCCGACCTCATCAAGCGCCTCTTCGAGCTCGAGGTCCCCGAGGTCTACGACGGCGTGGTCGAGGTCCGCTCGGTCGCGCGCGAGCCGGGCGTGCGCTCCAAGGTGGCCGTCAAGTCCTACGACGAGCGCCTCGACCCGGTTGGCGCCTGCGTCGGCCCCAAGGGCAGCCGCGTGCGCACCGTGGTCTCCGAGCTGCGTGGCGAGCGCGTCGACGTCGTGCTCTGGGACGACGACCCCGCCCGCTGCGTCGCCAATGCCCTCTCTCCGGCAAAGGTGACCCGCGTGATCGTGGACGCCGAGAACAACTACGCCACGGTGATCGTGCCTGACGACCAGCTCTCCCTCGCCATCGGCAAGGAGGGCCAGAACGCCCGTCTGGCCGCGCGTCTCACGGGCATGCACATCGACATCAAGAACGAGTCGCTGGCAGCCGACATCATGCGCTCCATCCCGCGCGAGGTCGAGAAGGTCGAGCCCGAGGAGGAGGGCGGCCACCGCTGCGAGTACGTCGGCCCCACCGGCATCCAGTGCCGCAACATGGCTCGTCCCGGCTCGCACTACTGCGGCATTCACGAGAAGCTTGCCGAGTACGGCGAGTTCAGCGTGTCCGACGACCCCGATTCCCTGATCTAGCGGCCTCGTGTCGCCCCTAGCCACCCACAACGCGAAAGGTAGGTCACATGGCTAAGACCCGCGTTCACGAGCTCGCCACAGAGTACGGCATGACCAGCAAGGAGATGCTCGGTCATCTGAAGGACATGAAGATCCCCGCCAAGTCCGCCTCGTCGACCCTCGACGCCGCGTACGTCTCCATCATTCGCAAGAAGCTCGAGCCCATCCTCAAGGAGCGTGCCGAGAAGATCGAGGCCGCCAAGCGCGCCGAGGCCGAGGCCAAGGCCGAGGCCGCGCGCATCGCCGCCGAGAAGGAGGAGCAGGAGCGCCTCGAGGCCGAACGCCGCCGCGAGGCCGAGCGCGTCGAGGCGGAGCGCCGCCGCGCCGAGGAGGAGGCTCGCCGCAAGGCCGAGGAGGAGGCCCGTCGCAAGGCGGAGGAGGAGCGTGCCGCAGAGGAGGCCCGCCGCCGCGAGGAGGAGGAGCGCAACCGCATCCGTGACAACGCCCCCAAAACCACGACCAACTTCACCAGCCTGCTTGACCAGATCGCACAGCAGGAGCAGGTGCTGAAGGCCCAGAAGGAGGAGGCCGCCAAGGCCCGCGAGGAGGCCCGTGCGGCAAAGCAGCGCGACACCCACCAGGGCCAGCAGCGCGAGGGTGCCCAGCAGCGTGGCCGCCGTGCCAACACGCCTGCCGCAACCCCGGCTCCCGCAGCCGCCCAGCCCGCCGCGCAGCAGGCGGCGCCCGCTCCCGAGCCCGAGCGCAACGACGGTCGTCGCCGCGGCCGCAAGGGCCGCAAGGGCGAGCAGTCCGAGGACCGCTACAGCCGCATGGCCCGCGAGGCGGAGGAGTACAACCGCGAGCACGTCCTCGCCGAGGCGCGCCAGGCCGTCCGCGAGGCCAACGAGGAGTCCACGGGACGCCGTCGCAAGCGCAAGGAGCGCCGCCAGAGGCAGGCCGAGGAGGCCGCTGAGCAGCAGCGCATCGAGCAGGCCATCGCCAACGACCAGGACCTCTCGCAGCTCGACACCGTCAAGGTGCCGCAGGGCTCCACGGTCGCGGACCTCGCCGAGCTGCTCGGCGTTGCCACCAACGACATCATCAAGCGCATGTTCCTGCTGGGTGAGGCCCTTACGGTCACCCAGAGCATGTCCGACGACCAGATCGAGATGGTCGCCATGGACCTGGGCCGCGAGGTCAAGGTCATGACCAAGGAGGAGGAGAACTCCTTCACCTTCTACGACGATCCCGACTCGCTCAAGAGCCGTCCTCCCGTGGTCACCGTCATGGGTCACGTCGACCACGGCAAGACCTCGCTGCTCGACGCCATCCGTCACACCGGCGTTGCCGCGGGCGAGGCCGGCGGCATCACGCAGGCCATCGGCGCCTCGCAGGTCGTCATCAACGACCGCGTCATCACCTTCATCGACACCCCGGGTCACGAGACCTTCACGGCCATGCGTGCCCGTGGCGCCAAGGTCACTGACATCGTCATCCTGATCGTCGCTGCCGACGACGGCGTCATGCCCCAGACCGTCGAGTCGATCAACCACGCCAAGGCTGCCGGCGTGCCCATCATCGTGGCCGTCAACAAGATCGACAAGCCCGGTGCCGACCCGACGCGCGTGCGACAGGAGCTCACCGAGTACGGCATCATCCCCGAGGAGTGGGGCGGCGAGAACATGTTCGTCGACATCTCCGCACGCCAGAAGATCGGCATCGACGACCTTCTCGAGTCCGTCCTGCTCGAGGCCGACGTGCTCGAGCTCAAGGCCAACCCCGACACCTTCGCCTCTGGCAACGTGCTCGAGGCCAAGCTCGACCGTGGTCGCGGCTCGGTCGCGACGGTGCTCGTCACGCGCGGCACGCTCCGCGTGGGCGACGCGCTGGTCGCCGGCATGAGCTATGGCAAGGTGCGCGCCATGATCGACCCCAAGGGCAACCCCGTCAAGGAGGCCACGCCCAGCTATCCGGTCGAGATCCTCGGCCTGCAGAGCGTGCCCATGGCTGGCGACGAGTTCCGCGTCTTCCAGGACGACCGCGACGCCCGCAACCTCGCCGACGAGCGCGCCCTCAAGGCCCGCATCGAGGAACAGAACAAGGTCAAGCACATCACGCTCGAGAACCTCTTCTCCACCATGGAGGACGCGGAGGTCAAGGAGCTCAACCTCATCATCAAGGCGGACGTCATGGGCTCCATCGAGGCCCTGAAGGACTCCCTGAGCAAGATGGACCAGTCCGAGGTGCGCATCAACGTGATCCACTCCGCCGTCGGTGCCATCTCCGAGACCGACGTGGTGCTCGCCGACGCCTCCAACGCCATCATCATCGGCTTCGGCGTTCGCCCGGACGCCAAGGCCCGCAGCGCCGCCGAGCGCACCGGCGTCGAGATCCGCTCCTACGACGTCATCTACAAGGCGCTCGAGGACCTCGACGCGGCCCGCATCGGCATGCTCAAGCCCACCGAGGTGGAGGTCTCCACGGGCAACGCCGTGGTGCTCGACACCTTCAAGGTGCCCAAGGTCGGCATTGCCGCAGGCGTCCGCGTGGAGGAGGGCGAGATCGCCGCCAGCGACTCCGTGCGCCTCGTGCGCGACGGCATCGTGGTCTTCAACGGCAAGATCGCCTCGCTGCGCCACTACAAGGACGACGTCAAGAGCCTGCGTGCAGGTTCCGAGGGCGGCATCGGCCTCGAGAACTTCCAGGACATCAAGCCCGGCGACATCATCGAGTCCTACCGCATCGATGAGGTCGCACGCACGGAGTAGGTGAGGCCGTGAAGCGCAACCAAAACTCCCGTCGCATGGGCCAGCAGGCCCAGGAGAAGCTCGGGTACATCCTTCTGTTCGAGGTGTCCGACCCCGATCTCGAGCTCGTGACGCTCACGGGCTGCGAGGTCTCGGTGGACAAGAGCGTCGTCGTGGCCTACATCAGCTGCGACTCCGCCCGCTACGAGGCCGTCGAGGCGGCGCTGGCGCGCGCCAAGGGACGCATCCGCTCGCTTTTGGGGCGTGCCCTTGGGTGGCGCGTCACGCCCGAGCTGGTCTTCCGCATTGACACGACGGCAGACGAGGCCGAGCGCATCTCGCGTGCGCTGCAGAACGTGCCCGAGACCCTTGCTGTCGAGAAGGACGAGGACGGCTACCCGATCGAAGCCGCTCCCGAGGAGTAGGGGAGTACATGAAGACGAGTACAGGTGCCGAGCAGGAGGACCTGTTCGACGCGATAGCCTACCTGATCGGTGAGGCGCAGACCATTGCCATCTGCGCCCACACCAATCCCGACGGCGATGCGCTGGGCTCTCAGCTTGCCCTCAAGCTGCTCATCGAGCAGAGATGGCCGCGCAAGGAGGTCGTGTGCCTCCTTGCGGACGACGATCCCTGCCCGCGCATCTACACCTTCCTGGCGGGGGCCGACGAGCTTGTCGCGGCCTCTGCCTACGAGGGTGATCCTGACCTCTTTATCAACGTGGACCTCTCGCAGGCAAACCGACTCAATCACGGCGAGCAGGTGATGAGGCGTGCCAAGACGGTGGCCATCATCGACCATCATCCCTGCGAGAAGCCCTACGGCGACGCCGCCCTCATCAGGCCCGACGCCGCTGCCGCAGGCGTGATCGTCGCCGAGTTCGCCGAGCACCTTGGCCTTGAGATCACCCCTGACGTCGCACAGTGCCTCTTCTGCGCGATCGCCACCGACACCGGTCGCTTCCAGTACCAGAACGCCGATGCCGAGGCGTTCCAGGTGGCGAGCAAGCTCGTCTCGTGCGGCGCCAACCCGAGCGAGGTCTCGCTCAACGTCTACCAGAGCTTCCGTCTGCAGTTCCTGCACCTCAAGTCCCTGGTCATGGGCCGTGTCACCACCTTCGAGCACGGTCGCATCGCCTACAGCTATGCCACGGTCGCCGACATCGAGCGCACGGGCGCGAGTCTGGACGAGTCCGATGGCCTCGTGGACGTGGTACGTTCCGTCGCAGGGTCCGAGATCGCGCTCTTCCTCAAGGAGGTGCCGGGCGGCAAGGTGCGCGGCAACCTGCGCTCAAAGGGCGACCATGACATCTCGGGCGTCGCTCGCGCCCTAGGCGGGGGAGGCCACAGGGCTGCCTCGGGATTCACGATCGAGGGCGGCGTGGACGACGCGCTCTGTGCCGCATTGCCGCTGCTCAAGGCCCTGTACAACGAGGACGCTGAGCAGGGGCATGATGCCCTGTGAAGCGCGGGACCAGCGGCATCAGCTGCCTTCTCGCAATAGATAAGCCCCTCGGGCTCTCGAGCCACGACGTGGTCAACCGCGTCCGCCGCGCCTTGGGCGAGCGGCGCGTCGGCCATGCGGGCACCCTCGACCCGGCCGCCTCGGGCGTGCTTGTCGTGGGTGTCGGCCAGGCCACGCGGCTTCTGGGCATGCTCACCCTCGATGACAAGCGCTACGAGGCGCGCATTCGTTTTGGCGCCGAGACCTCGACCGACGACGCGGAGGGCGAGGTGACGCGTGAGGCGGAGGTGCCGTCACGGCTCGCTGAGTCCGCGGTGGCGGCAGCCGTCGTCGCCTCGCTTGTGGGGCCATGCGACCAGGTTCCCCCGGCGTTCTCGGCCATCTCGGTTGACGGCAGGCGAGCCTACGACCGTGCGCGCTCGGGCGAGCAGGTCGAGCTTCCCGTGCGCCACGTGACCATTCACGAGGCCAGTCTCGTGGACGTGGACACCTCTGACGGGCTGGTGTGGACCTGCTCCCTGCACGTGTCCAAGGGTACCTATGTGCGCAGCATCGCGCGCGACCTCGGCCGCAGCATGGGCACTGCCGCGCACCTCTGCGGCCTGCGCCGCACATCGTCCGGGCCGGTGGGCGAGCAGGTCTGCCTGTCGCTCGAGGAGCTCGAGCAGATGACGGCGCTCGAGGATGTGCTATCCCGCGCCCTCGATCCGACGGATGCCCTCCGCCTGCCGTTGCGCGCCCTTTCCGAGGCCGATCTCGAGGACGTGCGCTGCGGACGCCAGGTCCGCGTGGGGCAGGCCAAGCAAGGCGGCGGCCTTGACAGTCTCGATCAGAGCGCACGCGTCTGCATGGTGCGCGAGGGGCGTCTCTATGGCGTATGGGAGGTGCGTGGTCGCAGGCTGGCAAGCGTGGCCACCTTCCCTGACGGCATCATGGGAGTGCGCTCATGACGCCTGCAAGCGGATATCCCCTAAGCCCTCTCGACCTGCGCTCTCTCGTGCGTGAGGCGGAGCTCGCGTGCGACGCGCTCGCAGGCCGTGGTCAAACGCAGGTGCGTCACGGCGACGGTGTGGTCGTTGCGATCGGCGCCTTCGACGGCGTCCACCTTGGCCATCGTGACCTCATAGCGACCTGTGTGGAAGACGCCCGCGCCCGTGACGCGTCGGCGGTGGTAGTGACCTTCGATCCTGATCCCTCCGAGCTCCTTGCAAACATGGGGCACGAGGCACGCCTGCTTGACGTGCCCGACCGCGTCAGGCTCTGCCGGTCGCTCGACGTCGACGACGTCCTGGTGCTGCCCTTTGACCACGAGCTGGCGGCACTCTCCCCACGCGCGTTTCTTGCGATGCTGGAGGAGCGTCTTGGGCCCCTGCGCGCCGTGCACGTGGGGGAGAACTTCCGCTTTGGCGCCCATGGCGCAGGCGACGTGCGCACGCTCGAGGCTCTCGGACGCGACATGGGCTTCGATGCGGTGCCGCGTCCACTCTACAGGCGGGACGGCGAGGTCGTCTCGTCGACACGCATCCGCGCCTTGCTCGCGGAGGGAAGGGTTGCCGAGGCCGCGGCACTGCTCGGCCGTTGCCACTACGTGCGCGGCACGGTGGCGCATGGCAGGGGAGAGGGCACCTCGTTCGGCTTTCCCACGGCAAACGTGGAGTGCGACTCGCTGGTCTGCATGCCGTCCGAAGGCGTCTACGCCTGCATCGTGACCGATGGGGTCCACGCCTGGCCGGCCGCCGCAAACGTGGGCAAGCCGCCCACCTTCACGGGCGATCGCGACAGCTTCTTTCTCGAGGCAAACCTGATCGGGTTCGAGGGAGACCTCTACGGCAGCGAGCTCTCCGTGCTGTTTGTGGAGTGGCTGCGTGCCTCTCGCCCGTTCTCCTCGCTCGCTGAGCTTGAGCGGGTGGTGCTCGGCAACATAGACTGGGTACGTTGCAACATAGGTGCGGCTGGCGTGGAGGTGAGCTCGTGATCACTGATGAGGACAAGGAGCGGGTTCGCCAGGCGACTGACGTGCTCGCCCTCGTGGGCGAGACGGTCGAGCTGCGCCAGCGGGGCAACAGCTTTTGGGGCTGCTGCCCCTTCCATCAGGAGAAGAGCCCCTCGTTTCACGTCGATCCCCAGACGGGCCTGTGGAAGTGCTTCGGCTGCGGTGAGTCGGGCGACGTCTTTGCCTACGTGATGAGGCGCGAGTCGCTCGACTTCCCCGACTCCATCCGCTACCTGGCTGACCGTGCCGGCATCGAGCTCTCGGAGGAGCAGGGCGCACGTCGCGGTCCGCGCCGCAACCGGCTCGTTGAGGCTCTCACGATGGCGGAGGAGTACTACAACACCATGCTCCTGCGCGGTCGCGGGCAGGGTCCCGACGCCGCCAGGCGCTACCTGGGCGGACGCGGCTTTGGCTCTGCCGTCTGCCGCAGCTGGAAGCTCGGATATGCCCCCGGCAACGGCAAGCTCGTCTCGTACCTGCGCTCGAAGGGGTTCACCCCCGCCGAGCTCGTGGCTGCCGACCTTGCCCTGGAGAGCGGGGGACGCCTGCGCGACCGGTTCTACGAGCGCGTGATGTTTCCCATCCATGACCGCCAGGGGCGCACCATCGCCTTCGGCGGGCGCGTTATGGGCGACGCCAAGCCCAAGTACCTCAACACCAAGGAGACTCCGGTCTTCCACAAGTCCAAGCATCTCTTTGCCTTCGACCGTGCCAAGGACTCCATGACCGCAACCGGCGAGGCGATCGTCTGCGAAGGCTACACAGACGTCATCGCGATGCACGAGGCAGGCCTCACCAATGCGGTCGCGGCACTGGGAACCTCCTTCTCGGTGGACCACGTGCGCGCGATCTCCGGCTTCGCAAAGAGCCGCATCATCTGCCTGTTTGACGGGGACGCCGCGGGCCAGAAGGCTGCGGAGCGTGCCGTGCAGTTCATGGACAAGACGCAGCTTGAGATGGTGTGCGTCGTGCTGCCCGACAACCAGGACCCTGCGGAGTACCTTGCCGACCACGGTGTCGACGAGCTTCGCGCGCGCCTGTCCGAGGCCCGCCCGCTCATGGACTTCGTCTTCGAGCGCCGCCTTGCCGCCTACGACCTGTCGGTGCCGGGCCAGCGCGTGGCCGCTCTGGACAGTCTCGCGGAGGTGCTGGCACCCCTCAAGGATTCCGTGCTCCTCGATGGCTATGCCGCCCAGGTCGCGCAGATGCTTGGAACCACCACGGAGGAAGCGCGCCGGCGCATCCGCGAGCGTCCCGCACGCCGTCAGCCAATGCAGGACGAGCCTGCCGTGCCCACGGGGCAGCCCGTCTACCAGGACGACCTGTCCATGCTCTCATCAAGCGAGCGTTTTCAGGTCACGGCCGAGCGCGAGCTTCTGGCGCTCATGGCGACCGCCCCCGATGCCGTGCGCCCATACGGCGACCGCATCGCCACCTTTACCTGGTCCGACTCGCGCAACGAGGCGATGGCCTGGGCAATGCTCGCCACGCCGGTGGGCACGTCACCGCGCGACGTCGTCGCGGCTGCGCAGAGCGTGGTCGCCGAGGCGCCCCGCATCCTTGCCGGCGGGCGCATCGCGATGCTCGAGGACATGGATGTGCAGAACAAGGTCGAGTTTCTCCTCGATACCGTAGAGCTGGCCTCGTGCAAGCGCGAGGTACAACAGATCAGGGGTCGTCTGCGCACGCAGGGCTCATCCCCGGTTGGCGAGGAGACGCAGAGCCTCTTCAGGCGCGCCACCGAGCTGCAAAGAAGGATTGGTGAATTGACGAAACGTCTGCCTTCAGTTGTTTAAAACGAGACAAAAGCGGGTATCATCCAAAAGTCTTATGTAGAAAGGATGCCTGTGGCTGCTAAGAAATCCAACAAGAACATAGAGCTGTCCCCGGAGCTGGCGGAGATCGTCGATAGGCTTTCTGCTGGTGGCAAAGGGTCAAAGATCACCGAGGATGACATCCAGATCGCTCTTGCGGAGATCGATGTCAACGATGACGAGCTCTCCGACCTCTACGACGCCGTGCGCGACAAGGGCGTCGAGATCACGACCGCCGGCAAGGCCGACATGGTCGGCATCGACATGGACGACGAGCTCGACACCGTCGACGAGGACCTTGACGATGACGACGACCTCGACGTTGACGACGATGACGACGACGAGAACGCCGAGGCCCGCATGGAGGCGCGCGTCGCCAACGAGGTGCTGCGCGCCACGCCCAAGACGCGCACGCGCAAGCGCTCGAGCCGCGCCCGCGCGCGTCGCACCGACACCTCCACGGTCATGCTCACGGGCGACCCGGTGCGCATGTACCTCAAGGAGATCGGCAAGGTCGACCTTCTGACCGCCGCCGAGGAGGTCAACCTCGCCATGAAGATCGAGGCGGGCACCGAGGCCGCCGAGAAGCTTGAGGCAGCCGAGGCCGGCGAGGTCGAGCTCACCCGCGCCGAGCAGCGCCGTCTCATGCGCATCGAGCAGGTGGGCCTCGAGGCCAAGCAGGCCCTCATCAGCGCCAACCTGCGCCTCACCGTCTCCATCGCCAAGCGCTACGTGGGACGTGGCATGCTCTTCCTCGACCTCATTCAGGAGGGCAACCTCGGCCTCATCCGTGCGGTCGAGAAGTTCGACTACACCAAGGGCTTCAAGTTCTCCACCTACGCTACCTGGTGGATTCGCCAGGCCATCACTCGCGCCATCGCCGACCAGGCCCGCACGATTCGCATCCCGGTGCACATGGTCGAGACCATCAACAAGCTCGTCCGCGTGCAGCGCCAGCTGCTGCAGGACCTCGGACGCGACCCGACCCCCGAGGAGATCGGCGAGGAGATGGGCATGAGCGCCGACCGTGTGCGCGAGATCCAGAAGATCAGCCAGGAGCCCGTCAGCCTCGAGACCCCGATCGGCGAGGAGGAGGACTCCCAGCTCGGCGACTTCATCGAGGACTCGTCGGCCGTGGCGCCCCCCGAGGCCGCCAGCGAGTCGATGCTGCGCGAGCAGCTCGAGCAGGTGCTTGACAGCCTGGCCGATCGCGAGCGCAAGGTCATCAAGTTCCGCTTTGGCCTGGAGGATGGCCACCCGCGCACCCTCGAGGAGGTGGGTCGCGAGTTTGGCGTCACGCGCGAGCGCATCCGCCAGATTGAGAGCAAGACTCTGGCCAAGTTGCGTCACCCGAGCCGCAGCGGTCGCCTGAAGGACTACATGGAAGACTAGCGAGGAGCGCCGGGGTGCCGGCGCTCTTCTCTTGTGCTCGGGGCATTGTCGCGGTAATGGCACTACAATCTCCAAGCGCGCGAAAAAAGTTCCAATTGTGACTTGCGTAAGCGAATGGATTCCCCTATAGTTATTTCTCGCGCAACGCCTAATTCCCCGGTGGCGCAGTGGTAGCGCAGCGGACTGTTAATCCGTATGTCGTAGGTTCGAATCCTACCCGGGGAGCCAGACCTTCCAACCCACCTTCCGGTGGGTTTTTTTATTATTGCGAGTACCAAGGTCCAGTATTTGGGAATCGTGGACGAGCGACTGGTTTGGTTGACTTGTGCATCCGCTGTGGTCTATGGTCACTTTCGTATGTCTCAAGTGGCAGATAGGGGATAGGCTTGGTTAGCTTTATCGTGCCTTGCTATAACGAGCAGGACAACGTCTTTGCTTTCTACGAGGCGTTTGAGCAAGCCTTTGGCGCAGGCGATGCCATCGACTGGCATCTCGTGATGGTGGATGACGGTAGCCGAGATGCCACCTACGAGCGGCTGAGCGAGCTTGCCAAGCGCGACGAGCGGGTGACGGTCATCAGCTTCTCGCGCAACTTTGGCAAGGAGGCGGCCATATACGCTGGTCTCCAGGAGGCTTTGGGCTCTGATTACGTGGGGATCATCGATGCCGACCTTCAGCAGCCTCCGGCAACTGCCCTGGAGATGTACGGCATCTTGGTCGAAAACCCGCAGTATGACTGCGTCGCGGCCTATCAGGAGACCCGCCATGAGGGTGCGCTGATGGAGTTCATGAAGCGCTCCTTCTACGAGGTGTTCGCTCGTGCCGCGCGCTCCAACACGGTGGTGGCCAATGCGAGCGACTTCCGTATCTTCAATCGGAAGATGGCCAATGCCATCGTCAATCTGCCCGAGTACCACCGGTTCTCAAAGGGAATCTTCTCGTGGGTCGGGTTCAAGACCTACGCCTATCCGTACGAGCCGAGCGAGCGTAACGCGGGCACCACCAAGTGGAACTTCAAGTCTCTCATGGGCTATGCGATCGACGGCATTCTGGCGTTCTCCACGCGTCCGCTGCATCTCATCACGGGCCTTGGCATCTGCTGCTCTGCTGCGGCTCTCCTGTATGCGCTCGTGCTGATCATAAAGACGCTCATCGTTGGCATCGACGTGCCGGGCTATGCGTCCATCACGGCGCTCATCCTGCTGTTTGGCAGCGTGCAGCTGCTTGCAATCGGCGTGATTGGCGAGTACCTTGCCCGCTTGTACGAGCAAGGCAAGCAGCGTCCGATATACATCGTGCGTCGCAGGCTCAACCAGATGAAGGGGGAGCGCGATGATGCGTGAGAACGACCTTGCGGAGACTGGCAAGCAGGGCATTGCCTACGTCTTGGTCGGGGGAGGCACCGCCCTTCTCGAGCTTGGCCTCTTCCAGCTGCTCTTTGAGCTCGTCAAGCTCCCTCTGGCAGTCTCAAACGTGTCTGCCACCATCGCCGCGACCGCCGTCAACTTCCTTCTCAATCGCAACGTCACCTTCAAGAGCACGTCCAATCCCGTGCGGAGCCTCGTGCTCTACATCGTGCTCTTTGGCGCCAACATGGCCATCTCGACATTCGCAATCGGTGTTCTCGTTGGGCTGGGGCTGCCGTCTGCCGTTGCCAAGCTCATCATGCAGGCATGTGTGGTGGTTTGGAACTTCGTGCTCTACCGAAAGGTCATATTCGTATAGGCCTATTTGCGCAGAGCCTTCAATCCGCTAAAGTTCGTTCAGTGAGTAACATGTTCGCCGTCCAGGCGCCATGCCGACAGAACTCGACATATGGAGGTAAACCCGTGGGCTATAAGAACGATGCCATCGATACCGAGGAGAAGCAGACCTACGGAGAGGTCTCCTCAGACGGGTCGTACAAGGGGCTCCGCCGGGTCCTGACGTATGGCACCTTCGACCTGCTGCACTTTGGCCACGTGCGCCTTCTGCGCCGTGCCGCCCAGCTCGGCGACTACCTGGTGGTGGCGCTCTCGACGGACGAGTTCAACGCAGGCAAGGGCAAGAAGTCGTTCTACGACTACGAGACGCGCAAGGAGATGCTCGAGGCCATTCGCTATGTAGACCTCGTCATTCCAGAGGATTCTTGGGAGCAGAAGGTCGATGACGTGAAGCAATATGGCATCGACGTCGTGGTTATGGGCGGAGACTGGGCAGGAAGCGACAGGTTCGAGTACCTCAAGGACTAC
The DNA here is from genome assembly GCA_902777325.1 of uncultured Coriobacteriaceae bacterium. Classification (GTDB taxonomy): domain Bacteria; phylum Actinomycetota; class Coriobacteriia; order Coriobacteriales; family Atopobiaceae; genus UBA1367. Next base: position 14,547 of record CACYTH010000005.1, read on the forward strand.
TGCGAGGTCGTATACCTCGACCGCACTCCCGGCATCTCCACCACACAAGTCAAGCAGCACCTGGCTACGGGCGAGAACGCACATTAGCGTTGTTGCTGCGGAATGATTGCGCGGCGTATTCTTCATATATTGAGGCAATCATGTCGCCTGAAACCAGGTGCAAATACTGATTAATAACCCTTAGAGATTGCCTGATTCGCAATAGTTTCAATAGTTATATTGTTGGCGTGCCTGTTACCGACAAGGTCTAAGCAGCTTGTTTTGCACTGTGTTGTTACCTTTTGGTACTACTACGGTCTAGGGCAAAAAGGCATGCTACTATCCAAACGGCTCTTTATAAATGCAAGGAGGAAAGAGGCGTATGGCCAGTATGATTAGAGGAGTCAGGACTTCAATAGCACTCGCTCTCGCGGTGGCGATCCTGACGCCGGCATCTGCCTTAGCGGATGAGGCGAGCAATACTGCATCCAATGACACGAATGACGACGTTATCGAGACGGTCGTCACTCAACAGAAGGATGACGAGGTCGCCTTAGGCGAGCAGGGCGACGATCAGGAGCCAATGCTCGATAGCGATACTGCCGATGCGGAAAATGCTGACAATCCCGTCGTTGACCCTACGCAAGACTGCGAACTGGGTGATGAAGACGACCTTGACGCAGGTGCAGAAGAACCCCATGACGGCATTACGGTGAGTGACGACTCAATGCCTCAGACGCAGGCAGCTGAGTCGACAGAGCCGGTAGAAGATGAGCCGACGGAGACGGCGGAGGAAGAGGAGGCGGACGTTCCGACTGGTCATTTTGAGAAGCCAGGCGATGGTTACACGTACTATCGTGATGAGACGGGAAAGCTGGCAAAATGGTCTAGGACCATCGATGGCAAGCTCTACTACTTCGACGGGGCGGGCCGCATGTTCACCGGCTGGCTCACCTGGAACGACGACAAGACCCGCAGCTACTTCGACCCGACGAAGGGAGGCGCGGCCGCTACGGGCTTCAAGAAGGACGGCGGCGCCACTTACTACCTGAGCCCCAAGAGCTACCGCACGGTCAGGTGGTTCCAGACCATCAACGGCAATGAGTATTACTTCAGCGGGGCCTGCAAGATGGCCACTGGCATTGTCACCTGGGCGAAGGATGGGTCTGCGGCCCTCTTCGGCTCTAACGGCGCAAAGGTCACGAGCGGTTGGGCCACGATGGGCGACAATAGGTACTATGCACGAAACGGATCCCTTGTCCGTTATAGGCAGAAGATTGATAACGAGGAGTACTATTTCTACAGCTCGTACGCAATGCATAAGGGCTGGATTAAATGGCCCAAGACCGGCACCTGGTCTTACTATGATACTAAGACTGGCATAAAGGATGAAAGTCTCGAGAACAAGTGGCTCCTTGTCATGCAGGACCATATCGCCCAGGTTGCCGAACACTTCGCATCTCATGACGCCCATGGCTACAGCCAGCCCAATCGCGGTGCGGGTGGATCAGAAGCCATCGAATTGAAGGACGGGACCCAAGTGACGATCTCGAAGGCCGATGTGGACTGCTCGGAGATGGTCCGTCAGTGTGTGAACGCGGTTCTTGGTTACAACGTCATCAAGTACATGGACACCAGGTGCGAGGACAGCCTGCTCAGGGCCAAGGGTTTCGTGAGAATGGCATTCAATGCAAATTCCGTGCAACGCGGTGATGTCCTCTGGCGCTATGGACACACTGCCGTTGCCTTGGGGGACAACAAGCAAGCTGAAGCGTTCTGTGACGAGAACCACGATATCTATGGCCCCATACGGGGTGACAACAATGGAGCGGAAGTAGCCGTAAACCCGCTCAGAACCACTGGCTATTGGACCTACATCTATCGTTTCGTGTAAAGCGTGCACACGAGCGTCGCCCAAAGGCGGCGCTCGTGTGCCTTGTGTGCAGCCTTGAAAATGCATGATGTGGCGGCTATATTGGTTACGACCTTTAAGCGCGGTACGGGATGCCGACAAGGTGACGCACTACATAAGCACTCGTTTTTCTGAGTCTCCTTCCGGATGCCCATGCCGCGCAAGCGGGTAGGCATCTTTTTTCTTTACGGAAGGAGTTCCATGGATCAGGCCAATCTTAAGGCGGTCATCATGGACGAGCAGGCGATGGACCGTGCCATCACCCGCATCGCTCACGAGATCATCGAGCACAACGAAGGCGCATCCAGCATCGCGCTGGTCGGCGTCCTTCGTCGCGGCGTGCCCCTGGCCGAGCGCCTCGCCGACAAGATCGAGGCAATCGAGGGCGTGCGTCCCCAGATCGGCAAGCTCGACATCAGCTTCTATCGCGATGACTTCTCAAGCCACATCGCACCGGTCCTCCATGCCACCGAGATCATGTTCCCCATCGACGGCGTTGACGTTGTGCTGGTTGACGACGTGCTATACACCGGCAGGACCATCCGCGCCGCGCTTGACGCGCTGATGGATTACGGTCGCGCCAAGAGCGTCCAGCTTGCCGTCATGGTCGACCGCGGCCATCGCGAGCTCCCCATCCGCGCCGACTACGTGGGCAAGAACGTCCCCTCGTCGCACGACGAGGACGTGCGCGTGAGCATCACCCCGCTCGACGAGAAGAACTCCGTCGAGATCTGGGGTATCGACAAGTCCCATGGAGGTGCTAACTAATCATGCTTTCCGTCAAACATCTCATTGACACCACGAGCCTGACCGCCGACGACATCACCCAGATTCTCGACACGGCCAAGTCCTTTGACCCCATCGTCAACGGCCGCAACATCAAGAAGGTGCCCGCCCTGCGTGGCCGCACCATCGTGAACCTCTTCCTCGAGCCGTCCACGCGTACGCTCAAGAGCTTCGAGCTGGCCGAGAAGCGCCTCTCCGCCGACTCCATCTCCATGGGCGGCGCGACCTCCTCGGTCGTCAAGGGCGAGAGCCTGGCCGACACCATCCAGACCATCGACGCCATGAAGGTCGACATGTTCGTCGTCCGCGCGCGTCTTGCCGGCACCCCGCAGGTGATCACCCAGAACACCGACGCAATCGTGATCAACGGCGGCGACGGCAAGCACCAGCATCCCACCCAGGCGATGCTCGACCTCTACACCATCCGCGAGCACTTCGGCCATCTGGACGGCCTGAAGGTCGCCATCGTCGGCGACCTCGCCCACAGCCGCGTGTGTGGCTCCCTCGCCCCCGCCCTCAAGACCATGGGCGCCGACGTGACCCTCGTGGCGCCTCCCACCTTCCAGGTGGGCGACCCCTCGTGGTTCGGTTGCAACCAGACCAATCACCTCGACGATGTCATCGAGGACATGGACGTGATCTACATGCTGCGCGTCCAGCTCGAGCGCATGGAGGGTGCCGCCATCCCGTCCCGCCGCGAGTACAACCGTCTCTACGGCCTGTCGCTCGAGCGCGAGGCCCGCATGAAGGACAATGCGATCATCTGCCACCCGGGCCCGATGAACCGCGGCATGGAGATTGACGCCGAGGTTGCCGACTGCGCTCGCTCGAGGATTCTGAACCAGGTCAACGCGGGCGTGCTCACCCGCATGGCCGAGATGTACCTGCTCATGGGAGGAGAAGAGTAATGGCTTATCTGATCAAGGGTGCCCATGTAGTAGACCCCCAGGTGGGTTTGGACGGCATTCGTGACGTGCTCGTCGAGGACAAGCAGATCGTCGAGGTCGCCGAGGCGATCGAGGCCGCCGAGGGCGTCGAGGTCATCGATGGTGCCGGCAAGTACCTCGTGCCCGGCCTCGTGGACATGCACGTTCACTTCCGTGATCCCGGCTTCGAGTACAAGGAGACCATCGCAAGCGGCTCGCGTGCCGCTGCGCACGGCGGCTTCACCGACGTCGCGACCATGCCCAACACCGACCCGGTGACCGACACCGGCGCCGAGATCCGCTATCAGATCGATGCCGCCCGTCGAGCCGGCCTGGTGCACGTGCGTCCCATGGGCGCGCTCACCCGCGGCGAGAAGGGCGAGTCCCTCGCCGAGATCGGCGACATGGTCGTAGAGGGCGCCTCCGCCTTCTCCGATGACGGCCACGGTGTCCAGAGTGCCGGCATGATGAAGACCTGCATGGCCTACGTGAGCCAGTTCGACCGCGTCGTGTGCGCGCACTGCGAGGTCGAGAGCCTGACCAAGAACGGCGTCATCAACTCTGGTCGCGCCGCCACGCGCCTTGGCATGTTCGGCTGGCCCGCACTTGGCGAGGAGCTCGAGATCTGGCGTGACATCGAGCTCTGCCGCTCGACGGGCTGCGCGCTGCACATCTGCCACATCTCCACGGCCAAGGGCCTCGAGATGGTCAAGGCCGCAAAGGCCGAGGGCCTGCCCGTCACCTGCGAGGTGACCCCGCATCACCTCTTCCTCAACGACGAGGACATCGACGACACCTACAACACCTACAACACCAACCTCAAGATGAACCCGCCCCTGCGCAAGAAGTCCGACATGGAAGCGCTGGTCGATGGCATCATCGACGGGTCGATCGACTGCGTCGTCACCGACCACGCCCCGCATGCCAAGCATGAGAAGGACTGCGAGTGGGAGATCGCCTTCTTTGGCACCATCGGCCTCGAGACCTCGCTGCCGCTCATGATCACCAACCTCGTGGACACCGGCAAGATGAGCTGGGACCGCCTGGTCGAGGTCATGGCCGTCAACCCGCGCCGCCTGCTCCGTTGCAACCCCGTCAAGATTGAGGCCGGCTCGCAGGCCGACCTCACCCTCATCGATCCCAAACGCGAGATCGACGTGACCGAGGACTACTTCGAGAGCAAGTCCAAGAACTCTGCCTTCTTGGGCCAGCATCTCACCGGCGTCGCCACCGACGTCCTGATGGCTGGCAAGCGCACGCTCATCGACGGCGTCGTGGCGTAGGGCAAACTCACTAGTCTGCCAGACGGGCCTTCCTCCGCGAGGGGGAGGGCCCGTTCCATGAGAAGCCGGCATCCCAAGTTGTCGTATCTCGATGGGTGCGCGTCCAAGGGTTGGGCTGCCGCCGCCCATTCGATTACCATGAGTGTCATCAAGCGAGGAGAAAAGGAGCCGCATGGAAGCATCAAACACCAGGCTTTGGCCCTTTGAGGTGGTGAGCAACGAGCCGATCGCCCATGACATCTGGCGTCTCGTCATCGCGTCTGACATGGCGTCCGAGATCGAGCCCGGCCAGTTCATGAATCTGCAGGTGCCCGGTGATGGGTCACACATCCTGCGCATACCCCTCTCGTTCGCCTCCTCCCATGGCCCGAGTGGCACCGTGGAGCTGATCTATGCCGTGGTGGGCGAGGGCACCAGGCGCCTCACCATGATGGAGGCGGGGGAGACCTCGACCCTGGTCGGCCCCTCCGGACATGGCTGGCGCCTCCCCACAGCTTCCGGAAGGTCGCTTCTGGTAGCCGGTGGCGTGGGCCTGCCGCCCGTCATGGCAGCCGCTCGGATGCTTGCCGAGCAGGGGCTGGGCTTTGACGCGATCGTGGGGGCCCAGACTGCCGACCGTCACCCGGAGGCGCAGATCGACCTCCTCCGCGGCCTGCCGTCAAACGACCTATGCGACTGCGCGCGTCGCGTGCTCGTCACGACCGATGACGGCACGCTCGGCATAAGGGGCTTCACGACCGACGCCATGGCCAAGCTCCTCGAGGAGCGCAGCTACGCCCAGGTCTACACCTGCGGGCCCAACGTCATGATGGCGGGTGTCGCCAGGCTCGCGCGCGAGCACGGCATCGACTGCCAGGTCTCCATGGAGCGCATGATGGGTTGCGGCTTTGGCGCCTGCGCCTGCTGTAACGTCGGCATGTCCCAGGGCGGCTACGCGCTCTGCTGCCAGGACGGACCGGTCTTCGATGCCGAGGAGGTGGCGTGGTGAGTGTGAACATGGCCGTCAACCTGGGCGGCATTGCCATGAGGAACCCCCTCAACACGGCTTCGGGCACCTACGGCAACGGCTGGCAGTTCGAGGGCTTCTATGACGTTGGCACGACCATGGGCGCCATCACCTGCAAGGGCGTTGCGGCCGAGCCCTGGGACGGCAATCCCGCCCCTCGCCTTGCCGAGCTCTCGGGCTCTGCCATCATGAACTCCGTCGGTCTGCAGAACCCTGGCGTCGCCTCCTTCGTCGAGCAGTACGGCGGCTACCTGCAGGGGCTGCGCGACAAGGGCTGCCAGGTCATCTGCCAGGTCGCCGGCCACTCCATCGACAAGTACGTGCGGGCGACCGAGCTCTACGAGGAGCTGGCTCCCTTTGCCTCGGGCTTCGAGATCAACATCTCCTGCCCCAACATTGCGGCGGGCGGTGCGGCCATGGGTGCCACGCCTGCGGCCGCCGCTGAGGTCATGCGTGCCGTCAGGCCCCTCACGAAGCGTCCCGTCATCGTCAAGATGGCGCCGCACGACGTGGCCGAGATCGGCCGAGCGCTCGAGGACGCGGGCGCGGACGCCCTTTCGCTCATCAACACGATCCCGGGCATGAGCATCGACGTGCGCACGCGCAAGAGCCGCCTCTCGCGCCCCACGGCCGGCGTGTCTGGTCCCGCCATCCATGCCATTGCCGTGCGCATGGTCTGGGAGTGCGCAAAGGCCGTGTCCATCCCGCTTTGCGGCATCGGTGGCGTGAGCTCCGCCGAGGACGCCGCAGAGATGATCCTTGCCGGGGCGACGGCCGTCTCCCTGGGCACGGTCAACATGTACGACCCCGCCTGCGCGCCGCGCATCCTGGCCGACCTCGAGCAGTGGGTCGAGTCGCAGGGGGTTTCCGATATCAACGACCTGATTGGAGCATTCGAATGCTAAACGAGCAGCAGGCGCGCGACGCCATCATCGTCGCCATGGACTGTGACCGCGAGACCGCCCTCGACCTTGCCGACAAGCTGTCCGGCAAGGCGGTGTGGGTCAAGGTGGGCATGACGCTCTTCTATCGCTATGGGCCCGCCATCGTCGATGACATGCGTGCCCGTGGGCTGCGCGTCTTCCTCGACCTCAAGCTGCACGACATCCCGTTCCAGATCAGGGGCGCCGCCTTCTCCGCGTCGCTCACTGGTGCCGACATCCTCTCCATCCACGGCCTTGGCGGTGCCCAGATGATCGCCGAGGGCCGCGCCGGTGCCGAGGAGGCCGCTGCGGAGCGCGGGGGAGAGCGCACCAAGCTGGTCGCCATCTCCGTCCTGACGAGCATGGACGCCGAGGCACTTGCCTCGATCGGCGTCGAGTCTCCCATCGCCGAGGAGGTAGCGCGCCTCGCCTCGCTGGCCGTCGGCGCGGGCTCCGACGGCATCGTCTGCTCCCCGCAGGAGGCAGCCGAGATGCGTGCGCTGCTCGGTCCGGATGCGCTCATCGTGTGCCCCGGCGTGCGCCCTGCAGGCTCTGCGGTGGGTGACCAGAAGCGCGTAGCAACCCCTGCGGCAACCATCGCAGCGGGAGCCTCGAAGCTCGTTGTGGGCCGCCCGATCACCCATGCGGATGACCCTGCAGCTGCGTTCGAGGCAATCGTCGCAGAGCTCATGGCGTAGCCCTTTTGCCAGCTAAAAGCCCTATTCAAGCAAAATGGGGTCTTTTGGTCACACTTAATGCAGAAATATGTGCGACTTACTTGAAGAGGGCTTGATAAACATGGGTCTGAGCGTCAATATAGTTTCTCGGCAGTTTTGACCTGCTAGTATGACAATGTCAGCAATTGATGTGCATTCGTACACATTCGATGTTTGGAGGAATCATGCCACTACCCCAGCTCACCGATGAGCAGCGCAAGGCTGCCCTTGAGAAGGCCGCTGCCGCTCGTCATGCCCGTGCGGAGCTGCGCGATAAGATCAAGAAGGGCGAGATGACCCTCGAGGAGGTCCTCGACTCCGACGATCCCATCGCTTCTCGCATGAAGGTCTCCGCCCTCATCGAGTCGCTGCCTGGCTACGGCAAGGCCAAGGCCGCCAAGATCATGAACGAGCTGGGCATCTCCCCGTCGCGTCGCGTCAAGGGCCTTGGCGCCCGTCAGCGCGAGCAGCTGCTCGAGACCCTCGCAAAGTAGTGGAGCGCAGAGCCAGACTCTTTGTAGTTTCGGGACCGTCAGGTGTCGGGAAGGGGACGCTCGTCTCGCGTGTGCGAGACAGGATTCCCAACCTGGGCCTGACGGTTTCTGCAACTACGAGAGACCCGCGACCCGGAGAGGTCCCAGACGTCTCCTACCACTTCATCACGGAGGACGAGTTCGAGCGTCTTGAGGCCGAGGGCGCCTTCCTCGAGTGGGACGGCCACTTTGGGAGCCATTACGGCACCTTGTGGAGCGAGGTGAACCCTCATCTCGAGCAGGGCAATTCCGTCATTCTCGAGATTGACGTCAAGGGCGCATTCAACGTGCGCAAGGCGCTGCCGGAGGCCGTGCTGATCTTTGTCGCCCCGCCCTCGATCGAGGAGCTGGAGGCGCGTCTGCGCGGACGTGGTGCCGAGAACGAGGCCCAGATCGCACAGCGGCTCGAGCGCGTCGAGATGGAGATGGGGTACGCCCCCCAGTACGACGAGATTCTTGTCAACGATGACCTAGATCAGGCGACCCGTGCCCTCGAGGAGCTGATCAGGCGATACGAAACCGATGGAGGTACCGACCAAGATGGCAATCACTAAGCCCGAGATCGATAGCCTGCTCGAGAAGACCGAGCACAACCCCTTCCTGCTGTGCTCCATTGCGTCCAAGCGCGCATGCGACATCAACAACATGGTCCGCGGCCAGCACCTTCGCGTGGCTGCCGTGCAGGAGTTCGACGACATCACGCCGGTCATCTCCGGCGAGGACCCCGTCTCCATCGCCATGGAGGAGATCGAGTCCGGCACGCTGAGCTTCGTGCAGGATGCCTTTGACGAGGATATCAAGGGCTCCAACAAGCAAGTCCAGCAGAACCTCTAACCCATGACTAAGCGCGTCTGCCTGGTTCACTACCACGAGATCGGCCTCAAGGGCAAGAATCGTGCGACCTTCGAGAACCAGCTGGTTAACAATCTGCACAGGGCACTGCGCGGGCATGGCGTGGAGAGCATCAAGCGCGTGAGCGGCCACATTCTAGTGTCGTTTGCCTCCGGACAGGCGACTATGGACCAAGCCCGCGTGATCGCGCAGGTTCCTGGCGTCGCCCGCGTGTCGCTTGCATACCTTTGCGGGCTCGACGAGACCGAGTACTGCGCCGCCGCCGTGCAGGCGCTGGGCGAGGCGGGGCCCTTCGAGACCTTCAAGGTGCATGCCCGCCGTTCCTCCACAAGCTACGAGCTGCACACGCTCGACATTCACCGTCTGGTGGGAGGCGTGCTCTGTGAGGCGTTCCCCACCAAGAAGGTGCAGATGCACGACCCCGACGTCATCGTCTACGTCCTGGTGGTGCAGGGGAGCGTATACGTGTACGCGTCCTCCATGGTCGGTGTGGGTGGCCTTCCAGTGGGTACCGCCGGCAAGGTGGTGACCCTGCTCTCCAGTGGCTTTGACTCTCCGGTCGCCACATGGATGGTCGGCCGCCGTGGCGCCGTCTGCGTTCCGGTCCACTTCTCCGGTCGTCCCATGACCGCGGACACCAGCGAATGGCTGTGCCGCGACATCGTGGACGCCCTTGCGCCGGCCGGCCTCATTGGTCGCCTCTATGTGGTGCCCTTTGGCGAGCGTCAGCGCGAGATCTCTCTTGCCGTGCCTCAAAGCCTGCGCATCATCACCTATCGCCGCGTCATGCTGGCGGTGGCTGAGCGCATCGCTCAGATCGAGGGAGCAAAGGCTCTGGTTACGGGCGAGTCCCTCGGTCAGGTGGCCTCTCAGACGCTCGACAACATCGCCGCGGTCAACGAGATGGTGTCCATGCCGGTGCTGCGCCCGCTCATCGGCTCCGACAAAATGGAGATCATGCGTCGTGCCGAGCAGATCGGAACGCATGAGATCAGCTCGCAGTCTGCCGAGGATTGCTGCACGCTGTTCATGCCGCGTCGTCCCGAGACGCATGCGCGCATCGACGCCGTTCACGAGGCGTGGGACTCCTTTGACCATGACGCGATGATTGAGCAGCTCGTCGATGCCGTCGAGTACCAGGACTTCGACCACTGCCCAAGCTACAGGCCGCCAAAGAGCATGCGCGCGTGGCACAGAGAGCTTGCACCAGCTCACGAGTAGGTACGTATAAACGCTGGTAGATGCCCTTATTAGCCAAGAGACCTACCAGAGCGCGAGTGTCGAGCTACCTTGCGCCAACGCAAGTTCAGACTCACGGACAAGTACAAGCCGATCACCCCCATGATGGTATGGGGGTGATTTCTTATGGCTCAACGAAGAGTGCAGACGCCGCTTTCGCGAAGGATCCTGCGGAGGATGGGCTTTGTGGGAGGCAGGGCTCAAGTGGTGGCCCTGCTTGCGCTTGCGTGTGCGGCGGGAGGTGCAGGAGCCCTCTGGCAAGGTCGTGACCTGCACGAGCTCGTGATAGAGCGTAGCGCCGCGGCGGATGAGCCGGCGGATGCGGAGGGGGAGGATGTCGAGCCTCCTTCGGAGGATGCGACCCAGAGCGAGGGCGAGGTAGTCGAACGCGAGGCCGAGGCGCACTTCGTGGTGCATGTCGATGGGGCGGTGGGGGAGCCTGGGGTGGTGGAGCTTACGGGCACTGACCTGCGCGTGTACGATGCCGTGGGCCTGGCGGGCGGTCTTTTGGACGATGCCGATACCTCTCAGGTGAACCTGGCGGAGCCCCTCTCCGATGGTGCGAAGATACACATTCCGCGCGAGGGGGAGCAGGCCGAGCAGCCTGAGGGCTCGCAGCAGCCCTTGGCGGGGCAAGCGCAGACTTCCGGTGCGACGGGGTCGGGACAGGCGACGCTGCTGGTCAACATCAACACGGCCACGTCCGAGGAGCTGCAGACCCTGAGTGGCGTGGGCGAGGCCACTGCACAGGCGATCATCGAGGAGCGCCAGCGGGGCGGCCCCTTTGCGGCGCCGGAGGACCTCATGCGCGTCCCCGGAATAGGCGAGAAGAAGTTTGCCAAGGTGAAGGACTCGATCTGTGTCTGAGCAAGGGCGCGCCCTTCCGCCGCGTCCAGCCTTGCCGCTCTCCCTATGGGCGTTCTCGGGGGTCTGGCTCGCGGACACGGCGGTCATGTCGTGGGGTGTCGCGCTCCCTGGGAATACGTGCACGCTCTTGTCCATGGCGAGCCTTGTTGTCTCCGTGGCGTGCGGCGTCGCGGCAGCCATCCTGTCCCGACGAAATGAGTCAGGGATACGAGACAGACTTCTTGCAGTGACGCTTGCATGCTGTCTGGCATGCGCCGGGGCGTTTGGGGCATGCGCGCGCCAGCACGCCGCAGTCGCAAGGATGAGGTCGAGTGCCGTCTCGCAGTGGGAGATTCGGGTGGCGTCCGATGCGCGCGAAAGCAACCACGGATACCGCTGCCAGGCTCGTGTGAGCGGTGAGGGGCTTGTTCCCGTCAGGGTGTGGCTCAGCTCTGAGAGCCGCCTGCGACGCGGGCAGGTCGTCTCCTGCGTCGGGCGCTTCTCGCCGCTCCCCGATGACGACTATGGTCGTTCCAGCTGGGCGCAGGGCGTCTGCGGCAGCGTGCTTGTCGTCCGCGTGCTGGACTCGCGGGATGCCCGGGGTGTCGGGGGCCTGGTGCTGGCTGAGCGCCGCACCGTGCTGACGAGGATCGACCCGTCGGCAGGCGACGGCAGGGCGCTCGTTGCCGGATGCGTCTGCGCGAATAGGGAGGCGCTCGATGACGTGGGCCTATCGGACGATTTCGCCACATGCGGAATCGCGCACCTCATTGCCGTCTCGGGGTTGCACCTGAGCGTGATTGCGTCAGTTGTGTCTCAGGTGCTCGGCATGCTCGAGCTGCGGCCCCACACGCGCATGGTGGTTCTTGCAGCCGTGACAGGATGCTTCGTGCTCTTCTGTGGTGCGCCGGTATCTGCCTTGCGCGCATGGGCGATGTCGCTCGTGGCCTTTGGGGCTCAGGCTTCGGGCAGACGCACCCATGCCCTCTCCTCGGCATGCGCGGTTGCGCTCGCCATGGCGCTCTCAGACCCCACTCTCGCAGGGCAGATGGCCTTCGTGCTGTCGGTGAGCTCGGTCGTCGGCCTGTGCCTGCTCAGCGCTCATGCGAGCTATGCGCTCGGCACCATTGCACCCTTTCCGCGTCTTCCCCGTCGGGTGGGCTCGTCCACGCGAAGGCGCCTCCAGAAGGCATATGACGCCTCCCGCGACACCATCGCTGCAACCCTGGTCTGCCAGCTGGTGACCCTTCCCGCCGTCGCCAGTGCCTTCGGGCGCCTGTCGCTTGTGGCGCCACTCGCGAATCTGCTGGTGGGGCCTCAGTTGGGCGTTCTCATGACGCTGGGCGCCCTCGCATGTCTGGCAGTTCCGGTGTCTCCGTTGTGCGAGCTGCTCCTTGGGGTGTGCGACGTGCTCGCCCTGCCTCTCTGCGCATGCGTGCGCTTTCTCGCGCACCTTCCGTTCGCATCAGTGACAACCGCCGGCGTGGACGTACCCATAGGGTGTGTCGTCCCGCTGGTTCTTGCTGCCTGGCTTGCGTGGTGGCCGCGCGTGGAGCGTGGAAAGGCCCTCAGGGCATGTATGTCGCTCCTCGTGTATCTGGCTTTGCTGCTGGTACGCTGGCGCTATCTCATGCCTGCGCGCATCGTGGTGCTCGACATAGGCCAGGGCGACGCCATACTGGTGCAGGACGGCGCGTCGGCAGTGCTGGTGGACACTGGCCCTGACGCGGCGGTGGCTCGTGCGCTTGCCCGAAACCACGTGCTCCATCTGGATGCGGTCGTCCTCACGCATCTGCATGACGACCACTACGGGGGGCTGGACGACCTGGCGGGAAGAGTCGCGTGCGAACGCGTGGTTGTGGCAAGGGGTGTGGCGGTGGCGATGCCGCCAGAGCTTGATGGTGCCTGCCGCAGTCTGACGGGCCGGGGTCCGATGGAGATCGGCTATGGCGACGTCATCAGGGCCGGTGCCTTTGAGCTCCGCATGGTCTGGCCGCGCGAGGAGGTCGATGGGGACGAGAACAGCGAGTCCGTCGAGTTTGCCGTCACCTATGCGCGGGACCGGACGTCTCTCTCCGCGCTGCTTACGAGCGATGCGGAGCAGGACGAGCTGGCCCAGATCCTTGCCGCCGGTGATGTCTCGGACATTGACCTGCTCAAGGTGGGTCACCATGGCTCGAAGGTCTCGCTCGCCTACGAGCAGGCACGCGAGCTCGCCCCGGAGCTTTCGGTTGCCAGCGCGGGGGAGGGCAATGGCTACGGTCACCCGGATCCCGAATGCGTGGAGGTGCTTGAGCGTGCCGGATCGACATTCCTGTGCACCAAGGACGTGGGTGATGTCGACGTGAGACCAGGCGCCTCCGGCCTTCGTGTCATTGTCCGCTCCGGCACGTCGGACGACCTGTCATAATGGTCGGTGCAAAGGAGGCCGGTATGGCGCAGGACGTGCGTGGCGGGTTGCTTCCCGCCTATCTCATAGTTGGGTCTGACGAGCTCAAGGCAAAGGAGTCCGTCTCTCGTCTCAAGCGCAGGCTCGAGCCTGGCTTCGAGGCCTTCAATCTGGATGAGCGCCCTGCGAGCTCAGACCTTGAGGCGCAGGACCTGCTGTCGTCGCTCAACACCCTGCCCTTTGGATCGGGCTTCAGGCTGGTTCTTGTGACAGGTGCCGACCATCTTCCCAAACCGGTCTCGGAGGCGCTGGTAGCCTATCTCACGGACCCCAACCCCGGCTGCCTGCTCTGCCTGGTGGCGGAGAAGCTCGCAAAGACCACGAGGCTCTATAAGGCGGTCGCAGCCTTGGGCAAGAGTTCGGTCATCGACTGCTCGCCCGCAAAGCGCTGGGACCTGCCCAAGCGCGTGGTGCGCATGGCCCAGACCCGGGGCATGCGCATCGATGGTGCTGCGGCTGACGAGCTTGTCGCACGCGTGGGGGAGTCGACCACCATGCTCGACCGTCAGATCGGCACGCTGAGCGAGCTTTGCCGTGGCGCAGGCATAATCACGCGCGCCGATGTCGAGCGCTACGTCACGCGCATCGCCGAGGTCAAGCCCTGGGACTTTCTCGATGCCGTGTGCGCGCGCGACGCACGGCGCGCCCTCGAGCTCTACAACCTGATGCAGAACCCCTCTGAGGTCGCCCTGGTCTCCATGCTCGTGGGGCGGCTGCGCGAGCTGGTCTGCACGCAGTCCTTGGTGGCGCGGAGACAGGCGGGCGATGTGGCATCGACGCTCGGAAAGCAGGCGTGGCAGATCAAGAACCACCGGCGCTGGGCGGCAGGCTTTGGGCGCGGAGAGCTGGCGGGCGCCCTTGATGCCTGCGCACGATGCGACTACGCCCTCAAGACCGGCTCGGACGCGCGGACGGAGTTCACCCGTCTGGTCCTCAAGGTCTGCGGGTCGGTCTCGTAAGGCCGCCTGCCACTTGCAAGGCGCCTGTGGCCCGGTGCCCCCTCAGATGCGCACCATGCGATACCCGACGCCGACATGCGTCTGGATGTAGCGTGGCCGCGAGGGATTCTTCTCGATCTTCTTGCGCAGCGTGCCCATGAACACGCGGAGTGACGCCAGGTCCCCGTCCTGCGAGGTGCCCCAGACCTCCTTCAGGATGTACTGATGGGTGAGCACGCGATCGGTGTTCTGGGCCAAAAGGCACAGGAGCTTGTATTCCATGGGCGTCAGGTGAAGCTGCCTGCCGTCGAGTCCGACCGTGCCGGCGGCAAAGTCGATGACGAGGCCGCCGTTGGTGAAGACGGCCTGCTGGGGAGCCGCGTCATCCGCCATGTAGCCCAGATGGCGCTCGGTCGTGCGCAGACGGGCGAGAAGCTCCCCGACGGAGAAGGGTTTCGTCAGGTAGTCGTCGGCACCGGCGTCCAGCGCGTCGATCTTGTCGGAATCGTCGGAACGTGCCGATATGACGATGATGGGCATGTTGGACCACGTGCGGATGCGGCGGATCACGTCCACCCCGTCCACGTCGGGGAGCCCGAGGTCGAGCAGGACGATGTCAGGGGCGGTGGTTGCCGCCGATGCGATGGCCGCATTCCCCGTCTCGGCCGTCGCGTACTGGTAGCCGCGCGACTCGAGTGCCGTCGAGATGAGGTTGCGGACCGCCGGGTCGTCCTCGACGACCAGTATGGAGTGGCTGTCGTGCTCAGGCATATGCGATGACCTCCTCGGCAGGAAGGGTAAACACAAAGCGCGACCCGTGCGGGTCGACATCCTCCACGCGGATGGTGCCCCCATGGGCCTCGACCACCGACCGGCATAACGCAAGGCCGATGCCCGTGCCACGAGCTGAGTCTGCACCGCCACCCGTGTAGAAGAGCTCGAAGATGCGGCTCTTGTCCTCGTCCGCGATGCCAGGCCCGTCGTCTGCGACGGATATGGCCACCATGGGACCCTCGCGCATCGAGGATATGGTGATGGTCGAGTCGGGCTGGGTGTGCGCGATGGCGTTGTCCACGAGGTTGACGATCACCTGCACGATGACCTGCGGGTCCATCTTGGCAAGCAGCAGCTCGCGCGATGGCTCGACCGTGATCTGGTGACCCTCGGCGTTGCGGCTCGCGTGCCGTATGGCCTCCTCGATCACGTCGTCCACAAGCTCTATGCCCGTGTCGAGGGAGACGTTGCCGTCCTCGATGCGCGTCACGGCCAGCAGGTTCTCCACCATCGTGCGCAGCCAGGTCGCGTCGTCGCGAATGTCCGTCACCAGCTGGCGGCGGGAGTCCTCCTCCAGATGCGTCTCCTCGTCGAGCAGCATCTCCGCGTCGCCGATGATGGAGGTGAGGGGCGTGCGCAGGTCGTGGCTGACCGAGCGCAGCATGTTGGCGCGCAGCTGCTCGCGCTGGGCGACGAGCGAGGCCTCGGTGGACTGCCGCTCGATTCTCCGAAGCCTTGACACGAGATAGTTGGCGAGAAGGGCGAACACGATCATGGCACCGATGGTGCCCACGTAGCCTGGCCCGTCGATCGCGAGGGAGAAGCGCGGCGCGATGAGGAAGAAGTTGTAGCTCAGGATGGAGATGAGCGACGCGAAGACGCTGTAGCCCAGGCCATTGGTGAGGATGGTGGTGACCAGCACTCCCAGGACGAAGACGATGACCATGGTCGCATCGGGAAGCCCGAGCCCGTCCAGGGCAATCGCCAGCAGGGTGGCAAGCGCTTGGCACAGGAGCACGAGTCCGGTGTTGAGCACCACGCTCATGCCCGTGCGCCCCTCGACCAGCGACTGGATCCCAGCTAGCGTTTCGACGAGACTCTCCCGCGAAGAACCAGGCAACTCATCCTCCACCAACCCCACGGCACGCGACGCGGGGGATAGCCAACTAGATGAGGGAGAGTATGGCACAAACGAGGCCTGCGAGCACGAGGCTTGCTGCTACGGATGTGACCCTGGCGATGCGGGGTGTCACTAAGAAGAGGTCGGTCTCGTCGGCGGGGAGAAACTCTGCCGTCCTGGTCAAGAGCGTGCGATCTTCGGCTCCCCAGTCTGCCATGGCTCGTACCTCCTTGTTTGCCGTGCATCTTTACCTGTCGTTTTGTGCAAGTGAAGCGCTTTGGGTCTAAAGACGAGATAAGGGTTTGGCGTCTGGCATAAAGCTCGGATTAACGCTGCAGCTTGCGGGGTGGTTGGAGGCCTCTCCCTGGCCTAAAGGCAACATAAAGGTGGCATAAAGCAAGCATAAAGACGCGACCGCTGACGGGTGCAGACCCAAGTCTGTCATCCTGCGTGATAGATTGCCCCATCTGAGCGGGCACCGCCGTGCCACAAGGCTCAGATGTATCTGATTGGAGTGCTATGGAGAAATCTACGAAGGAGCATGCTCAGTCGCACAAGGCTGGGATTCCGCTTTCCGCCGGCATGATTCTGGTTACCCTGGGCGTCGTCTATGGCGACATCGGCACCTCGCCGATGTACACCCTCAAGGCCATCATGAGTGGCAACGGCGGTCTTCCCACCATGAGCCAAGACGTGGTGGTGGGGGCGCTCTCGCTCATCATATGGACGATGACGTTGATCACCACCGTCAAGTACGTGCTCGTCGCCATGAAGGCGGACAACCACAACGAGGGTGGCATCTTTGCGCTCTACAGTCTGGTCAAGCATTGCGGCAGGATACTCATCGTGCCCGCCATGGTGGGAGGTGCCGCGCTTCTAGCCGATGGCATCCTCACCCCGGCCGTCACGGTCACCTCTGCCATCGAGGGCCTGCGAACCATCGATGCGGTCCACAACGTGATAGGTGACAACCAGTCCATCGTCGTGGTCATCACCATCGCCATCCTGTGCGGGCTGTTCATCGTGCAGCGTGCGGGAACCTCCGCCATCGGCAAGGGATTTGGTCCCATCATGACGCTCTGGTTCAGCTTCCTGGCCGTCTCGGGCCTGGTCAACATCATGGGCAACATAGGCGTCCTGCGCGCGATCAACCCCGTCCACGGCATCATGTTCCTGTTTGACTCAAGGCTCAACAATGCCGGCATCATGGTCTTGGGCAACGTGTTTCTCTGCACGACGGGTGCCGAGGCCCTGTACTCGGACATGGGCCACGTGGGCAAGGCGAACATCTACGTGAGCTGGCCCTTCGTCAAGGCCGCCCTCATCATCAACTACCTGGGGCAGGGCGCGTGGATCGTGAGCCATCAGTCGGATGCGGCGCTGGCTGCCATCCCTGACCTCAACCCCTTCTTCCAGATGCTTCCCGAGCGCGTGCGCATCTTTGCCGTGGTGCTCTCCACCTTTGCCGCCATCATCGCGTCCCAGGCGCTCATCACCGGCTCCTTCTCGATCATCTCCGAGGCCATTCGCCTCGACCTGATGCCGCACATGAAGATCAACTACCCCTCCGAGAACAAGGGCCAGCTCTACATTCCGCTGGTCAACAGCATCCTCTGGGCGGGTTGCATCTTTGTCGTGCTGCTCTTTAGGACCTCCGAGCACATGGAGGCCGCCTATGGCCTGGCCATCACGGTCACCATGCTCATGACCACCATCCTGCTGTTCACGTACCTCTCCCAGATCCGCAGGATGCCTGCCGTGGCCGTGGTGTTCGCACTTGCGTTTGGCGCCATCGAGATGATGTTCTTCGTCTCGAGTCTGACCAAGTTCTTCCATGGCGGCTACGTGACGGTGCTTCTGGCCCTGTCGATCTTTATGGTCATGTACGTGTGGCGCCGTGGCACGGCCATCGAGCGCACGCAGAGCGTCTACCTCTCCATCCGCGAGTACATCAACCAGCTCGGCGAGCTGCGCTCCGATGCCGAGCTGCCCTATGTCGCAGACAACCTGGTCTTTCTGACCAACGACCGCTCGCTCGAGCGGCTCGACCGCGACATCCTCTACTCCATCCTCAACAAGCGCCCCAAGCGTGCGCGTGCCTACTGGTTCCTCAACGTGCAGGTGACCGACGAGCCCTACACCCACGAGTTCTCCGTCAACGACTTTGGCACCAACTTCGTCTTCAAGGTGCAGCTGCGCCTGGGGTTCCGCGTCAACCAGCGCGTCAACGAGTACCTGTACCAGATCGTGGAGACGATGGTTGCCCAGGGCAGGCTTGCCCCGCAGCATCGCCGCTACTCCATCTACCGCACCTCGGGTGACGTGGGCGACTTCAGGTTCTGCATGATCCGCAAGGTGCCCTCGGCCTCGAGCGACATCTCCGAGATCGACCGCACCGTACTAGGCATCAAGTACGCCATCAGGCGCATCTGCGGCTCCCCGATGGAGTGGTATGGGCTCGAAAACTCCTCGGTCATCATCGAGTACGTGCCGCTGTTTGCCCGTGCCAAGCGTCAGCACAAGCTTGCCTACGTGGAGATACCGGCCAAGATTGCCAAGAGGAACGAGCGCTACCACAACTCCGTCGCAGACGACGACATCTTCTCGGCGACCATGCGCGACGCCCACCAGTACGAGGAGGAGATGGTGGCCGCAGCCGTGATCGGAGGGCACACGGCCAGCTTCCGCCCCGTTACCATGGACGAGGAGGAGGGGGAGTAGCGCAGGCGCTCCCATACGCGCCCGCAAGCTGACGATGCGGGCTTGGAAGGAAGATTGCGCCCCTGGTGCACGAGGATTTGGGTCCAAGTGCATCAGGGGCGGATTTTCTTGCTTCGGCATCTTGCCAAGCGCACCACGCTGGGCTTTTTATTGCTTGCGCCACGTGGCGTTGCACCACGTTCTCGTTTTCCTTCCGGCTATGGCACGCCGGTGCACCAGGTTGGAATGATCCTTCCGGTGAGACGCCCAACTGGCGATGCGGCCACCCGTGAAAAGAGAGGCGGGGCCCGAGCAGCACCTCGGACCCCGCCTTCTTCACTCGATGTGAATCAGAAGCTACTTGATGGTGTTGACGAGCTTCTGGACGCCGCTCTTGCGCTTGGCGGCCTGGTTCTTGTGGATGATGCCCTTGGAAGCGGCCTTGTCGAGCTTGCGGTTGGCAGCGTTGGCAGCGGCCTGGGCGGCCTCGGCGTCGCCAGCCTCCACGGCTGCACGGACCTTCTTGATGTAGGTCTTGAGCTCGGAGCGGACTGCCTTGTTGCGCTTGCGTGCCTTCTCGGCGGTGATGATGCGCTTCTTCTGAGACTTGATGTTTGCCACGGTAACTTTCCCTTTCGATCTTTATCGAGTGAGGCCTCTGCGTTGAGACACGGTGAGGTCAACCTCGAAACTATAGCACGCCGAGGCCGTTATGCGCTATCATTTCTCGCATGAAAAAAGACACCTCACATATCCGCAACTTCTCCATCGTCGCGCACATCGACCATGGGAAGTCAACCATATCCGATCGCATCCTCGAGCTGACCCACACG
This sequence comes from uncultured Coriobacteriaceae bacterium, assembly GCA_902777325.1. Classification (GTDB taxonomy): domain Bacteria; phylum Actinomycetota; class Coriobacteriia; order Coriobacteriales; family Atopobiaceae; genus UBA1367. Next base: position 34,362 of record CACYTH010000005.1, read on the forward strand.
GTGGAAGAGCGCGACCTCGAGTCCCAGATGCTTGACAGCATGGACATCGAGCGCGAGCGCGGCATCACCATCAAGAGCAACGCCGTGCGCGTCGCCTACGATGCCGACGACGGCAAGACCTACCAGTTCAACCTGATCGACACCCCGGGACACGTGGACTTCACCTACGAGGTCTCCCGCTCGCTCGCCGCCTGCGAGGGAGCCGTCCTGGTGGTTGATGCCACCCAGGGCGTGGAAGCCCAGACCGTCTCCAACGCGCTTCTGGCCATGAACGCCGACCTCGACATCGTGCCTGCGATCAACAAGATCGACCTGCCCTCGGCAGAGCCCGACCGCGTGCGCGAGGAGATCGAGGAGGACCTGGCCATCCCGGCAGACGATGCCGTCTGCGTCAGCGGCAAGACGGGCGAGGGCATCCACGACCTGCTCGAGTCCATCGTGTACCTGGTCTCGCCGCCGGAGGGCGACGCGGAGGCGCCCCTCAAGGCGCTCATCCTCGACAGCTACTTTGACGAGTACCGCGGCGTGGTCGCCACCGTGCGCGTCTTTGACGGGGCCATTTCCAAGGGCACGCGCCTGCAGATGATGGCCACGGGCGACGTCTTCCTGTGCGACGGCGTGGGGTGCAAGCGTCCGCTCGAGACCCCGTTGCCCGAGCTCGGCGTCGGAGAGGTCGGATACGTGGTCACGGGCCTCAAGGACCCTGCGCTCGTGCATGTGGGCGACACGCTCACCACGCCAGACAATCCCTGCGACGAGGCGCTGCCCGGCTACCACGAGGCCAAGCCGATGGTCTTTGCCGGCGTCTTCCCCGTGGACAACAAGGAGTACGAGAACCTGCGCGATGCCCTCGAGAAGCTCAAGGTCAACGACCCGTCGCTCACCTGGGCACCCGAGACCTCGGTGGCACTCGGCTTTGGCTTCCGTGTGGGCTTCCTGGGGCTTCTGCACATGGAGGTCGTGAAGGAGCGCCTCGAGCGCGAGTTCGCGCTCGACCTCATCGCCACGAGCCCGTCGGTCGACTACCACGTCTTCACCACGGCGGGGGAGATGCTCGACATCAAGAGCCCGCAGGACCTCCCGCGCCCCGAGCAGATCGACCGCATCGAGGAGCCCTACCTCAACGCCAAGGTCATCGTCCCGCCCGAATACATGGGCGCCGTTATGCAGCTTGCCATCGAGCACCGCGGCATCACCAAGGACATGGTCTATCTCACCGAGAAGTCGGTGGAGATGCACTTCGACATCCCGCTGGCAGAGCTGATCCTCGACTTCTTCGACCAGCTCAAGAGCCGTACCAAGGGCTACGCCTCGCTCGACTACGAGTTCTCGGACTATCGCCCGTCCGACCTGGTCAAGCTCGACATCCTGCTTGCCGGCGAGGAGGTCGACGCCCTGAGCTTCATCGTGCACAAGGACAAGGCCTACACGCTCGCACGCGGACTCTGCGACAAGCTCAAGGAGATCATCCCGCGCCAGCAGTTCGAGGTTCCCATCCAAGGCGCCATCGGCAACAAGATCATCAGTCGCTCCACCGTGCGTGCGGTGCGCAAGGACGTTCTTGCCAAGTGCTACGGCGGCGACATCAGCCGAAAGCGCAAGCTGCTCGAGAAGCAGAAGGAGGGCAAGAAGCGCATGAAGCAGATCGGCACCGTCGACGTGCCGCAGGAGGCGTTCCTTGCCGTGCTCAAGGTGGATGACGACGCATGACGTTTGCCCAAGGCGCAGATCCTGCCTCCATCCTGCGCGAATGCTCGGACGAGACCGGCCTTGCCCCCGCGGTGAGGCCGTTTCCTCGCGAGGGCAGCCTCGCGGAGCGCCTGGCAGCATGCCCCTTCATCATGGCGCCCATGGCTGGCGTGTCCGATGCGGCGTACCGCATGATGGCCCGTGCGGGAGGCGCCGCGCTTGCCTACAGCGAGATGGTGTCGGTGGCGGGTCTGCACTATGGCGGGGCAAAGACCTGGGAGCTGGTGCTGCCCCATGAGCCAGAGCCTGACATCGCCGTCCAGCTGTTTGGCTCCGATCCCGAGCAGTTCCGCGAGGCGGCCGCTGCGGTCAGCGAGCGCCTGGGCGAGCGTCTTGTGCTCATCGACGTGAACATGGCCTGCCCGGTGCCCAAGGTCACCAAAAAGGGCGAGGGCTCCGCGCTGCTGGATGACCCAAGGCGCGCGGCGGCCATCGTGCGGGCGTGCGTTGCCGAGGTGGGCGTGCCGGTCACCGTAAAGATCAGGAGCGCCCGCAGGACTGGCGAGCCCGAGGTCGCGCCGGAGTTCGCCCGCGCCATGGAGCAGGCCGGCGCCTCTGCGGTGGCCGTGCACGGCAGGACGGCAAGCCAGATGTATCGCGGCGAGGCTGACTGGGGCGTGGTGAGCCGCGTGCGCGAGGCGGTCTCGATCGCGGTCATAGGCTCGGGAGACGTGCGTACCGCCCAAGATGCGGTGCGCATGCTGCGCGAGACGGGCGCGACAGGCGTGATGATCGCACGAGGCACCTATGGCAATCCCTGGGTCTTTAACAACGCGATGCGCATCTGCTGCGGCGAGGGCCCTGTTGAGCCCACCGTGTCGCAGCGGCTCTCGGCATTTGCCTGTCACGTGCGGCTGCTGGAGGCCACCCAGGCGCACATGGCAAAGGCGCGCAGCCTCTCCGGCTGGTACCTCCGCGGGGTTCCGAACGCCGCACAGTGGCGCGAGCGCGCGATGCACTGCAAGTCTGTCGAGGAGTACCTCCAGCTGGGTCAGGCGCTCAACGACCTCTATGGTGACAGGCGATAGGCGTGGCCTCCTTCAGTGCGGACGAGAAGCTCTGGCTTGAGCGTCTCCACCAGCCGTCTGCCCAGGCGCTCTACCTGCACCTGCCCTTCTGCGCGCGCAAGTGCGCCTACTGCGACTTCAGCTCGTGGGCCACAAAGCCAGAAGACCCCCTGATGGGGGACTACGTCGACGCCCTGCGGAGGCACTTGTTCGAGGCAGAGGCCGTGGGGCTTCTGTCTTGCTGCGAGACCATCTACGTGGGTGGAGGCACGCCGAGCTTTGTCGGGACTCCCCTCGCGCAGCTCGTATGTCATGCACGTGCCATGGCCCCGCACGCGACCGAGGTCTCCTGCGAGGCAAATCCAGACTCTCTCACCAACGACCTGCTTGGGCGGCTGCGTGATGCCGGTTGCACGCGTCTCTCGGTGGGGGTCCAGAGCCTGTCCGATGCGGAGCTTACGGAGCTTGGCAGGATTCACTCTGCCGCCCAGGCACGCGCGCGGCTGAGTGCCGCGGTCAAGGCGGGCTTCGATGTGTCTGCCGACCTCATGTGCGCCATTCCGCTTCAGACCGACGAGAGCTGGCGGGCGTCGCTTGAGGGCGTCATCGGCTGCGGGGTTGGCCATGTGAGCGTCTACCCTCTGCAGATCGAGGATGGAACACCGCTGGGGGAGCGATACGGCGCAAGCGAGCCAGCCTTCAACGATCCTGAGGTGCAGGCGCACAGGATGGAGCTCGCACGCGATCTTCTCGCGTCAGCCGGCTTTGGGCGCTACGAGGTGGCAAGCTACGCGCGCGAGGGCAAGGACTGCAGGCACAACCAGGCGTATTGGACCGCTCGGCCGTATCTGGGCCTGGGAACCGGTGCCAGCTCGATGCTCACACGCGAGGGCTACGAGAGTCTGCGCAAGGTTTGTCCCCAGCTCCCAGAGCCTGACGTTGGAGCGCGGCGCGTGCGTCTGACCTGCATTGACAGGCGTCACGAGCTGGCCGCTGCCCGCTCGATGGCAGATCTCCACTTTGACCTCGAGTTTCTCAGTGAGGCTCAGGCTGCCGCCGAAGACCTCATGCTGGGCATGCGGCTCGTGTACGGCGTGGAGCCGGGGCTGGTTGATCACGCGCGTAGGGTGCTCGCCGAGTCGGAGGTCGACGAGACGCTCGCATGGTGCGAGGCACAGGGCCTCGTTGCCCGCAAAGGCCTCCGTTGGGTGCCAACGGACAGGGGATGGCTGCTCGGCAACATACTCTATGGCCGCATGTGGGACCTCGCGGACTAGCCAAGCTCCGTTCACAATAGTTGTAGATTCATGTTGCGCCGAATCGAATCTGGCTGCGATGGGTACAATTTTGCCCGTATGTCTGTCGGGGCTCGGGCCCCTTGGCACGAAAGCAGTCATCCATGGCCGCAATGAACGAAAAAGACTATTACGCCATCCTGGGCGTCGAGAAGGATGCGACGAGCGAGCAGATTCGCAAGGCCTTCCAGCAGAAGGCGCGCAAGCTGCATCCTGACGTCAACAAGGAGCCGGACGCCGAGGAGCGCTTCAAGGAGGTCTCCGAGGCCTATGCCGTGCTCTCGGATGACGACAAGCGCCGGCGCTACGACGCCATGCGCTCCGGCTCTCCCTTCGGCGGAGCCGCTGGCGGTTATGCCAGCCCCGCAGGTACGGCGGGCTACGGCTCCTACGACTCGGATCCCTTCGACTGGGGCTTCCCCTTTGGCGGGGCCTACACGAGCCGTCGCACCTCCACCACGCGCTCGCGCGCGTACAACCCCAAGGTCGGCGCGGACATCGTCTACGATGTCACGCTCGACGACGAGACGGCTGCCAAGGGCACGCGCCGCGGGATCTCGTACCAGCGCTACGCAACCTGCGACGTGTGCCACGGGCATGGCTCGGTGGAGCACACCCATGCGGTCACCTGCCCGACCTGTGGCGGGACCGGCCGCATGACGGTCGACCTCAGCAGCCTCTTCGGGTTTGGCGTGATGGAGGTCACCTGCCCCGAGTGCGAGGGGGCGGGAAGGGTCGTCGAGGATCCTTGCGACAGCTGTGGCGGGTCGGGTCGCGTGCTCACGGCGAGCGAGGTCGTCGTCGACATACCCGCTGACGTTCACGACGGCGACACGGTTCGCGTAGCCGGCATGGGAAACGCCGGCACTAACGGACAGGAGTCCGGAGACTTCGTCTGCAGGGTCTCCCGGCCATCGGAGCGCCTGACGAGCGGCCAGAGCTGGGGATGCTGGCTCGTCGGATTCTCGTCCCCCTTCGTCGCGCTCGCCATCCTCTCGGGCAACATACTCAACGTCTCATTCATGATCTTGGGCCTGTTCGTCGTCGGTCTGGTCATGGTGTTCAAGGACGGCATCAAGACCGCCCGCGGCTGGCGCAACAACGCCATGAGGGCCTTCTTGAGCGGATTCAACAGCTGTCTGCCCTTCCTGGGCATGATGCTGATGCTGAGCATGTGCATGAGACGATAGGCATGCAAGACGCTACGAGCTTTAGAACGTGTCTAGTGGGAGATGTGTGATCTTGGAACCAAAGCGGGACTACTACGAGGTGCTTGGCGTCGACAGGGACGCGGATGCGAGGACCATCAAGCGGGCCTTTCTCAAGAAGGCGCGCAAGCTTCATCCAGACGTCAACAAGGAGGCAGGCGCCGAGGAGCAGTTCAAGGAGGTCAACGAGGCATATTCGGTGCTCTCCGATGAGCGGAGGCGCGCCAACTACGACCGCTACGGCGACGCCGAGGGCCCCGGTGGATTTGGTGGCGACTACGTCGACATGTCCGACATCTTTGGTGGCGGCTTCAGCGACATCTTCGACTCCTTCTTCGGCGGTGGCCGCGCCTCCGGTGGCGCGCAGCAACGTACGCGTGGCCGTGACATGGGCATCTCCCTGCGCATCACGCTCGAGGAGGCGGCCGCTGGCTGCAAGAAGACAATCTCCTACGACCGCCTGGCCCCTTGCGACGACTGCAACGGCTCCGGCGTGGCCGAAGGTGGCCACGAGACCACCTGCTCGCGCTGCAACGGCACCGGCAGGGTGGTCGAGGTCCAGCGGACCATCTTTGGCCAGATGCAATCGCAAAGCACCTGCCCCGTGTGCGGCGGTGTGGGCAAGGTCGTGGACAAGCCCTGCGAGACCTGCGGAGGTCAGGGTCGCGCACCAGAGCGCGAGACCGTCGAGCTCGAGATTCCTGCCGGCATCCATTCCGGTCAGACCGTTCGCGTCGAGGGCAAGGGCGAGGCGGGCATCCGCGGCGACCGCAGTGGCGACCTCGTCGCCCGTGTGGACATCGCCGCGCACGAGCGCTACGAGCGTCAGGGAGACGACCTCTTCTGCCAGATAGAGGTTGATGCCTTCGAGGCCATGCTGGGCACGACCGTCACCATCGACGGCATCATGGATGGCGAGACGGTGGACATCGTGGTGCCGGCCGGCTGCCAGTACGGCCAGCAGGTACGTGCGGAGGGCAAGGGCATGCCGCGTATGGGCAGCACGGCTCGCGGCAGCGTGATCGCGCTGGTAGACGTGCGCGTGCCTGACGACCTCTCCGACGCGGAGCGCGCCGCCATCGGCAAGCTCATGCGCGAGCGCGAGGTGCGCAAGCGTGGCTGAGGCCATGGCACGGCCACCGCGCGTGGCGCTCTCCAATCTCGGCTGCCGCGTCAACCGCGTGGAGCTTGACATGATGGCGCTCGCCTTTCAGGAGGCGGGCTGCGAGCTGACGGATATGCGCGAGGCCGACGCGGTGGTGATCAACACCTGCGCCGTCACGGGCGAGGCCGAGGCCAAGACCCGCAAGTCCGTGCGCCATGCCGCCCATCTGCCCCAACGTCCCCTGGTCATGGCCACGGGGTGTGTCGCCAGCCTCTTTGCTGGCGAGCTTCTCGAGCTTGCGGAAAACGTGGTGGTCGAGGCTGACAAGCGCAAGGTTCCCGAGCGTGTCCTCGCCCAACTGGGGTGGGACGCCCCCTATGAGGCCATGGGCGCCAGACAGGTGCCTGCGCACGCCACGCCGACCGGCAGGACGCGTCCCGGCATCAAGATCCAAGATGGGTGTGACAACCACTGCACCTTCTGCATCGTTTGGAAGGCGCGCGGGCGTTCGCGTTCCGTGGGGGTGGAGGGAGTCCTCGCGGAGGTGCGCGCGGCGCTTGCGCGTGGTGCCCGCGAGGTCGTGCTCACGGGCATCAACCTCGGCAACTATCGCAGCGAGACGGACGGGCACCCGATCGCGCTGCCAGGGCTCATCGAGCTTATCCTCGAGAAGACCGACGTGGGCCGCATCCGCCTGGGCTCCATCGAGCCGCCCGACGTCACGCCAGAGCTCGTCGACGTCATGGCGCGCTCCCATGGTCGCGTGGCCCCCTTCCTTCATGTCTGCCTGCAGTCTGGCTGCGACAAGACTCTGCGCGAGATGGGCCGCGTCTACGACACCGCGCAGTACGCAAAGGTCGTTGCGGATGCCCGTGCGGCTCTTCCCGAGCTTTCCTTGGGCTGCGATCTCATCGTGGGATTCCCGGGGGAGAGCGAGCAGGACTTCGCGCAGTCGCTTGCCTTCTGCGAGCAGATGGCCTTCTCGCGCATGCACGTGTTCCGCTACTCCCGCCGTCCGGGCACCCCGGCCGCGGCGCGCACCGACCAGGTGCCTGCCGAGACAAGCGCCGCGCGCAGCGAGCAGATGCTTCGTCTGGCCTCCCGGATGCGCGCCGGGCAGGCGCGCGCCCGCGTGGGCTCCGACGAGCTGGTGGTGGTGCAGCGCAAGGGTATGGGGGTGAGCGGAGGGCTCTTTGACGTGCTCGTGGATGACGACCTTGCCATCGACGAGCTGGTGCGTGTCCGCGTCCGTGCCGCCCAGGCGGATGGAACCCTCGACGCGCGCACATCGACTATCATCTGAGTAATGCAACTTTGACACGGCACGGGCGCTTGCTTGGAGGCACATGAATCCCACCCACGTCAGAATGACGATTCCCGACAGCGTTGACCCCACGGCACTCATGGGTCCCACGGACTCACTTCTCCGCAAGATCGAGGGAGCCTTCGATGCGATGGTCACCGTGCGTGGCTCGCAGATCAGCCTCATCGGGCCGGCAGATGTGGTCAACCAGCTGACGACGGTCTTCTCGCGCCTCATCTCCATGGTGGAGGCGGGACAGACGCCGGGCGAGTCCGACGTCGACCTGATAATAGGGCAGGTCACGCATGGCGCGCGGGAGCTGCCCGACCTGAACGACGACATCCTGCTCACCTACCGCGGCAAGGCGCTGCAGCCCAAGACCGCGGGTCAGAAGCGCTACATCGACTCCATCAGGCGCAACACCATCACCTTTGGCATCGGTCCTGCCGGCACTGGCAAGACCTATCTTGCCATGGCGATGGCCGTCGCCGCGCTCAAGCGGCGGGAGGTTGCGCGCATCGTGCTGGTGCGGCCGGTCGTCGAGGCGGGGGAGTCGCTGGGATACCTGCCGGGTACGCTGCAGGAGAAACTCGACCCATACATCCGCCCGCTCTACGACGCGCTCTTTGACATGACCGACATGGAGCGCGGCAACGCGCTCATCGAGCAGGGCATCATCGAGATCGCGCCGCTTGCCTTCATGCGCGGCCGCACGATGAACAACGCCTTCGTCATTCTCGACGAGGCGCAGAACACCACGCCCGACCAGATGAAGATGTTCCTCACTCGTCTGGGCTTCTCGTCAAAGTTCGTAATCACCGGCGATGTCACGCAGCGCGACCTCCTCGGCGTCAACGGGCTCGACGTGGCCCGTCGCGTGCTCGAGGGGCTGGACGACATCGCCTTCGTCGACCTCGACCGCAACGACATCGTGCGCCACTCGCTCGTGGCGCGCATCGTGGACGCCTACGAGGCGGACGAGGCAAAGGAGGCGCGCTGAGATGCTGCTGACGATTGACCTGACCTGCGAGGATGGCGCCCAGGCACCCATAGGCGAGGACGAGATCCAGTCCATCTGCGAGATGGTGCTTGCCGAGGAGGGCGTTACGCGCCCCTGCTACCTATCGCTCTCCATCGTCGGCGACGAGGCGATACGCTCCTACAACGACGAGTGGCGGGGCATCGATGCCGTGACCGACGTCATATCGCTCGAGTGCGAGCGCCCGGATGACCCCGACCTTGCAGACGGCGAGCCCTGCGAGCTGGGCGACATCGTGCTGGCGCCCTCCTACATCGAGGCGCAGTCCGGACGCTACGCCACCACCTTTGCCGACGAGTTCAGGCTCCTGCTCATACATGGCCTGCTTCACCTGCTTGGTTACGACCACCTTGAGGACGACGAGGCCGAGGTCATGGAGGCGCGCGAGGACGAGCTGGTGCGCCTGGCACACACCGACGCCCCCATAAGCCACGTGGTGCTGACGCGTCACAGGGAGGACGAGGACTCATGATTCCCGGCACGAACAGCAACCATCCCTCCCTCAAGCGGAGCTTCCTGTTTGCCCTGCAGGGCATGCGCATCGCCTTCGCGACTGAGCGCAACATCCGCATCATGCTGGGCGGGATGGTCTTTGCCATCGTGATGGGATTGCTTCTGCGCATAGACGCCATCGGCTGGGCCGTGGTTGCCATCTGCTGCGGGATGGTGCTCTCGACCGAGCTTGTAAACACGGCAATCGAGACGATCGTGGACCTTGTGTCGCCGGAGTTCCACCCGCTGGCGGGTCGTGCCAAGGACGTGGCCGCCGCCGCTTCGTGGGTCATCAGCCTCACGGCCGCAGTCGCGGGCCTGATCGTGTATGTGCGGGCGCTTGTCGCCATGTTTGGATAGAGGACGGAAGGCAGGCACATGTCTGGCACCAATCTGCAAAACGAGACCGACGCATTGGTCGAGGATACTAACGACACTCCGTTTACCAGTGGCTTTGTGGCCTTGGTGGGACGCCCGAGCGTGGGCAAGTCAACCCTGCTCAACGCATGCATGGGCGAGAAGGTGGCCATCACCAGTCCCGTGGCCCAGACGACGCGTCGTCGCCTGCGTGCGGTGGTGAACACCGAGCACTCCCAGCTCGTTATCGTGGACACCCCGGGCCTCCACAAGCCAAAGGACGCCCTGGGCAAGGAGCTCAATCGCGTGGCCTTGGGCGAGCTTGCCGACGTCGATGCGGTCGCCTTCCTGATCGATGCCACCAAGCCCGTCGGCAGGGGAGACCAGTGGGTGGCCAACCACGTTCAGGCGAGCGAGGCCGACTACAAGCTGCTGGTGGTCACCAAGGCCGACATCGCCACGCCCGAGCAGGTGGCATCCCAGCTCGAGGCCGCCCGCCAGCTGGCGGACTTCGACGGGGAGCTTGTGATCTCTGCAACCGAGGGCTTCAACGTCGACGCCTTCATCTCCCTGGTGTCAGAGCATCTCCCCGAGGGCCCCAAGTGGTTCCCTGACGACATGGACATCGACGCCACGGCAGAGGAGCTCGTGGCCGAGTTCGTGCGCGAGAAGGTCCTGCTCAACATGCGTCAGGAGATTCCGCATTCCGTGGGCGTCTTCTGCGACGACATCCAGTGGAGCAAGCACAACCACGCCTCGATCGTCGCCACCATCCTCGTCGAGCGCGAGAGCCAGAAGGGCATGGTCATCGGCAAGGGCGGTCGCATGATCAAGCGTATCGGCAGCGAGGCACGTCCAGACATCGAGCGTCTGCTTGGCGCCAAGACGGTCTATCTCGATCTCCAGGTGCGCGTGCAGCCCCAGTGGCGCCGCGATGCCAACGAGATCAGGCGCCTGGGCTACCAGGCCGAGGACTAGCTTCCCATGGCGGGCGGAAGGCGCACGTCGCGCCACCGCGCCATCGTCCTGGACCGCACGAAGCTGGCGGAACAGGACCTCATCCTCACCCTGCTCTCCGAGGACGGAAGCCAGATGAGGGTGGTCGCAAAGGGGGCGCGCAAGCCTGGCGGCAGGCTCGCCTCCCGCTCCGAGCTCTTTTCGGAGGTGGACCTTCTCGTTGCGCGTGGGCGTTCGCTCGGCATCATGACCGAGGCGACGCTCATAGACGCGCACGGAGGGCTTCGCGGGAGCCTCGAGCGTGTCTCTGCGGCATCGGCTGTGGCGGAGATCGCGCGTCTCACCTGCTTTGAGGATATGACCGACGCTTTTCTGCATCCCATCTGCTCGCGCGCGCTGCGTGCATGCGAGCAGGCCGAGGACCAGGCGCATCTCGACCTCGTCGTGGCAGCGTATGCCTTCAAGGTGCTCTCGCATTCGGGTTGGCGTCCCGAGCTCAGCTCGTGCGTTGCCTGCGGGGACGAGGCGCTGGCGTTCTTCTCGACGATGGCGGGAGGGCTCCTGTGCGCCAGCTGCGCCAAGGACGTCGAGGGTGCCGTCGAGCTCAGCTCAACCGAGATAGCGTGGATGCGCGCCCTCATCTCCCAGACCTTTGACGACCTGCTCGCGTCGCCCATCGATGCCGACGTGGCAGCACTCATGCTCTCGCTTGGGCATTCGTGGGGTGCCGTGCACCTCGACGCGCGCCTGCGGGCCTTCGAGTTCCTTCTCAGCGTTTAGGCTGACGTTCGCGACCGTGCTAAACCGCAGATAGACTCGGTCGGACACGTGTAAGCTTTGTGTGCACGGTCCCGACGTGCTATTCTTTCTCGGTCAGTACCCCGTACTTGGAGGCTCGCCTTGCCTAGACGGCCATCTCAGTTCGGGGCGAATCCATGTAGAAAGGTGTTTTAGCATGATTACCAAGGAGCGCAAGGCCGAGCTTGTCAAGCTTTACGGCAAGAACGAGAACGACAGCGGTTCCGCCGCCGTCCAGGTCGCCATCCTGACCGACCGCATTCGCGAGCTCACCGAGCACATGAAGACCCACAAGAAGGACTTCCACACCCGCCGCGGCCTGCTGATGCTGGTCGGCAAGCGTCGTCGCCTTCTTTCCTACATCAAGAAGGGTGACATCGAGGCTTACCGTACCCTGATCAAGAGCCTGGGCATCCGCGACAACATCCAGTAGATAGGCACTAAGGGGGAGCGCCTTTGGGGCGCTCCCCTCATATTGACGGCCCGCCTGCAAAGGGGCAGGCGGAGATGAGAGGAAAAGAAAACTTATGGCAAAGGTTACTCACGAGTTCGACCTCTACGGCAAGCACTATGTCCTCGAGACGGGCGAGCTCGCGAAGCAGGCCACGGGCGCATGCCTGGTCAAGCAGGGCGACACCACGGCCCTGTTGACGGTGGTCGTGTCCAAGGAGCGCAAGGACTACGACTTCTTCCCCCTGACGGTCGACTTCATCGAGAAGATGTACGCCGTGGGCCGCATCCCCGGCGGCTATCTCAAGCGCGAGTCGCGTCCCTCCGAGAAGGGCACCCTCACCGCGCGCATGATCGACCGTCCCCTTCGTCCCTCCTTCCCCGAGGGATTCCGCAACGAGGTGCAGGTCGTCGCAACCTCTCTCGTTGCCGACCAGGTCAATCCCATTGACGCCATCTGCACGATGGCCGCCTCCGCCGCACTCACCGTCGGCGGCGTGCCCTTCGAGGGCCCGCTTGCCTGCGTGCGCATCGGTCGCGACCGCAACACCCACGAGCTGCTCGTGAACCCCACCTACGAGGAGCGCGACAACTCCGACCTCGACCTCGAGCTCGCCGGCTCCTCCACCTTCATCAGCATGCTGGAGGCTGGCGCCGAGGAGATCTCCGAGGAGGAGATGCTCGAGGCCATGCTCTTCGGCCAGGAGGCCATTGCCGCCTTCTGCGAGCAGCAGGAGATCTTCTTCGAGAAGGTCCGCGAGGCCAACGGCGAGTTCCCCAAGCGCGAGTACGTGCTCGACGAGTCCGTGCCCGAGGTGCATGACCGCGTCTTCGCCCACATGGACGACATGTCCGCCGCGCTGCGCGACGCCGACAAGGCCTCCCGCATCGGCAAGGTGGAGGACCTCAAGCTCGCCATCCGCGCAGAGTTCACCGAGGAGGAGCAGGCCCAGTGGAGCCGCGAGCTCAATGTTGAGCTCAAGGCCCTCGAGAAGCACGCCATGCGCCTCATGGTGGTCAACACCGGCGAGCGCGTCGACGGCCGCACCGCCACCGAGGTCCGTCCCCTGATGGTCAAGCCCGACTACCTGCCCCTGGTGCACGGCTCCGGCCTGTTCCAGCGCGGCCAGACCCAGGTGCTCTCCATCGCCACCCTGGGCATGCTCAACGAGTGGCAGCGCCTCGATACCATCGAGCCGGTTGACGGCAAGCGCTACATCCACCACTACAACTTCCCGCCGTACTGCACCGGCGAGACCGGCCGCATGGGTGCCCCCAAGCGCCGCGAGCTGGGTCATGGCGCCCTGGCCGAGCGCGCCCTTCTGCCGGTGATTCCCTCCGAGGAGGAGTTCCCCTACACCATCCGCGTGGTCTCCGAGGTCATGGAGTCCAACGGCTCCTCCTCGATGGCTTCCACCTGCGGCTCCACGCTCGCACTCATGGATGCTGGCGTGCCCCTCAAGCGCCCCGTCTCCGGTGTGGCCATGGGCCTCATCCAGGAGGAGGGCAAGACCGTCGTTCTGACCGACATCCAGGGCCTCGAGGACTTCCTCGGCGACATGGACTTCAAGGTCTGCGGCACCACCAAGGGCATCACCGCCATGCAGCTCGACAACAAGGCAACCGGCCTCACGCCCGAGATCTTCCGTCAGGCGTTCGCCCAGAGCCACGAGGGCCGCATGCACATCCTCGACGCGATGATCGACGCCATCCCGGCTCCGCGCGAGTCCACCAAGGACACCGCGCCCCAGATCATCAGCCTCACCATCCCGACCGACAAGATCCGTGACGTCATCGGCAGCGGCGGCAAGGTCATCCGTGGCATCCAGGACGACACCGGCGCCACCATCGACATCCAGGAAGACGGCACCGTCTTCATCGCCGGCGTCGGCGGTGCGGGCGAGGAGGCTGCGGAGCGCATCCGCGCCATCGTCAAGGTCCCCGAGGTGGGCGAGATCTACACCGGTCGCGTGGTCGGCATCCAGGCATTTGGCGCCTTCGTCGAGCTGCTGCCCGGCAAGGACGGCCTGCTGCACATCTCCCGCGTCGCCCAGGGTCGCGTCGACAAGGTGGAGGACGTGCTCTCCATCGGCGACGAGGTCAAGGTGCAGGTGCTCGAGGTCGACGAGAAGGGGAAGATCAGCCTCGACCGTCTCGACAAGCCCGAGGCGCCCGCAGGCGCTCCGCGCACCCGCGACAACGGCGCCAAGCGCGAGCGTGGCAACAACACGCGCACCCGCAAGCCGGGCGATGGCCCGCGCGGCAATCGCCAGCCGCGTCGTCACCACGAGGGCTAGGGTCCGGTTTTTAGGATAGATTGAGGGCGAGGGGATGCCAATCGGCGTCCCCTCGCTTGTTTTTGCAGGTGAGCGCACTTGCCCGTGCATGCTCGCACACCTTGGCGGGATGGCGCAATTTAACGCTCTTGAGCGCTTGCCTATGCAAGTTGAGTCCTATTTGGGTACAATGAAGTATTGGAAAAGAAGACCGCGTGCACCGCGGCAGACATACGTAACTGAAACGTACGACGGAAGGAACCTTACCCATATGGCTAAGACCACGACGCCCTTGCGGATCATTCCGCTCGGGGGCCTTGACGGCATCGGCAAGAACATGACCGCGTTCGAGTACGGAAACGACATGGTCCTGATCGATGCCGGCCTGATGTTCCCCGATGACGAGCAGCCAGGCATCGACCTGGTGCTGCCCGACTACACCTACGTGCTCGAGAATGAGGACAAGCTCCGTGGCATCATCATCACCCACGGCCACGAGGACCATACCGGCGCACTGCCGTACCTCCTCATGGACCTCACGCACAAGGTGGCCATCTACTCGAGCAAGCTCACGCTGGGCTTCATCGAGGGAAAGCTTGCCGAGCACAAGCTGATCACCCCCAAGTTCAAGGAGGTCTCTGACGGCACGCACCTCACGCTGGGTGCCTTCAACATCGACTTCTTCGCGATGACCCACTCCATTCCGGCGGCCCTCGGCGTCTACATGCGCAGTCCCGCAGGCTCGGTCATGCATACCGGCGACTTCAAGCTCGACCAGACCCCCATCGACGGGGTCACGCCGAACTACCAGGCCATCAACAAGTTTGCCGGCATGGGGGTGGACCTGCTGCTGTCCGACTCCACCAACGCCACGTCGCCCGGCTTCACGCCGTCCGAGGCGGCCGTTGGCCCGCAGCTGCGCCACATCATCAAGAACGCTCCTGGTCGCGTGATCGTGGCATCGTTCTCGAGCCACATCCATCGCCTGCAGCAGGTCTGCGACGCGAGCGTCGCCGTCGGTCGCAAGGTCATCGTCACCGGCAGGTCCATGGTCACCAACACCAAGGTGGCCCGTGAGCTCGGCTACCTCCACATCGACCAGAACAACATCCTCGATGCCTTCGACAAGAACGACATCCCTGACGACAAGATCACTGTACTCTGCACGGGTAGCCAGGGCGAGCCCCTCTCGGCGCTCTCTCGCATGGCAAACGGCGCCCACAAGTCGCTCACCATCACCTCGAGCGACACGGTGATCATCTCCGCCACGCCCGTTCCCGGCAACGAGAAGAGCGTGGGAGGCGTCATCAACGCGCTCTCAAAGATCGGCTGCACCATCTACGACAAGTCCAACACGCTGGTGCACGTCTCTGGCCACGGGTCCCAGGAGGAGCTCAAGCTGATGCTCGCCATGGCCAAGCCGCGTAACTTCATGCCCGTGCACGGCGAGGCGGTCCACCTGCGCGCCCATGCCAACCTTGCTCGCCAGATGGGCATCCCCAACGAGCGCATCTTCATCGCCGACAACGGCGACACGCTCGAGATGAAAAACGGCGTGGTCACGTGGGGCGAGCCGGTCGACTCCGGCGTCGTCTACGTGGACGGCCTGGCCATCACGGACGCCGACCCCTACGTCTTCCGCGACCGCAAGAAGCTGGCGAGCGACGGCATCGTGACCTGCGTGGTCACGGTCTCCCGCCGACGCTCCAAGGTGGGCGAGATCGAGATCGCCAGCAGGGGAGTGTCCTTTGCCACCAACGACGAGTTCAACCTGAGCGGCCAGGAGGCCGTGCGCACGGCTCTGGAGAAGCTCCAGGAGTCCGGTGCACCCAGCGTCGAGCAATTGCGCAAGGGCGCGCGCAACGCCCTCTCCAGCTACCTTTGGAGCACCACGCGCACCAGGCCCATGGTCATACCCTTTGTCATGGAGGTCTAGCGCATGGCAAAGCGCAAGACGACATCCAAGCGACGCAACACGCGCGCCCAGAAGGCGCCGGCTCAGCCTCTGAGGCTCACCGGCACGGCCAACGACATCGTCGGCCTCTTTCTGGTCGTGTTGGCGGTTGCCATGATGGTTGCCCTGCTCCTGCCGAGCACGGCACCCGTCACGCGCGTCTGCGGCGAGATCCTCGTGATGTGCTTCGGCTCGGGGGCGCTCCTCTTTCCCGCGGCGTTGCTCGCCTTTGCCCTCACCTTCTTCATGGGTGACAGGGAGTCCGTCTCGGGAAAGGTCGCCTTTGGCCTGACGCTGGTCATCCTCGCGGTGCTGAGCATCGTCTCCATCACCTGCCCGGGCGCCGAGAGCGCAAGCGACATCGTGCTTCAGCATGACGTGCTTCGCGAGCGCGGCGGATACGTGGGCGGCGGCATCGCATGGTCCCTGCTGCAGACGGTGGGGCGCGAGGTCGGACTCGTGGTGCTCGTAGGCATCGTGATCGCGGGCATTGTCATCTGCGGCTTCTCCATCTCCGACACGGTCACGAGAGTGCGCGCAGGTATGGGGGAGGCGGCCGTCTCCCTACAGGAGGCCAACGAGCGCCGCAGGGCCCGTCGCGAGGAGCGGCGTGCCCAGCGCGAGGCGATGGCTGCCTACGACGACTACGATGCCTATGACGACTACGCGGATGACGGCTACGAGGAGCCGAAGACCACCTACCTGGGGTCACGTACCTCTACGGTGCTCACCCGTGGCCAGGTGGCGTCTGCCGTCGGTGCGGGCGACGAGCCCTACGAGGAGCCGACAACCGTACGTCGCTCGCCCGGGGCAGGCATCTCGGAGGCAGTGACCACGCTGCTCTCCCGCAAGAGGCCTGCCGAGGACGTCACGCGCGTGCTCGTCGAGCCCGTACCCGCTCCCGAGCAGGGTGAGCTCACCTGGGACATAGCAGACGGCGGCGCCCAGGACAACGCGCCCGCGCAGGAGTCCAAGGACGGCGTGCCCGACTTTCTCGCAAAGGGTGGTCGCACCGCCACCAAGAAGCGCAAGCCCACGCGCCGCACCACGGCAAAGCGTGCGCCCAAGAAGGCGGAGGCAGTGGGCCACGAGGCGCCCGAGGTGCATGAGGCGCCGAAGGTGGCAGACGCAAACGTGCATCTGAGCGCCCGGACCGTCGCCACGCGCCCCGGCGACGATGACGAGACCTACAACCTCCCCCCGCTGTCCATGCTCTCGTCCAACCCGCAGAGCGCGCAGAGCGCCAGCTCAAAGAGCGAGATCGATCAGACCATGGCCAAGCTGCAGGGTACGCTGCGTGAGTTTGGCCTGAGCAGCCGCGTGGTGGATTACGTGTCCGGCCCGCTGGTAACCACCTTCCGCATCGAGATGGGGGAGGGCGAGCGCGTCAGCAAGATCCGCAGCCTCGAGGACGACATCGCCCTCACGCTGGCCGCCGAGAAGGTGCGCATCTTTGCGCCCATCGCTGGCACCTCGTACGTGGGCATCGAGATTCCCAACAAGACGCGCCAGAACGTGCATCTGGGCGACGTGCTGCCCTACGCCAAGGGCGGCCCGCTGGAGGTTGCCATCGGACGCGACTCGGCGGGCAAGCCCGTCATCGCCGACATCTCGAAGATGCCGCACATGCTGGTTGCGGGTACCACGGGCTCGGGCAAGTCCGTCATGATCAACTCCATGATCATGAGCCTGCTCATGCGTTCGACGCCCAAGCAGGTGCGCCTGATCATGGTCGACCCTAAGCGCGTCGAGTTCAAGGGCTACAACGGCATCCCTCACCTGTACGTGCCGGTCGTCACGGAGCCCCGACAAGCTGCGAGCGCCCTGCAGTGGGCCGTCTCGGAGATGGAGAGGCGCCTGAAGGTGTTCGAGAAGGCCGGAGCGCGCAACATCACCGTGTACAACAAGATGTGCACGGACGGCAAGCTCTCCGAGATGGAGCATCCGCCTGAGCCGATGCCGTATCTCGTCATCGTCATCGACGAGCTGTCGGACCTCATGATGGTCGCCGGAAAGGACGTCGAGGCATCCATCGTGCGCATCGCGCAGCTGGCGCGTGCGGCGGGCATCCACCTGGTCATCGCAACGCAGCGACCCTCGGCAAACGTCGTGACCGGCCTGATCAAGTCCAACATCGACAGTCGCGTTGCCCTCAAGGTCTCCTCAGGCATCGACAGCCGCGTCATTCTGGACGAGACCGGCGCCGACAGGCTCCTGGGCAACGGCGACATGCTCTTCAAGGACCGTGGCCTCGCGCCCAAGCGCGTGCTTGGCTGCTACACCTCTGACCCCGAGATCGAGGCGGTGGTCGACTTCATCCGCGAACAGGGCGAGCCCGACTACCACGAGGAGATTCTCTCTGCGGTGGTTCCCGGCCAACCTGGAGGCGGCGGAGGCGGCAGCGTGGGCGACGAGGACGACCCGCTAATCTGGGAAGCCGCCCAAATAGTCGTGGAATCTCAGCTAGGTTCTACATCTGGCCTGCAGCGCAGGCTCAAGGTTGGGTACGCTAGGGCTGGAAGGATAATGGACATGCTCGAGTCAAAGGGCGTGGTTGGCCCCGCGTCAGGCTCAAAGCCCCGTGAGGTCCTCCTCGACGAGGACGGTCTCGAGGACCTGCGCGTACAAGAAGAGAAGTACCGGGAGGTGTAGAGATGGATAGGCCGCTGTTTAGCGAGATGCTCGTTGACAGGCGCCGACAGCTAGGCCTGTCCATCAAGCAGGCCTCTAACGTGCTGAGGCTCAAGGAGGAGGTGCTGATCGCCTTCGAGGAGGGCGACTTCGACAGCATCCCCAAGAGTGGCTACGCGCAAGGCATGCTCTCCTCGTATGCCCGCTACCTGGGCCTCAATGCGAAGACGGTCGTAAACCAGTTCTCGCAGGACCTCTTCGAGCACGAGCGTGGTGCCGGGTCCCACGAGGCGAGGCGGCGCAGCCGCCAGACGCGCTCGAGCGACGAGGGCCCGCTGTACGAGACCCCGCAGGCTGCGGCCTACGGCCGTTCCCAGCAGGGGCGCACCTACGTCGAGTCGCACGGGTTCCTGCCCACCTCGGGTGGCTTTGCCGGCGACATGAGCGACTTTGCCACCACCTCGCGTCCTCGTCCTCGCTACGCGTCTCGCTCGGAGAACGACGACGAGCCAACCTACAGCACTACGTCATCATATTCCGCCTACCCGCAAGGCAGGCCCTACACGTCGCGCGTTCCGGTGTCGACCACCCTGAGCCCCTTGGGGCAGTCGCAACGCCAGCGGCCGGCAGCGTCGGCATGGGGCGGTGCTTCGGGCGGCTATGGCTCGCGCGACCAGTACGGTTCGGCGCGTCCCTCTCGCCAGACGTCCGGCACGTACTCTGCGCGCGACGAGGTGACCACCCGTCGCGTGATGCCGTCGCAGTACCGCGATGACATGCGCCTCGACAACGACGGCAGCAGCTATCAGTCTGCGTCCTCCATGGCGGGGCGCAGGTCCTCCCGCAACATTGCCAGCACAGAGCGCCCCAACGTCAGACGTCGGAGCTCTTCTCAGGCGCGGGCGCAGATGCGTGGCCGCGAGCGCAACCAGTCAAACAGCGGCGGCATAGTCGGCATGCTGGGGTCCTTCTTCCAGGAGCGCTCGCATATCGCAATCCTCATCCTGCTCGTGCTGTTCATCGTGCTCATGGCAACGCTGTTCCTCTCCGTCAGGTCTTGCGTCAATGCGCAGTCCAGCACTGGCCGCACGGTGAGCGTCACCACTACCGAGGACGAGAAGAGTGACGGCACCGAAGAAAAGGCCGAATCCGATACGGACATGACCAAGGAGGAGGAGCAGAAGGCCCGCGAGGAGGCCGCCGCCGCAAAGGCAGCGGAGACCGAGTCGTCTGCCGAGGAGCGCACCATCGAGGTCAATGTCGCCGACGGCGAGGTCACGTGGCTCGAGATCGAGTATGACGGCTACAGCGACGTGGCTGAGACGGTCACGGGCCCGTGGAACCGCACCTACACGGTCCGAAAGTCCATCTCCATCAACGTCAACAGCACGTCTGCGGTCACTGTCACCGAGGATGGCAAGAAGCTCGAGTTCGAGTCCAAGGCCTCGGGCATCGGAACCATCACCATCCAGGTGTCCAAGAAGGGCGACGCTGCAGATGATGCCTCGACCACCGAGGGCGACCAGACGCAGACTCAGGGCCAGGCGCAAGGCCAGAATCAGACGCAGGCCCAAGACGGGCAGGGCACGTCCGGGCAGTCCACTGACGCCACGATGGGCAACCAGGGCCAGCAGATGACCGACCAGTACTCTCAGCAGCAGATGTCTGGCGAGAGTGCGCAGCAGCAGATCTCCAATGGGTCTACGGTCATCATGGACGGTTACACGCTGGACGAGGATGGCTACTACTACGGTGCCGATGGCTATTACGACGCCAACGGAACCTTCTACTCGTACTAATTCGCAATGCGCTTTCACAGAGGCGCGGATAGGGGGAGCTATGGCCAAGGAGTCAAGCTTCGATGTGGTCTCGACGGTAGACATTCAGGAGGTGGACAACGCCTTCCAGCAGACGAGCCGCGAGCTTACACAGCGCTATGACCTGCGCCAGTCCGGTGCGACCATCAGCTTCTCGAAGAAGGACCAGACCTTTACCGTGTCGGCGCCCTCCGAGTTCGTTGCCAGCCAGGTGATTGACGTTCTGGGGACCAAGCTGGTCCGCCGACAGATAGACCTTGCGGCCATTCGTTGGGACAAGCCGCAGGCTGCCGCCGGCTCTTCCGTGCGCCAGGTGGGCCATGTGGTGCAGGGCATCGACCAGGACACCGCAAAGCGCATCGCAAAGGACATCCGCGACCTAAAGCTCAAGTGCAAGCCCGTGGTCGAGGGTGACAAGCTCCGCGTCTCCTCCGCATCCAAGGATGTGCTCCAGCAGGTGATTGCCAAGCTCAGGGAGGCAGACTATGGACAGCCGCTCCAGTTTGTCAACTACCGATAAACCCTCGTGCCTGTTCGTGACGCTCGGTTGCGCCAAAAACGAGGTCGACACGGACAGGATGCGCGCGCTCTTGCTCGACGAGGGCTTCGTTGAGGCCGACGAGGTCGATTCTGCTGACGCAATCATCATCAACACCTGCTCGTTTCTAGCCTCTGCGACATCGGAGTCCATCGAGTGCACCCTTGAGCTTGCCGACCAGGTGGCTGCCGGCGTCAGGAGCAAGCCCATCATCATGTGCGGATGCGTACCCTCGCGCTACGGAGACGAGCTGGTTGACGAGCTTCCCGAGGTCGCGGCGTTCGTGCGGGCCGACGAGGAGGACGGCATCGTCTCGGTCGTCCGCGACGTGCTGGGTATCGAGGGCGATCAGGTCAGCTTGGGTGATGGCCGCGTGCTCAGGACCGTCGAGGGCACAAGTGCCTATGTCAAGATCTCCGATGGCTGCGACCGCTTCTGCACCTTCTGCGCGATACCCTACATCCGTGGTCGGTACTTCTCGCGTCATACAAGCGAGATCCTGGACGAGGTTCGCGGACTGATGGAGGGGGGAGTCCGCGAGATCGTGCTAATCGGACAGGATACCGGCATCTGGGGATGCGACCTTGGTTCTGACGACTCGCTGGCTTCTCTCTTGCGCGATGTCGCAGACGTCGTACGTCCGTATGGCGGTTGGGTCCGCGTGCTCTACCTGCAGCCCGAGGGAATGACCGACGAGCTGATCGCGACCATACGCGACGTCGACGAGGTCTTGCCCTATATCGACATTCCCATCCAGCACTGCAACGAGCGCATCCTGCACGACATGAACAGGAGCGGCTCCGCCGCGGAGCTGCGCGTGCTCTTCGACCGTCTCCGCCGCGAGATTCCTGGCATGGTGCTACGCACGACCGGCATGGCGGGCTTTCCCGGCGAGACCGACGACGAGGCGGAGGAACTCGTCGACTTCATTGCCGAGCAGGAGTTTGACTACACCTCGGTCTTTGCGTACTCGCCCGAGGAGGGAACCATGGCGGCCGAGATGGACGGTCAGGTAGACGAGGCGGTCAAGCTCGAGCGCACGCAGCGCCTCATCGACCTGACCGAGGCCCTCGGCTTCGCGGCAACGGCTCGCCATGTGGGCGAGCGCGTGAAGGTCATCATCGACGGCGTGGAGGAAGGCGAGGACGGTCCAGAGCTCATCGGTCACGCTTGGTTCCAGGCGCCAGACAGCGATGGCGCCATTCATATCGCCGAAGGAGAGGCCGCCGTGGGCGACATCGTCACGTGCGACCTTGTAGACTCGTTTTGTTACGAGCTTATCGGAGTCATGGTCTAGGAGGGGCTTCGAATGAAAAAGCATACGAACAGCATCTGGACGCCCGCCAACGTCGTGACGTTGGTCCGCGTAGTGCTCATGCCGGTCTGGCTGCTGGTTGCCGAGGCCGCCCGCGTCGACGAGGTGCTCTACGAGGGCAGCGCCGTGGCTTGGGTGTCGTTCTTCCTGTATGCGGCCATCGCGCTCACCGACAAGCTCGACGGCTACCTTGCCCGCAGCCGTGGCGAGGTGACCAACTTCGGCAAGTTCCTCGACCCCATTGCCGACAAGCTCTGCGTTACCTGCGCGATGCTCTATCTGCTGGAGCTCGGTCTGGTGCCGAGCGGGTACGTGCTGCTCATTCTGGCACGTGAGTTTCTGGTGTCTGGTCTGCGCATGGTTCTTGCTTCCGAGGGGACCGTCGTTGCGGCAAGCAACCTCGGAAAGTGGAAGACCGCGGTCACGATGCTCTCTATTGGTGGCTACCTGCTTGCGGTCACGCTTTCCGCCAGTGCGTTTGCCACTACCATCATGACGGTTTCCGACGCGCTCATGGTTGCGGCTGTCATCCTGACGGCATGGTCTGGCATCGACTACCTCATCAAGGCCTGGCCTACCGTGGCCGGCACGAGGTAGGCCATGGATGTCACAGATAGCCTGATCTATGCGGCTGCGCTCGACCTCGTCAACGAGGCGAGCGCAGCGCATCTGACGTGCGGTTGCGCCGAGTCATGCACAGGTGGCTTGGTGAGTGGTGCCATCACGGCGGTTCCGGGATCATCGGCAGTCCTGCGGGGTGGTGTGGTGAGTTACGCCATTGCCATCAAGGAGGAGGTCCTGGGCGTGAGCAAAGACGTCTTGGACGACCCCGCGCTCGGTGCCGTGTCCGAGCCTTGTGCGCTCCAGATGTGCGAGGGCGCCTGTCGCGTGCTGGGTTGCGACGTGTCAGTATCCGTGACCGGAATTGCAGGCCCCGGTGGCGAGGAGCCGGGCAAACCGGTTGGCACCGTCTGGTTTGGTCTCTGCGCGGGCGGGGAGAGTCGTGCTGAGCGTTGCGTGTTCTCTGGTGACAGGGACTCCGTCAGGAGGGCGGCGGTGCTGCATGCCCTCGGGCTCCTGCGTGAAGGTGTTGCGCGACTCAGCCGATAGTTTTGGGCCCATTTTGCTGTCGCCTTAAGGTAGGCCTCAGACGTCTGCGCAGCTAAATGCCCATGTTGCGAATGCGCGTCCTAGCTACGTGCGAGCATGTGGCAACCGGCGACCTATCTTGCGCCAACCTCTGTTCGCTATTGTCGTAGATGCCGTTTGACATACGAACGGTTGTTCTGTATGCTGTCGTCAAACACGTCGTCTGGGGGTACCATGGCTAGAAGCAAGAACGTCTCGCGTGAGATCCACGCCAAGACGTATGGTGAGGAGCGCGACAAGGTCCTCGAGTCCACCACCAAGGAGATTGTCAAGAAGTTCGGTAACGGCTCGATCATGCGCTTTGGCGACTCCGGTCCCGAGCTCGAGATCGAGGCCATTCCCACGGGGTCGATCGCGCTGGATGCCGCGCTCGGCATCGGCGGAGTGCCGCGCGGCCGCATCATCGAGATCTACGGCCCTGAGTCCTCGGGCAAGACCACGCTCTCGCTCGAGATTCTCGCCGAGGCACAGGCGATGGGTGGCGTGGTCGCCTTCATCGACGCAGAGCACGCGCTCGACCCCGGCTACGCAGCACGTATCGGTGTCGACATCGACGAGGTCCTCATCTCGCAGCCCGATACGGGCGAGCAGGCGCTCGAGATCTGCGACATGCTCGTTCGCTCTGGTGCCATCGACGTCGTCGTCATCGACTCCGTTGCCGCACTCGTGCCTCGCGCCGAGATCGAGGGCGAGATCGGCGACACGACGGTCGGCCTGCAGGCACGCCTGATGAGCCAGGCCCTGCGCAAGCTGGCGGGCTCGCTCTCCAAGTCCAAGACCACCTGCATCTTCATCAACCAGCTGCGCGAGAAGATCGGCGTCATGTTCGGCAACCCCGAGACCACGCCTGGCGGCCGCGCCCTCAAGTTCTTCTCGTCGGTGCGCATGGAGATACGCCGCATCGAGACCATCAAGAAGGATGGCGACGTCATAGGCAACCGCGTGCGCGTCAAGGTCGTCAAGAACAAGGTCGCCCCTCCGTTCCGTCAGGCCGAGTTCGACATCATGTATGGCACTGGCATCTCCAAGGAGGGTTCGCTGCTCGACATCGCCGTTGAGTACGACATTGTCAATAAGTCGGGCGCTTGGTACACCTACGGCACCGAGCGGCTCGGACAGGGTCGCGAGGCTGCCAAGGAGTTCCTCGCAACTACACCCGATCTCTTCGACGAGATCGACCACAAAGTACGCGTCGCCTGCGGTCTCGAGTTTGGTGACGAGCCGGTGGGCGAGCCGATCGGCGATCTCCCGGGTGACGCAATGACTCCGGCCGGCACCATCTAGCCGTGGCGCAGACATCAGAGGCTCAGACGCTTGCCTGGGAGGTTAATCTCCCAGGCAAGCGTACTTCGAGCTCATTTGGCCCAAAGCCACGCGCGCAGGTGGTCATTCATGCCACTGACGGCTCGCAGGAGAAGATCGGCGTTCCCGCGGCGGTCGGACGCATGCTCGCCTCAAAGAAGAAGGCCGACGAGATACATCCTGCCTCTCGGGCGGAGCTCCTATACGTTGTGGGGGAGACCTCCATTGCCTGCGCCAAGGCTCGTATCGAGCGTCTTATAGACCGTCGAGAGTACAGCTCGTCTGAGGTGCGCAAGAAGCTCCGCATGGATGGATACTCGGCAAGGGTGGTCGACGATTGCATCGCCAGGGCCTGTCACGTGGGACTCATAAGCGACAAACGCTATGCCGACTCGTTCATCCATTCGAAGATATATGCCGGCTGGGGGATGCAGCGCATCGAGCGAGAGCTCAAGGTGCGGGGCATCGACGTGAGGGACGTCCCGGGATGGCCCTACGAGTATCTCGATCCTGAGGACGAGCTGAGCCGCGCCAAGGAGCTGGCCCAAACGCGGCGGGTGAGTGGGCCGCGAGCATACGAGAAGCTCGTGCGCTACCTCTGCACGCGCGGGTTCACCACGTCAGTTGCAAGCAGGGCGGCTCGTCATGTGCTCGAGGAGCGTGACAGCCAAGACCTTGTTGACTTTTAGTGTGGAGTCACGTTTGCCCACATACGGCAGGTTTCAAACATTTGACAGTTTCGTAAATCGAACATACGATTTATATGCCGTTTGAGTCATTTCTCGTCTGCTGGCTCGCCAGCTGACGTTTTCTTTTTACAGCACGCAGCCGACAGGGCCTCTTATTGGGGCTATAGAGACATACCTCGGATGGCGGGCGTCGGTACCTGTACCGGCTTCCTTAACCCAACTTGTGAAAAACGCTCATTCGAGGAGACGGAATGGACACCCTATCGATCGTCATAGGCATTGTGTGCCTAGCGATAGGCGCTTTAGCAGCCTATCTGTATCTAAACAGCAAGAACAACGCCCGCGTGATCGAGGCCGACCGTCATGTCGCCGAGGCCGAGGCCCGTGCGCAGCGCATCACCTCCGATGCCGAGCGTGACGCCGAGAGCGCTCGCAAGACGGCGCTCGTGGAGGCACGCGAGGAGATCCTGCAGCTTCGCAAGGAGCAGGAGGCTGAGGACAAGAAGCGCAAGGGCGAGCTCCAGAGCATGGAGAACCGCATCCTCCAGCGCGAGGAGTCCCTTGACAGGCGCAACGACTCCCTGGATCGCAAGGAGCATCAGCTCTCCAGCCTCCAGGGCCAGCTCGACCGTCGCAAGAACGAGGTCGACGCACTGTACGGCCAGCAGATGAGCGAGCTCGAGCGCATCTCAGCCCTCACCAAGGAGGATGCGCACCGAGAGCTTCTCGACCACGTGCGTGCCGATGTCGTGCGTGAGGAGGCGCAGATCCTGCGTGACTCCGAGCAGCGCGTGCGCGCGCAGGCCGACAAGACCGCTCGCGAGATCGTCTCCACGGCAATCCAGCGCTGCGCCGCCGACCAGGCCGGCGAGATCACGGTGACGAGCGTCCACATCCCCTCGGACGACCTCAAGGGCCGCATCATCGGACGCGAGGGTCGCAACATACGTACCTTCGAGCAGGTCTCCGGCGTCTCCCTCGTCATCGACGACACTCCCGAGACCGTCGTGCTCTCGAGCTTCGACCCCGTCCGCCGCGAGACTGCGCGCGTTGCCCTCGAGAACCTCATCGCCGATGGTCGCATCCATCCCGCGCGCATCGAGGAGATGTACAAGAAGGCCGAGCGTCTCGTCAACGAGCGCGTTCAGGAGGCTGGCGAGCAGGCAGCCTACGACGCAGGCATCCACGACCTGCACCCCGAGCTCGTAAAGACCCTTGGTGCCCTGCGCTACCGCACCTCGTTTGGCCAGAACGTGCTGCAGCACTCCGTCCAGGTCTCCGCACTCTGCGGCATCATGGCCTCTGAGCTTGGTCTTGATGCCAAGCCCGCCAAGCGTGCTGGTCTTCTGCACGACCTCGGCAAGGCCATCGACCACGAGGTCGAGGGCCCGCACGCCATCCTTGGCGCCGACCTCTGCCGTCGTTACGGCGAGCGTCCCGAGATCGTCCATGCCGTAGAGGCACACCACGCCGACGTCGAGCCCAACACGGTTCTCGACGTGCTCGTCCAGGCGGCCGACGCCATTTCCGCGGCACGCCCCGGTGCCCGTCGCGAGTCTGCCGAGAACTACATCAAGCGCCTCGAGAAGCTCGAGGAGATCTCGAACGCGCACGAGGGTGTCGAGCGCACCTATGCCATGCAGGCTGGTCGCGAGCTGCACGTCATGGTGCAGCCCGAGAAGATCTCCGATGCCCAGGCGGTCGTGCTTGCCCATGACATCGCAACGCAGATCGAGGACGAGATGGAGTATCCCGGCCAGGTGCGTGTCGTGGTCATCCGCGAGTCCCGCGCCGTCGACATCGCCAAGTAGGATCTTCGATGCCCGAGCTCAATAGTTCCAGCCTAGCGTCCTTCGTCTCCCAGATGGGAGGCGACAGGGCGCTTCGCGTTGAGGAGAACTTGGGCTCGGGCTTCGTACGCCTGAGGGTTGCCGAGGCCGAGCGCCGCCAGGCCGCCCACGACATTCGCTGCAGCGAGGACGTCATCATCGAGATGCTGCGCAATGCCCGCGATGCGGGCGCTCGACGCATCTATGTGGCCACTGCGCGCGAGGGAGACACGCGCACTATAACCATGCTCGACGATGGCTCGGGCATTCCTCGCGAGCTTTGGGAGGCCATCTTTGACGCACGCGTCACCTCCAAGCTCGAGAGCGTCCACATGGACCGTTGGGGCGTGCATGGGCGTGGCATGGCGCTCTACTCAATCCGCGAGAACGTGACGTCCGCTCGCGTCGCCGACAGCGTCGTGGGCGGAGGCTCGTCGATCTGCGTCACGACGGACACCACGAGCCTCTCGGAGCGCGCGGACCAATCGAGCTGGCCCACCGTCGGACGTGACGACGAGGGTCATCTGGTCGTCGAGCGGGGCCCGCACAACATGATTCGCACCTGCTGCGAGTTTGGACTCGAGGAGCGCGGGTCGTGCGAGGTCTTTATTGGGTCGCCTGCAGAGATTGTCGCGACCGCCCGCACGCGCGTGAAGACCAGCCTGCACGGTGCCGACCTGATCTTTTTAGATGACCTCTCGACGGTGGCCCCGCTCGAGCGCTTCCGGCTCGCCTCGGATGCTCGCGAGCTCGCGGACGTGGCGCATGGGCTGGGGCTCGACATTTCAGAGCGGACCGCCCATCGCATCATGGCAGGACAGATTCGCCCCCTGAGGAGCGTCGTCGCCCGGCTTACCCACAAGGGGGCGGCCTCGCACCAAAGAGAGGTCAACCTTTCTGCGGACCAGCGAGGGCTCCGCATATCGAAGGACGATTCGGAGGAGTTCCTCCGCATGATGGAGCGTGACTTTTCGTATTTGGCGGAGCGCTATTACCTCAGCCTGTCCGGACCCGTCAAGATGCGTGTGCGTGGGAATCGATTATCCATTCTTTTTGAATATGAAGGCGAAGACTGACAAAAGCAGCCCTTTCATTGTTCTTGCTAATTGAGTAAACTTGCTATGTTTATGAAAAAAACGAACGACGCAGATTTGCAGCATAACCGCGCTGGAGACAAAGCATGGAGTACCTAAAAGTTTCAAGTAAGTCATCACCTGCCTCTGTTGCCGGGGCAATCGCCGGCATGGTAAAGGATGGCGTACCCGTAAATATACAATCCGTGGGTGCCGGCGCGGTGAACCAGGCCATCAAGGCCGTTGCCATCGCTCGCGGCTTTCTCATTCCCACTGGGGTGGACATCTCCTGCGCTCCGACGTTTGCTGATATCAACATCAATGGCGAGAGCCGTACGGCCATTCGCATTGCCGTGTACGTGCACCGTCTCGTTCCGCAGTCTGCCGCACGCGACACCGATTCCGATGCCGTCCAGGAGCTGATGTACTAAATGCCCAGAAACCCTCTGCTTGCCGGACGCACCTACTGCATCAAGACGTTCGGCTGCCAGATGAACTTGCACGACTCAGAGCGTGTGAGTGGTCTGCTTGACGACTGCGGCCTCAACGAGGTCGAGAGCATCGACGAGGCTGACGTCGTCGTGTTTATGACCTGCTGCGTGCGCGAGAACGCCGACACGCGCCTCTACGGCCAGGCCTCTGCCGTCGTGAGCGCGGCGCCCGCACCGCACGGAAAGCGCGTGCTCGCCGTTGGCGGCTGCATCGCCCAGCGTGACGGCGAGACGCTGAGAGCCCATATTCCCTCGGTTGACGTCGTGTTTGGAACAAGTGCCCTCGCGTCGCTTCCAAGCCTTCTAGAGCAGGCTCTGAGCGGCCAGAAGGGTGTTGCCGTCGACACCATCGAGGAGGGGAGGGGCTTCTCCACGGAGCTTCCCAGCCATCGTGCGCAGGAGTTCCACGCATGGGTGCCCATCATGACGGGCTGCAACAACTTCTGCACCTACTGCATCGTTCCCTACGTGCGCGGCCGCGAGAAGAGCCGCATCTTCGAGCGCGTTGTCACCGAGTGCGAGCAGCTCGTCGCCGATGGCGTCCGCGAGATTTGCCTGCTTGGCCAGAACGTCAACTCCTACGGGCGTGACCTCTATGGCGAGCCACGCTTTGACGAGCTCCTGCGCGCCGTGGGGAGGACGGGCATCGAGCGACTGCGCTTTACCTCGTCAAACCCCAAGGACCTCTCTGACAGGACGATTGCCGCAATGGCCGAGACGCCTGCCGTCATGCCGCACTTGCACCTTGCGGTGCAGAGCGGGTCAACGCGCGTGCTCAAGGCCATGCACCGCAGCTACACTCGCGACGAGTACCTCGACCTCGTGAGCCGCCTCAAGGCCGCGATGCCAGGCCTCGCACTCTCCACCGACATCATTGTGGGATTCCCGGGCGAGACCGAGCAGGACTTCGAGGACACGCTCTCGCTCGTGCGCGAGGTCGGATTCGACTCTGCATTCACCTTCATCTACTCCAAGCGCCCGGGTACCCCAGCCGCAAAGATCGTCGACGACACGCCCCATGAGGTCATCCAGGCGCGCTTCGAGCGCCTTGCCCAGCTGGTTGCCGAGCTCTCGCACGAGTCAAACCAGGCAGACCTTGGTGCGACGGTCGAGGTCCTGGTGGAAGGCGCCTCGAAGCGAGACGATCACGTCATGGTTGGTCACAGCGCTAAGAACCAGACTGTGCACTTCGAGCTGCCTGACGGGTGGCAGTGCGATGACGTGATTGGCAAGCTTGTCGACGTGCATGTCGACCAGGCGCGCACCTGGTACCTCAGGGGCACCTGCGAGGGAGAGCCCCGATGAGCCTGCCTGGTCCGCTCATCGCGATCGTGGGCCCGACCGCGTCTGGCAAAAGCGCTCTCTCCGAGCGCATTGCGAGCGAGCTCAAGACTGCCGTCGTCTCGGTTGATGCCATGCAGGTGTACCGGGGCATGGACATCGGCACGGACAAGATCCCGTTCGAGGACCGAAAGTGTCCCCTGCTCATGGTGGACGTGGCCGACATCAACGAGGACTACTCCGTAAAGCTCTACCAGCGAGATGCGCGTAGATGCGTCGAGCAGCTGCTTGGGCAGCGCAAGACGCCTGTGCTCTGCGGCGGTACCGGGCTCTATCTCAATGCCATCGTCAGTGACATGAGCTTCCCCGCGGGCGAGGTGGGCGGCACGCATCGCCGTGCCTACGAGGAGATGCTGGAAAAGGATGGCGCCGAGGCGCTCTACGCGCTGCTAGCCGAGAGGGATCCGGCCAGCGCGGAGCTCATCCACGCCCATAATGCAAGGCGCGTCATCCGTGCGCTGGAGATGCTCGACGAGGGTGTCTCCTATGCCGAGCATCACGAGGGCCTCAGTTCGCTCAAGGACATATACGATACGCGCATCTGGGGAGTCTCGTGTGACCGTGAGGTGCTCTATCGGCGCATCGAGCGGCGTGTGGACGAGATGTTCGAGCGCGGTTTGGTCGAGGAGGTCTCGCACCTCAAGGAGCAGGGACTTGCCCAGACCAAGACGGCAGCTCAGGCCATCGGCTACAAGGAGGTCCTGGAGGCGCTTGATGGAGTTTGCACCATGGATGCCGCGCGCGAGCGCATAAAGACGCGCACGCGTCGCTACGCAAAGCGCCAGATCTCGTGGTTCAAGCATGACAAGCGCGTTCGGTGGATAGACGTGACCGACCGTGACGCAGCCGCCGCACGCATCGTGGTGGACCTCCTTCAACCTCGCGAGGACGCAGGAGAGGCCTGACATGGGACGATTCAAGCCCTTCAGCACCGCCCCTGTGCCCGAGCGAGCCATACTGGTGGGTGTGGACTGCGGCAAGGGGGACTGGTCCATCGACGAGTCGCTCGCCGAGCTTGCCCGCCTCACGGAGACAGACGGCGCCGAGGTCGTGCAGGTCGTCACGCAGCGTCTCGACCATCCCATCCCGAAGACCTACATCGGCAGTGGCAAGGTGCGCGAGGTTGCCGACCTTGTCGTCTCTCGCAATGCGGACGTCGTGATCTTCGACGACGAGCTCAGCCCGTCGCAGCAGTTCAACTTGGAGCGTGCCTTCAAGGAGCCGACGAAGGTCATCGACCGCACGGCTCTCATCCTCGACATCTTTGGCGAGCATGCGCGAACGCGCGAGGGTCGCCTGCAGGTGCAGCTTGCCCAGCTCCAGTACGTGCTTCCGAGGCTGCGTGGCATGTGGAGCCATCTCGTTGGGGAGCAGACCCGCGGTGGCATCGGCAGCCGCTTTGGACAGGGCGAGAGCCAGCTTGAGGTAGACCGAAGGCTCATACGCAAGCGCATCTCCACCCTCACCGACGAGCTCGAGCGCCTCGAGAGGCGCCGTGGCGTCCAGAGCAAGGCGCGCTGGGAATCCGGCATCTATCGCGTGGCCCTCGTTGGCTACACAAACGCCGGCAAGTCGACGCTGCTCAACCGCCTGACGGGATCCGACGTCTACGTGCGTGACGAGCTCTTTGCGACCCTGGATCCCACGACAAGATCGCTTGACCTGGACGAAGGGCGAAAGATCACCATCACCGACACGGTCGGGTTCATCCAGAAGCTGCCGACCAAGCTGATTGAGTCTTTCAAGTCCACGCTGGCAGAGACCTTGGCGGCGGATCTTGTCCTCAAGGTGGTGGACGCCTCGGACGAGCACGCCGCAAAGCAGCTGGATGCCGTGGATGACGTTCTTCGCGAGATCGGCGCCTCGGAGATACGCTCGGTGGTGGTCTACAACAAGTGCGACCTGCTGACTGCTGACGAGCGTCAGGCGTTGGCCGTGGCACATCCAGAGTCGGTCCAGATATCCGCGCTTGAGGGACAAGGTGCGGCTGGGTTGCTGTATCGCATTGCCCAGGAGGCATCGGACGGCGACGTAACGGTAACGGTTGTCGTGCCGTACGACAAGGGAATGCTCATCAAGATGATTCACGAGCGCTGTCAGGTGATTCGCGAGGAGTATGTGCAAGACGGTCTTCTTGCGACGGTGCGCGCATCAAAGCGCATGAATGACTTCTTGGCACC
This sequence comes from uncultured Coriobacteriaceae bacterium, assembly GCA_902777325.1. Classification (GTDB taxonomy): domain Bacteria; phylum Actinomycetota; class Coriobacteriia; order Coriobacteriales; family Atopobiaceae; genus UBA1367. The sequence goes on from CACYTH010000005.1 coordinate 66,707, forward strand.
CTATAAGGTGGACGAGGCATACTAGCAACAAGTTTGCTTTACGCCAGGTGCGGCACCCATAAAAGGTCTCGCGCTAGCGTGTGATAAGCACCAACAGCTCGCAGATGCCAATGAGTACCGGCTGGTGAATCAAGTACACTGGCAGGGCGTGCCGCCCGACAAAGGCAAGTGGCTTGCAGTCGGCGTCGGAGAAGAAGGAGGGATAGCCGGACTCCTTCCAGTAGCGCCCGACGCTCGTGCCCGTGAGAAACATCAAGGTGTAGGGGAGGATCGGGTAGTAGTCTCCCGACGCGAACCCACCACCAGGAAATCCAAGAAACGATAGGTAGGGCGTGGCATAGAGTGCACGGGGCAGGTGCAGCATCAGGGGTCCGAGGCCAATGTGGCCACGCGTCACGCCCTGACAGGCCAAGAAGGTAAGGAAGAGGATCGCCGCAGTTGGAAGGCCCTTGAGCTCAATACCGAAACGGGCAAGAATGCTCTCGATCAGCGTGCTTGCCCCCATGCAGAAGATGATGCCAAAGCTAATAGGCACGTCAACGGCAACAATGGTGGTAACCACATAGACGGCCGCAGCGGCCGTGAGGTAGCGAAGGGCCCTCTTGAGGCCATTGCGCGAGAACGAGCACATGCAGCCAGCTATAAAGAGGAACGTCCACGATATGGATGCCCGCCAGATGTCCTGGAATGGCGGCTTGAAGAAAGCAAGGTTGAAGCCGTAGATAAAGCGAAGGTCATAGCAAAAGTGAAAGAGCACCATTGAGATGACCGAGAAGCCCCTTGCAACGTCAAAGATAGCCATCCGCCCCTCGGGAGCGGATGGCTTAGTCATTCTTTGTGTATGCTCCGAAGCTGCAGCCATACGTTAGGAGATGGACCTGATGAGTGCCGTCACGCGACCGAGGATGGTCGGGTTTGTGACGTAGATGGGATCCATGGTGTCATTCTCGGGCTGCAGGCGGATGCGGTCGCGCTCGCGATAGAAGGTCTTTACGGTTGCGGAGTCGTCGATGAGGGCAACGACAATCTCGCCGTCATGGGCGTCACTCTGCTCTTTGACCACGATGTAGTCGCCGTCGAAAATGCCGGCGTTGATCATGGACTCACCCCGTACGCGCAGAATGAACGAGCTGGCATCGCCGACGATGCTGGTGGGAAGCGTGAGGGTCTCCTCGACGTTCTGCTCGGCAAGGATGGGCATGCCGGCGGCAACGCGACCAACCAGCGGCAGGTGCATTTCGTTGGAAGATGCGTCCTCAGTGGGGGAGACGACCTTTGTCTGCGTAGGAGCGGGTGCTGCCTCCTGCGAGACGACCTCGATGGTACGGGGCTTCTTGGAGTCGCGCTTGATGAAGCCACGCTCCTGCAACACCTTGAGATGCATGTGAACGGTAGATGGCGATGCAAGTCCGACAGCCGCGCCAATCTCACGTACCGAGGGTGGGTAGCCCTTCTCCTTGGTGTAGGTGCAGATGTACTCGTAGATGGCCATCTGACGCTTGCTGAGCTTGTCCCGTGCCATTGCCCCTCCTAGGGTATAAGAGAATACAAACAATTGTTCGAAAATGTGTTGACCGAACAACTGTTTGAAGTTAGTATAGTACGCACGTTCTGATTTGGCAACCAAATAATGTCCTCGGCATCCTCTAAAACTAGATCAGACACACACGAGAGGAGCTAACCCATGCAAACCAACGCCTGCCGTACCATCTCCCGCGATGCTTATGCCGTCTCTGCCTATGTCTGCCCCAAGTTCACGGTCATCGAGGGCGGACTCCGTCGCCGGGAGTCGCGCCGCTCAGACGTTGTTGCCGTTGCCGCAATGGCCCTTGTTGCATTTGCAGTGTTTGCCGGGGCTTGGCTTGCTACAAATCGCGTGGCAGAAGCTCGTGTCCAGAGCGCCTTTGAGGCCACGTCTTACGAGACGGTCACTGTCACAAGCGGTGACTCTCTGTGGAGCATTGCCGAGTCCCATCCGGTCGAGGGTTGCTCCACGCAAGAGGTGGTGCGCCATATTCGCGAGGAAAATGCTCTAGAGAGCGCGAGCCTTTCCGTTGGTACGCGGCTTACCGTCCCCACCATGGGCAACTAGCTCTGTTTTAGCCTCTTGATGCTTTGTCACATAGAGCATCTGAACTGATATCAAATCAAGACTCTTTTTGCGTGTATACAGCCGTAAATGTAGTACTGTTTTATCAGCTTCAAATCGATTTGTGACGCAAGTTATCAAGGGAGAGAAATGCGCTGCCCAAAATGTGGATGTGACGAATCAAAGGTTGTGGATTCTCGTCCTTCAGAGAACAACGATGCCATTAGGCGTCGTCGTGAATGCATACAATGCGGCTGCCGTTTTACGACGTACGAACGGCGCGAGGACATGCCACTTATGGTCGTAAAGCGTGATGGGCGCAAGGAGACGTTTGATAGGTCCAAGCTTATGCGAGGCCTTCTTGCAGCCACCGTCAAGCGCAACGTGCAGATTGACGAGCTTGAGGGCCTTATTAGCAGGATCGAGAGCGAGCTTCGAGATCGCGGCATCACGGAGGTGTCGTCGGAAGACCTCGGGATGATGGTGCTTCAGCGGCTTGTTGACGTGGATAAAGTGGCGTATGTGCGTTTTGCCTCCGTCTACCGTGACTTCAAGGATATCGATGAGTTCAGCGAAGAGCTACGGAGCCTAATGTGATTGAAGTTGACAACATAACCGTTCCTATAAAGCGTATCGACCCAACAGTAGAGCTTCCAAGCTATGCGTATGCAGGGGATGCAGGCCTTGACCTTCGCTCTGCGGAGGACGTGAGCCTCAAGCCATTCGAGCGCAGGCTCATTTCTACGGGTCTCGCCGTTGCGATACCCGAGGGCTATGCGGGTTTTGTCCAGCCGCGTAGCGGGCTTGCGCTCAAACAGGGCCTCTCGATGGCAAATACGCCTGGCCTTATCGACGCACATTATCGCGGCGAGCTCAAGATCTGTGCCGTCAACCTCGATCCCACCAATACCATCGAGGTCAAGCGGGGAGACCGCATTGCCCAGCTCGTCATCCAGAAGGTCCCTGTGGTCAAGCTCGTGGAGGTCGCAGAGCTTGACGAGACGGACCGCGGCGCCGGTGGCTTTGGGTCAAGCGGCGTCTCGCTGTAGAGCGATTGCCCAATTATGAGACACTGAGAGCACCTGGAAAGTGATTCCGGGTGCTCTTGTCATTCTTGCATATCAACGGTAATTATGACACAATAAGTTTGTACACAAAATAAAGCGAAAGGAGAGCGTCATGTCCGATCAGCATGTATACGACCTCGTCATCATCGGAGCAGGTCCTGCTGGCCTCTCTGCTGCCATCTACGCAAAGCGCGCCATGCTCGACACAATCGTGATCGAGCAGGAGGCCGTGGGCGGTCAGGTGATCATCACCAGCGATATCGACAACTATCCCGGCGTCCCTCACACCGATGGCTTCTCGCTCATCGATGCCATGCAGCGACAGGCGGAGGACCTTGGTGCAAAGATCTCGATCACCAATGTCGAGAAGGTCACCCGGGACGAGGAAAGTGGCCTGTTTACCGTGCAGACGCCCGCTGGCAACCTCGAGAGCAAGACCGTCATCGTCGCTGGTGGTGCTACGCCGCGTCATGCCGGGTTTGAGGGCGAGGATACCTTTACTGGTCACGGCGTCTCATACTGCGCGACCTGTGACGGCATGTTCTATCGCGGCAAGAAGGTCTACGTCATCGGTGGTGGCAACTCCGCTGGCGAGGAGGCGCTCTTCCTGACTCGCTTCGCCGACAAGGTCGATGTGATCGTACGCAAGGATCACATGCGCGCCCAGGCGTCCGTGCTCAACGAGCTTGAGGAGAATCCCAAGGTCGACATCAGGTACCTTACGAGCATCACTGCCGTAAACGGCGGCACCATGCTGAGCGAGGTCACCCTGCGTGACAACGCCACGGGCGAGACGTATGTCGAGAGCTATGACGAGGGTGGCTTCGGCGTGTTTGTGTTTGTCGGGCGCGTGCCGGCAACGCAGCTCCTCGAGGGCATGGTCGAACTCGACGCAGCTGGATACGTGGTGGCAGACGAGCGCATGGCCACCAAGACCCCTGGTCTCTTTGTGGCAGGCGACCTGCGTCAGAAGCCCCTGCGCCAGATTGTGACCGCTGCCGCCGACGGCGCCATTGCCGCCACGAGCGTCTCTGCCTATCTCGGACACCCGGTAGAGGGCTAGGCGCAGTATCGGCAAACGCATGTATTCCATAGCGACAAGTGAGCCCGCATAACGGGAAAATGCCTGTTATGCGGGCCTTTTTCAAATGATGGGGCCACAATCGTCCGATGGTGGGGGAGTGCGTCCTGGCCATACTGCCCTAGCCGAGGACCCATACCATCATTTCGCCTTAGAATACAAAACCGCAGGTAGATGGCTTGACCAACAGTCAATGAGGGTGTGTCAGGCATCCAAGAGAACCTGGATCTAAATGCAGAACGAGTGTATTCAAAGCGATCAAAACAGCTACATCGAAATCTTATGTAAAGTAAGTGGATTGATGCAGGTTGATGGGCCAAGACGCGCGGTTGGGATGTAGTGGCATAAAGGGCGAGCCCCGACAAGCCGCTTGCACGGTGGTCATTCGATGATCTTCTGCCAAGCCGCCATATGGGTTTGAAGTGCAAGAGAATTGCGTTATGCCGACGTTGTGGTCCATTGCTGCGTTTGTATTAGGCAGGCCATCCCAGACGGCTCGCAAGGCATCGGCATTGCCGCCAAACGCAAATCGGGGGTATTAGGACTCAGTGCTTGGAGCGGCATTAGGGGGCTGGCAAATAGATGCAATCTGATGCCGGTGGGCGTCGAGTAATCCAATTGGCTTGGATGGCGTGAGCTGGTAGTCGGATTACAGTGGCGATAGATCTCATGTGCAACGAGACTCCGCAACAGTGAAGCGCGCGTGCGAAACGAGCGCCGCAAGCGCAAAGGAGTCGGATAGGTCGTGGACGAGGCGCATGCTGGATGATGGGCGCTCTGGCCAGCGAATATACAAAACCGTGATAATATATCTTATGTAAAGTAAGGAAATCCCTGCTCAGATGCGCTAGACCTGCTCGGTCCCCTGCCTTGTGCCCATGGAGGACTCGTCCGACAGCCCGCCAAAGAGCCCTTGCAGCAGTAGCTCGGTGTCCGACTCGAGGTCTGCATCCATGATAAACAGCACGTGATCGAGCGCCTGCAGTTGTGTGGGGCCGCTTGGGACGATGCGTTGTCCTGCACGGTCGATGGTGACCAGAAGCGTGTTGTGCGGCCAGGGAACCTCGCTCACGGCCTTTCCCTCTACAAGACTGCCCACGCCCACCACATGGGTGTGCAGCACCTTGGAACCGACGACCTCCGTGCTCTGGTACCCCTCGGGCTCGGGTAGCTTGGCGAGCAGTGACGAAAGCAGGGTCTCATAGAACGGCTCCACCTTGAGCATGTTGGCGGTCACGTAGGCTATGAGCGAGACGGCGGTTGCCGCGAGAAGCGTGTCCATGGTGCCAGTCAGCTCGAAGCAGAGCACGACTGCCGTGACCGGCGCGCGCACCGATCCCGCAAACATGCCGGCCACACCCAACACGATGAAGTTGTTGAAGTACGTGAGCGGCACGTCCGTCACTCCCACGGCGACAAAGCCGCAGAGCGTACCAATAAGCGCGCCCATGATGACAAGGGGAAGCAGCGTGCCGCCGGGGGCTCCGGTGCCAAAGCAGATCGAGGTGAAGAGGTATTTGCCTACAAGCAGGCTCAGCACCAGCGCAAACGAGAGGCCTGTCCCCTGCTCGAGATGCTGGAGTATGGCATCTCCGCCGCAAAGCAGCTCGGGGGCAACGAGCGCCACGATGCCCGACCCGAGAAAGGCAACTAGAAGCACGGCATCGCCCCACCTCTGGCGAATCCAGGCAAAGGGGCCAGACTGCAGGCTGTGCATCCCCACATTGTGAAGAGCGCCCAAGACACCGCAAATTACGCCCATGAGCAGGACAAACGCATAGTCGGCGTGCGGAAGGTCTCCCACTACCGCAAAGTGGAGGACGGGGCTTACGCCCAAGACGTGCGACGTGACGAAGTCGGCCATGGCGGCAGAGGCCATGACGGAGATCACGAGCGGGGCGTTGAACTCTCGATGGATCTCCTCCAAGGCAAAGAGGACACCGGTCAGGGGCGCATGGAAGGCAGCGGACATGCCGGCAGCGGCTCCGCATGTGACAAGGACATGCTCCTCCCCTTGCTCCTTGTTGAGCGTCCGGCTGACGCCCTTGCCGGCCATGGCGCCAAGGAGAACGGAAGGCCCCTCACGTCCGAGGGAGAGTCCCGAGAGCGTGCACAGAACCCCCTCGACGAACTTGATGACAAGAACGCGTGGCCAGCGCATGTCAAGCCGCCCCATTACCTCGGCATCTACCTGAGGGATGCCAGACCCGCGCGTATCAGGCTCAAACTGCATGAGTCGCGCAACGATGACGGCGGCACAAAGGAGCCCTGCAAAGAGCAGTCCCAGACGTGCCGGCGTCGGGCCGGCAGACGAGAGAAAGCCCCTGAGCAGGGACTCAGACCTCGAGAGCGCCAACCGGTAGAGCGTGATGACGATGCCGCCGGCAAGGCCGACCAGTACGCCCTCCCCTACCATCGCTACCTGAAGGCGCCGGGAGAAGTATCGCTCTATGGCATGCTTGTCATTAATGGTGGACCCAACCTCCTCGGCTGGGTCCACGTTATGGTTGTTCTTCATTCAGAATACGCCTGAAATCGCTGATCCTAGTACGTGCCACCGCCGATGCAAGACCAGACGGAGACCTCACATACTGACTTACCTGGCCTTGGAGCGTGGACCATCCTTCCGCCTCCGACGTAGATGCCAACATGCCCCTCGTCGGTAAAGATAAGGTCTCCGGCAGAGAGCTCGCTCATGCTGCTCTTCCAGCTTCCCGTGCTCTTGAGAGAAGCAATCATGTCATAGGTGGTGCGGCCACGCGCATAGCCATAGGCATAGCAAACCAAGCCAGAGCAGTCGAAGGAGCTGGGACCGGCGGCACCATACACGTAGGGGCTGCCGATTGCCGCATATGCGGTGCCAAGGCCGCTGCCAGCGGGAGCGTAGGACGTGGGTTGCGAAGGCGTAGCCTCCTCCTGCTCCTGCGTGTAGGTGCCCTCCTGCTCGTTGGTCTCGGCAACCTGGTTGGCGGGAGGGTTGTCGTTGGTAGGCTCAGAGTTGTCCTGAGCCTGCTCGGTCTTCTCCGAGGCCATGCGCTGCTCCTCGATGGCTTCCATGGCGGCCCTCATGTCGGCTTCCTCGGCCGCCTTCTGCTGGGCGGCAAGCTCGGCCTGCACCTGAGCGTCAAGCGCGTCGTAATACTCGCGTGCCTCGGCCACCTTGACCTCGTACTCGTCCACCTGGCTCTGAAGCTCGTCGACGGCCTTCTGCTGGGAAGAGCGAGTCTTCTCGAGGTCGCTTACCTCGTCGCTCAGCTTTTTCTCGAGATCACGCACCTCGCGGATTGCGTCGGCATCGTTTTGCGCGATCTTATCCATGTAGTAGACGCGGCTGATGATGTCCTCGATGCTGTCCGCACCGAGAAAAACACCGAGAAGCGAGACGGTGCCCGACTTGTAGGAGCTGCGCATGCGAGTGCTGAGCACGCCCTTTGCAACAACGAGGTCCTTCTCGGTCTGCTCGATGTCTGCCTGCTTCTCCCCTATCTTGTAGGAGGTCTTCTCGAGGTCGCTTGTCTTTGCGGCGAGGTCGTCCTCCAGGCTCGAGAGCTCCGCGCCATAGGCGGAGAGCTGCTCGGCTGCAGAGTCGAGATCGGCCTGCGGCACCGCGAGGGCGATTGGGGTCGTAAGCCCCAGCGAGATCCCCGCCACGAGTGCGCCAACGACTAGCCTCGTTCTTATATTCAAAACACATTCCTCCTCAGAAAGTGTTCGCAGAGTCTGGGCAGAGGACGCTTTCGCTGATGTCGTGTCACCGCGTCAGTCTCACATCCCAGAGCGTAAACAAAAAGAGGTGAGGCCGTATGTGATCTCACCGAAAACGTTCGAAGGGAGTTACTCGACCTTGAATAGCGTGAAGATCTCCTGGCTGAAGTCACGACCAATGATTTCGCGCGGGTTGAGGAACGCAAGCTCCATGAGGAAGGCGAAGCCCGCAAACTCGGCGCCGGCCTTCTCGATGATCTTGGCGCAGGCGACGGCGGTACCACCGGTGGCCACGAGGTCATCGACGACAAGCACGCGGTCGTCAGGAGTGAGGGCGTCCTTGTGAATCTGAAGCTCGTCCGTGCCGTACTCGAGGGCGTAGGACTCGCTGTAGACCTCGCGGGGAAGCTTGCCGGGCTTGCGGGCGGGAACAAAGCCGCAGCCCAGACGATATGCCACGGGGGCACCCACAAAGAAGCCGCGCGCCTCGGCGCCGACCACCTTGGTGATGCCCTTGCCCATGAAGTGCTCGGAGATCTCGTCGATTGCGGCGGCGAAGCCCTGGGGGTCACCGATGAGCGGGGTGACGTCCTTGAAGATGACGCCAGGCTCGGGATAGTCGGGAATGTCGACGATGAGGCTCTCGTAATCGTAGTTTGCCATGTTGACTGGTCCTTTCCTTAGCTGGACGTCGGGCGCTCAGCTGCCGTCGAGGCGCCCATCTCCTTGAACGTGGTGTTGATCTGACGCCTGATGAGGGCGTCTCGAACCTGATTGGTGAGCGCGAGCATCTGGTCGCACGCGTTGGCAAAGCGCTCGCGACGCTCCTCGGTAAGCTCGGCCTCGACGCCGCCGCCCTTGCGTGCGTATACGACAAGCGCCTGCTCGAACATGGCGCTCTCGCGGTTGGCGGCAGTGACGTACTGGCGCAGGTTGCGCGGGTTGATGCCGTATCGCGAAAGCTCGTGGCAGACGCGGATGAGCGGCAGGTCGTGACCGTCGACGAGGTCGCGGCCTTGGGGAGAGCGCTTGAGCGGAACGATGCCTACGTCGGCAAGCTGCCTGACAAAGCTCACGGGGGCGCCGGCCACGTCGGGCATGCGGTCGATGGGATGGAGCCGATTTGCCGTCTCGTCGTCATCGGGGGTCGTGAGGCCGACAGGCAGGGTTGACGTGCCTGCCGACACCGCGCCCTTCTCCCCCTTCTCCAACTCCTCCTTGATTACCTGCAGAGGAAGGAATCGGGTCTTCTGCAGGTGAAGAATGGTCTCAAGGCGGTTGACATCATGCTGCGAGTAAAGGCGATACCCGCCCGGCGTGCGGGCGGGAGTGATGAGCCCCTCCTCCTCAAGGTAGCGCACCTTGGAAACCGAGAGGTCCGGATAGCGTTGCTGGAGTCGTTTGACGACCTTGCCTATGGTGAGGTATCCGGCATCGGGCATGGTGTTTAGGCTCCGGTCTCGATCCTCATGGGGCGGCGGTTGGAGTGGAACACCATGCGGAAGGTCCCGATCTGGATGGTCGAGCCGTCCTTGAGCATGGCCTTGTTGACGATGGCTCCGTCAACCCACGTGCCGTTGAGCGACCCTAGGTCCTCGATGGTGGCAAAGCCAGACGACATGCCCGAGAGGTCGATGCGCGCGTGATGCCGCGAGACGGTCATGTCGTTGAGAAAGACGCTATTGGAAGGCTCTCGCCCGAGGGTGATGATGTTGGTGCTGAGCTCAAAGACCGAGCCGGTGTGGGGGCCTTTTACGATGGCCAGCGTAGGGCTTACGGGGCGACGGCCTCCCATGAGGTCTGGGACGGTTGAGTCGGCCGAGGGCATACGAAAGATCTCGGTCGAACCCATGGCGTTATTGCTGGGCTGCATGTGCGCTCCCTCCAATGTTCTAGACTCTTCTATGATAGCGCTAACGGCAGGCTACGCAGTCCATCTCAATGAGCGCCCCCATGGGAAGGCCATCGACGGCGACTACCGTGCGCGCAGGTGCGGGCATAAAAAAGTACTCCGCATAGACTTCGTTCATCTCCTGCATGAGTGAGATATCCGCAAGATACACATTGGTCTGTGCCACGTCGTCAAGCGTGCAACCCGCAGCCTCGAGCAGGATGCGGCAGTTTTGTATCACGCGCTCGGTCTGCTCGCGTATTCCACCCTGCACCACATGATGCGGGTGACGGCGGTCGATGGGCAGCTGGCCAGAGGCAAAGACGAGACGTCCCGCCGTCGTTCCCTGCGAGTAGGGGCCTATGGCCTCGGGAGCCTCGGGTGCGTTGATGGCGTACTTCATGGAACGCTCCAATATGCGAGTCAGTCGATGTCGGAAGGGTAACGGAACCCCGCTTAGCCTAGCTTAGCGGATAGCCAGGCTGGACAGGGTGGCGAGTCGGGCGTCGGCGCATCACGCCCCCAGAGCCCGTGCTCCTACGTATCCCCCATCGGTGCGTGCGAGGCCCCATCTGACGAGCTGGCGAGCGGAAATCTCCAGGCGATCCCCGTCGAGCAGGCGATCGAACCACGGCAGCCGAGTTTGGGCTTTGCGCAAAAGCGCGCGATGACCCACGGGGACGACCTGCGTGAAGGAGAGGAAGCTCCTCCAGAGCACGCGGGCAGCCTTTGGCGGAACCATTACCAGGTAGCAGTCGCTGCCCATGTGGGCGATGTTAGCCACGAGGCATGCGATGCGGTCGAGATTGACGCTTCTCACTTGGCCGGGCTGCGGAAGGGCAGACTTGCCGGCCACGTAGTCGCCAATCACCGAGCTTGCATCGGGACCCCACAGCAGCAGGGGCACGAGCGAGTCGCTCACGTCCTCTATGACGGCGCCATCAAAGGGCTTGAACCCATCCTGCTCGATGTCTGCCAAAAAGCCCAGCCAAGGCTCGAGCATCATTCCGCGTTCGGTGGGGTCCCATAGGAGGTACTCGTTGTCGCCCGTACGGGCGACGAGGGGAACGCTTGCGAGCGAGCCGTCTCCGGTGACGACGGCGCCAAAGCGGCACTCCCCAACCGCGAGCTGCTCGTTTGCACAGGCGCTGGTGACAAGAGGCTGGGCTCCGTTGCCTGATACGAGCAGCGCACCCATGCCCTGCAGGTCAGCCAACGCACAGCCGTGGTCAAACGCCTCAAGTTCCGCAAGCTCCTCGATTGCACCGTACTGTGCGGGCAGGGCCAGAAACGCCTCCTCGTCATCGAAGATTCCGCCAAGAAGCAGATGCTCTGCATAGAGCAGTGCCTCCGTCACATTGGACATTGACGCACTCATGCGTACTCCTAAACTCTCTAGTTGCTTACTGCGGGGAGGATGAGCGCGTTCCACGCGCGCGCCTTAGCGGGCTGTTCGGCCTCGTAGGCTACGCTCTCCACATGGTGGCCTTCCTGGTTCCATACGGTCGTGCCACAGGTGTCGTGCGGCGACACGAAAATGCTTGGACGAAGCATGCTGGTAGTGTATGTGACTTTGCCCTCGCAGAAGATGGACCCCGTGACGTCTCGGTTGGCGCTTACGGGACACCTGAGCCAGAAACCATCTGCCCAAGGCGAGGTGCGCAGGGCGAGATCGTCGTGTGCGAGCGTTCGTGCCTCATAGAGGCCGAAGGCCCAGTCAAGCATGGTTCGGGTGTCGCTGAAACGACCTTCTTTGGTGTCGCAGCAGAGGGCACAGCTATAGACCGTCACGTGATTGCGACGAGCCGCCCCCAAGAAGGAGGCCCCGCTCTCGGTGTTTCCCGTTTTGATGCCCAGAAGGCCGTCATAGCTGCCCATGAGCTCGTCTGTGCTCTCGAGCGTCACCTTCTGCCCCTTTGGGTAGACCGTGATGTAGTGCGTTCGAACGGCATCCCGGATGAAGGGATAGTTTTCAAGGGCGTAACGGCCCATGACGCAAAGGTCTGCGGCGCACGAGTAGTGCCCATCCTCCTCGAGACCATGGGGGTTGGCGAAGCGCGTGTGCTCCAGACCTAATTCGGCGACCTTGGCGTTCATGAGGTCGGCAAAGGCTTCCTTGCTGCCCGCCACACCATAGGCCACGTTGAGTGCGGCGTCATTGCCCGAGTAGACCAGCGTGGCCATCAATAGCTCGCGCATGGTTGGCGTGTCACCGTCGGCATAGCCCACCACCTGGGCCGCTTCTCCAAACTCGGTCTCGACGAAGGGGACGGGCTCGTCTAGATCGACTCCAGAATCCAGAGCCACCATGGCAGTCATGATCTTGGTGATGGAGGCGGGCGCCATCTCCTGGTAGGCATTGAGCTCATAGAGAGTGTCTCCATCACTGTCCATGACAAAGGCGCCCGTGGCCTCGGCGATGTCAGGCGTGGTGTCAAAGGCAAGCGCCGTGGTGGATATTGAGAGAGCAATCAGGAGCGCGCAAAGCACGCATTGCGTTGCATGGTTGAGACGAGTCATACCGAGTTATTCTCCCTGGGCTTCCCGCTCGGCGATGATGCGGTCTCTAATGGCAAAGCCCTGCTTGTAGTAGATGACCGCGGTGATCGTAGAGAGCACGACTGCAATGTAGACCATGTAGATGCCAAGCGATGCGGGCTGGCCATTGAAGCCAGGGAGCCAGCTGGTGTTGACAAGCGCTGGCCCCGTAACAACGCAGAGGTTTAAGAGCAAGAAGCAGAAGCCCGTCATGAAAAGCGCCGTTGAGACCTTGCCGATGTAGATTACGTCGACGGGCTTCTTGTACCACTGCCTGAGGTAGATGTTTCCGCCAAGCAGCACGAGGTCGCGTCCGATGACAAAGACTGCCACCCAGAGCGGCAACGTACCTATCACCACGAGGCCAAGCACACCGGTAAAAAGCAGCACGCGATCCATGATGGGGTCTGTGACCTTGCCAAACCAGCTGACGGTCTGCGTTGCGCGGGCGATCCAACCATCGAGGTAGTCGGTTACCGCAGCTACGATGTAGCAGGCCAGAGCGATGCTGCGGGTGTCATCGCGAACGTAGAGCACCAAGAAGGCTGCGGTGAGCAAGAATCTGCAAATGGTGATGAAGTTGGCAACGGTCAAGATCTTGTCGGAAGGGTTGCTCGGCGTGCCCACGGGTGACGTCACGGTGCCCTCTAGCTGCGCCTGAGCGACGTCTGGTGCTAGGTTGACCCTGAGCATCTTCTTGAAGCGATTTTTGAGCGAGTCCGTGACCACCGCATCCCCTTCACATCAACATACAGAGGGTAATATTACCCCAAATGAAGCTGGATATACGTTGTGTCTTACGAACCCCTTACGATAAGGGACTAGATGCACCTCCAGTCATAAAAGGAGCCTCGGAAACACGTCCGAGGCTCCCTGTTTCACCAGGAATCAGCGGGTTCTGCCCTGTGGGTACTTAGCGCTCCACAAGGTAGTTGATGGTGATCGGCTGCATGGGGTACCACACCTGGCTCTCGCTCTTGAAGGTGGAGGAGATGGCCAGCTCGTCCGCCTCGTCGAAGAAACGCGTCGAGAAGACCCAGCCGCCGTCGTTGACGAAGATCTCGAGGATCGAGGTGTCGACGACCACGCGGATGTTCTTGATGGCCGGGATGAGCGCACGACGACCGACGCGGCCCTGGCCCTGCTCGTCATTGGTGAAGAGCAGCTCGGCCTTGCCGTCCTTGTAGGTGAGCTGGAGGAAGTCGCCAAAGCGCAGCTCGCCCTCGCCCTCGATGCCGTCGATGACGACGTCGGCGCACTTCTCGGGCAGGGTCACGCTGCCATCCCACGCAACGGCCTCGCCGCGCAGGGCGTCAAACTCCTCGGCGGGGTTCTGCAGGATGCGGCCGCACTCGGGGCAGACGGTGAGCACGCGTGGAGTGGTGAGTGCGCCGCGCCAGGTGTCCGTGGGGTTGTCATAGGCGCGGATGTCGTCCTTGTCGTGGGGCAGGCTCATCCAGCCGATGAGGATCGTGCGGCCCTTCTCGTCAACGAGGGACTGGCAGGCGTAGTAGTCGAAGCCGTAGTCCCAGTCGACGAAGGTCTTCTCGTCAATGGCCGCGCGCGGGGCGGCGGCGTCCATGCGCTCGGTGTCCTCGTGCATGAGGTCGATGATCTTGCCCTCGATGGGGAAATAGCCGGCGGCATGCACGTTCTGGGCGGTCACGCGGCTGGGGTCGTCGGGATCGTTGGAGCCGACCATGCCCTGCGGGCAGGTGGACAGGTACTCCTTGCCATCGAGCACGATGCGATCCGGGCACTCCCACATGTAGCCGAAGGGCTTGTCCTCGAGGTTGGTGACAGACCCGGCCATCTCCCAGGTGTAGCCGTCCTCGGAGTCATACATCATGATGGCGCCACGGCTGTCGGCTAGAGTGCGAGCGCCCAGCATCATGTGGAACTTGCCATCCTGCTTCCAGACCTTGGGGTCGCGGACGTGGCAGCTGCAGTAGGCGGGATAGCCGGAGTTGTCGAGCACAACCTCCTTGGCACCCAGGTTGATGCCGTTGTAGGACTTCATGAGGGTCTGGTTGGCCAGGCGTCCGGACGTGGTGCCGTCGCCCTCGCCGTCGCGGACGTTGCCGGTGTAGTAGAGCCAGAGCTCGTCGGTGTCATCGTTGATGTAGGCACCGCCCGAGTAGGAGCCGTCCTTGTCTGCCGGAGAGTCGGGCATGACATGGCAGCCGAGGAAGACCCAGTTGACGAGGTCGCGAGAGGCGAAGTGGCCCCAGCCGTGCGGGCTATCGAAGTTGCCCGGATACTCGGGGGCATTCTGACAGAAGAAGTTGTAGGTGCCCTTGAACTGGCACATGCCGTTGGGGTCAGAGATGGAGCCCTTGTACGGGGCAAGATGCAGCTTTGGACGCCAAGACTCGTTGCTCATTGAGAATCTCCTTAATCGCGAAGCGATGCTTCCCCACCGCACGGTGGGCACAGACTACCTCCATGATATGTGGAACCGATTACACAATGCGATTAGAGACGATAAACGGCAAGGATGGGCGCCTTTTGGGCATCGTCTCGAGCCGGAACGCTAGTCAAAGCTCACAAGCAAGTAGGTGGCGTCATCGCTCTGCTTCGAGCGATGAACGCGCCAGCAACCCGCATCCTCTTGCTCTGCGACACGCAGGCGCTCTCCCGCGCCATGGCCCCCTCCTGCGGCAACCTGACGGCCCAGCTCCGTGGCGCTGCTTACGACTCCCATCTCCACGGCAGCCGCATACCCATCGCTGCAGGCAAAGAGCCAGCGTACGTCTGCCGTCGGAAATGCGGTCGTGGTGGCATGCGTCATGCCGCGGCACGAGATGTCAGCTGCCCAGTAACCGTCGGGCTCGTTCATCTTGAGTCGGTTCTCGATGAAGCGCGGGTTGAGGGCCCGTCTCGCCTGCGCCATCGTGGTCCCACGCTCGACGGCATAGGCGTACATGCGCTCGTAGTTCTCGCCGTCAAGCAGCGTGAGCGTGTTGTCATGGAGCTCGTGGCAGGACCCGTCCCTGAGGCCAACGACGGCCGTGCAGTCGCCCAAGAGCGTGACCAGTGCGTTTGTGGCATTCCAGCTCAGCACTACCACACTGCCGTTTGGATCGTCGATGCGTTTGAGGTCGCGGGCGCCAGGAAAGCGGCGGTACGCTTCGGCAACCTCCGCCCCAGCCGCAACGAGTGCATCGGTGACGCGCGCGTGATCGAGCCCAGGGGAGGTGTCGAGGTTGGCCAGGATGGCCTCGCTGAGGTGGCGCGCGTACCAGGCCGCGTCGCTCTCCCCTGCCACAAGGTTGACCTTGGTGAGCCCCGTCGCACCGTCGACGAGAACCGCGCGGCCGCGCTCGGGCATCGCGAGGGCAAAGTCCTCGTTGAAGCGTCCCTCACCAGAGCCTGTCCAGGTGTTGGTCTCCATCGACTTTATTGCTGGGAGCTCGCCGAAGCATGGGTCGATCATGAGTCCTCCTCGATGTTGTTGGCCAACCTTACGATAGCCGTTACCGTCTGCTTGCGCTGCTCGCCCTGGGATATGAGCGCCTCGCCATCGCGCGACTGCCTTCCGTAGCTTCCAAAACCCGCATGGTTTCCACCCGCAATGACCAGCTGTTGCGCATCGGGCGGCCAGAGGCTGCGCGCTTCGTCGTAGGCATCGGGGTTGAGAACCGTGTCCTCGGTGCCATAGATCGAAAGAAGCGCGATGCCCTCCGGGATCTTGGAAGATGGATAGGATGCGAGCAAAACGAGGGCATCAGCACTCTCAGGGTGCTCGGCCACATGCGATGCCGCCACGACCCCTCCCATGGAATGTCCCGCCATCATGAGATGGTCGTAGGAAAGGTGACCGACCGTGTCCTCCAACGACGGGGCCGCAAAGAAGGCGATGTTGAAGGGAGGGTCGACAAGAAGGCAGTCGACCCCGCTGACGGCTAGGTCGTGCATCAATGGTGCGTAGGCCTCTGACTGCACTTTTGCACCAGGGAGAAACACAAGCGCCGTGCTTTCGCCTGGCCCGTCAAAGAGGTATCCACCCTCATCTGGCGTAACCGCGACCAGTCCGTCGCTCGAGAGTGCCTGTCTGGCGGTTGCATCGCCCTCATAGGATCGTGAGAGCCACATGGCCGCAGCTCCAAGCACGAGAAGCGTTGTCACGCAAACCGCGAGAAGGGCATGAGGACCCTTGCGAAGGCCGTGTCCTCGATGCCGGGCCGCCCATCCCACGATGCGCCAGCTCGCCCAAAGGAAGGCGAGTAGCGTGGTACATAAGGCAATCAGGTAGATCATGGGGGCTCCTTCTTGGTTGATATGTGGGTCCACTCTACCATTCGGGCATGGCGGCGACCTTTGCCTCCACAAACCAGCGCGGTCCCTCGTACCACAGGTGCGTGGTGGTCGATCCCACGCGCACGGTGTAGCGGATGCCCGTGCCACCCGTCTTGAGCGAGTGCGCCTGGCGACGGTCGAGCACCTGGTCTATCTGATAGCGCACGCCGGTATCCCAGATGATGGACAGTGGCGTGACCGTCCCCTCGGGCGAGGTGTCCGACACCACCTCCACGTAGCGCTTCTCCCTGCCTGCGATCCCCCTCATGCCGGCCTCCTCATGCGAAGAAGCTTACCGGGTGCACCACGTTGTCGCGCTGCGGGTCGAGCGTGGACAGGCGTGGGTCGCAGAGCTCCGACAGGCGCCTCACGGCATGGTTTCCGTAGCGAAAGCGCAGCTCGTCAATGGTCTTGTCCAGCGCGAGCATGCGCTGTCGCCGACTCTCGACGCCCCAGAGGTCAAGCTGAACGGTGTCCTGCGCAGGCGAGAGGTTGGATGCGTGGACCCCAAGGCCCCGCAGCTTCTCGCCATGGGCAAAGTCCCAGTCGGACACGAGCAGGTTGGCGGCCGTCGAGCAGATCTCGCTGGTGAGCTGGGTGGGCCGAGGGAGCGTTGCCTGTCTGCTGCGCGAGGCCAGCGTGTGGAAGTCGCGCCCGGAGGCGGCGATGGTACGCGCGGCCAGGCCCTGTGCGCGCAGGCGCTGGGCGACCGACTCCCCCATCAGCCAGATCACCTGGCGCGCGCTGGTCTCGTCCTCGAGGTCGAAGGGGCAGGTTATCCCGTTGCCCACGCCCTTCACCTCATGGACGATGTCGTGGGACGCGGGACAGAGCGGGCGCACGGGAGCGCTGTCCTGTCCACGTGCGAAGCTCTGCACAACCGCCCCCATCTTGCCCAGCCTGCGGCGAATGAGCTCGTCATCGGCGCAGGCGAGGTCCCCTATGGTGAAGATGCCCAGCTGGTTGAGCTTGCGCGTCGTGGCGGGGCCCACGTAGAGAAGGTCCTTCACCTTTGCAGGCCACACCACCTCCTGGGCGTTCTCGGGCGTGATGACCGTAAGGCCGTTGGGCTTGTCGTAGTCGCTGCCAAACTTGGCGAAGATCTTGTTCCAGCTGACGCCCACCGACACGGTGACCCCAAGCTCCATGAGCACGCGCTCGGAGATGTCGCGGGCGATGAGCATGACGTCGCCTCCCTGCAGGTGCGCGGAGGCGGTGACGTCAAGCCAGGCCTCGTCCAGGCCGAAGGGCTCAACGAGGTCGGTGTACTGATAGTAGATGTCGCGCGCCAAACGAGAGTAGCGCATGTAGAGCCCATAGCGTGGCGGGACGATGATGGCGTCAGGACAGGCCTGACGTGCCTGCCACAGGGCCGAGCCCGTCTTGACTCCACGGCGTTTGGCGGGGTAGCTGGCGGTGAGTACGATTCCGTGGCGGTTCTCCTCGTCTCCCCCGACTATGACGGGACGGCCGCGCAGCTCGGGACGCTCTGCCATCTCGACGCTTGCGTAGAAGCAGTTCATGTCGACATGCAATATGGCCCGTGTGGTATCCATGTGCTCCTTGCCTCCCGTGCGAACGACTCCATTATAGAACATGTGTTTGTAGTATCGCAGGAGGGGCAGACGCAAATGCGTGAACGCAACAAGGCCACGGAGCGCCTCTGCAACGCTGCCGTGGCCTTGAAACGCATGCTGCCCGAAGGGGCTTATTCGTCGGTCTTCCAGAGGTCGCGCGTGTAGACCTTGTCCTGGACGTCGTTGAGCTCGGCGTCGTAGCGGTTGCAGATGATGACATCGCACAGGCGCTTGAACTCGTCGAGGTCGTTGACCACGCGCGCGCCTACGATCTCCTCGGCTTGCAGGGTGGGCTCATAGACGATCATGTCCACTCCGCGCTCGCCCAGACGCTCCATGACGCCCAGGATGGAGCTCTGCCTGAAGTTGTCCGAGCCCTTCTTCATGGCAAGGCGGTACACGCCCACAAGATGCGGGCGACGAGCGGCGACCTGCGAGGCAATGAAGTCCTTGCGCGTGGAGTTCGAGTCCACGATGGCGCGGATGAGGTTCTGCGGCACGTGGTTGAAGTTGGCCAGCAGCTGCTTGGAGTCCTTGGGCAGGCAGTAGCCGCCGTAGCCAAAGGAGGGGTTGTTGTAGTGCAGGCCGATGCGAGGATCGAGCCCCACGCCATGGATGATCTCGTCGGCATTGAGGCCGCGCGACTCGGCATAGGTGTCAAGCTCGTTGAAGTAGGACACGCGCAGCGCAAGGTAGGTGTTGGCAAAGAGCTTGATTGCCTCGGCCTCCGTGGAACCCACGACCAGCCGCTCGACATCCTCGTCCAGGGCGCCCTCGGCCAGAAGCGCGGCAAACGACTCGGCCGCGTCCTTGAGCTGCTCGCGATGGAACGGCACGCCAACCACGATGCGCGTGGGGTGCATGTTGTCGTACAGGGCATGGCCTTCGCGCAGGAACTCCGGCGAGAAGAGCAGCTTGAGGCTGGGGTAGTCGCGCGAGGTGGACTCGGTGTAGCCAACCGGGACGGTGGACTTGATGACAACCGTGCCGCCAAACGAGATGTAGGTGAGAAGGTCGAGCACCTGCTCGATCGAGCTGGTGTCAAAGTAGTTGCGGGCGGTGTCGTAGTTGGTCGGCGTCGCGATGACGATGAGGTCTGCCTTCTCGTAAGCGGCCTGGCCGTCCAGCGTTGCGGTGAGGGACAGCTCTCCGGAGGCGAGGGCCTCCTCGATTTCCTTGTCGCGGATGGGGGTCTTGCCGGCATTGACCAGATCGACCTTCTCCTTTACCACGTCGACGGCACAGACGTCATGATGGCGGGCAAGGAGGCAGGCGATGGAGAGACCGACGTATCCCATTCCGGCAACGGCGATTTTCATGACAAACTCCAAAGATCCAAAGCGAATCCGCATGAAGCGAATGGTACGGAACAGCAAGTATGCTACCCCATTGCGCATGAGGAGCATGCTTCTGGATGAAAACTGCGCAGGTCCCATCGTCAGGCGAGCATGACGGAGCTTGGATTGATTGATACCATGGAGGCAGCGCATTTCTCTTTTGAACGGAGTGGTTATGGCTGTTGACGGAACGTACAAGATCTCGGGTGAGGCAATGGGGACCGTGCTCGAGGGCACGCTGGAGCTTGCGAGTTCGGGAAGCAAGCTTGCAGGCACCGCTCGTATTGGGAGTCAGATGATCGAGCTCAAGAACGGGAAGGCCGATGGCGACAGCTTCACTGCCGATGTGACCGCCCCTACCCCGATGGGTGACGTGAAGTTCAAGATGAGCGGCAAGGTGGCCGGCGACAAGATTAGCGGAAGGCTCAAGACGCTGATGGTTAACGCCAAGTATGAGGGGTCGCGCATCAAGTAACCGCAATGAGGCTGTCGTTGTGCCATGGCGTCGCATCACAAACTCTTTGAAATTGTTTGAACTGTGGCTTGCGCGACGGACACGTTGTGGTAAAGTACCTACTTGCGCAAGCGCAAGCTTGTTAACGGGTGGTGGCGCAGTTTGGTAGCGCACTTGACTGGGGGTCAAGGGGTCGCTGGTTCGAATCCAGTCCACCCGACCAGAAACTTCGAGGTCAGGGCATATGCCCTGACCTTTTTGCACCAAGCTTGCACCAAGGAATCCCGATTTTGCACCAAGCGTGCACCAAACTTCGGCCTCATCTTGCACCAAAACGCGAATCGGCAAGCGGTAGCTGGTTTGGTGGGGTTGCAAATAACTGGATTTTGGGGACGCTCGTCCAAAGTGTCTGCGCACATCATACTGTCCTCTACTAGCGGCTGCATATGCTGAAGGCTATATACCGTCTACAAACTCATTTGCGCTTCGTGATGTTTAGCGCGCGAGCAGGCGTGTGAGATGGGCGTGGCCAAGCGTGTACTGGGTGCGATCGGCAAGTTCTTCCTAATGTGGATGAGGTTCGTGGCGAGAATCATCCTGCTGTTCTGGCACTTCGGGGGATAGGTGCCAAAGCAGAAGCCATTAAGGCATAAATCGGTCTCGAATAGTTTTTCTCGATCCGGTATGGAAGACGAAGTTCACTGCCTTGCCATCTCCAAGAAGAGGGGGACGAGCGGGTTCTCGTTGTCGGCACGCCATGCGAAAGACTTGCGGACAACGGGCCCGGGCTCCTCGATCGGCAGAGCGACCACCTCGGGGCCGCACCCCGCGATCTCGAACCCCCGCGCCTTGATGTAGACGGCACCACTCCTGCGCATCTCGAAAGACACGGTGTCGACGTTGTCCGTCATCACGCAGCGCTCCTGCACGAAGCCACACCTCCCCAGGGCCTCGTTGTAGCAGAGGTTGGTGTACGGGTCATCGCGCAGCTGGATGAAAAGCTCGCCACGCAGGTCATCCAGAGTAACGCTCCCCTTGTCCGCCAGGCGGTGCGTCGACAGCACCATAACCTCCATACCACCCGTAAGGATGTCCTGAAACACCAAGTAGGGGGCGTCCGGGTAACTCGCCCTCGGCAGGACCCCTATGTCCACGCGCTCCTCGGCCAGGGCCTCGTAAATCTCCTGAGGCTGCCACGAGAAGCGCCTGAGCTCGACGTTGGGGTACTCCTCGGCGAAGCGGTCGAACGAGTTGCCAAAGTCCTGCCGGATGGTGTAGTAGAGCATGCCTATGCGCAGCCGTCCGGTGAGCCCCGCCTTGTAGCCCGCGATGTCATCGGTGAGGCGGTCATAGGTGCGGATCACCTGCCTGAAGGCCTTGTACGCGCGCTCGCCCGCCTCGGTGAGCGTCACGGAGTGCCTGTCGCGGTCAAACAGCCGCACGCCCAGCTCGCGCTCCATCTCCTGCACATGGCGACTGAGCGCCGGCTGGGTCATGAAGAGGCTTCTCGCCGCGCGCGAGAAGTTGCCCTCGTCGCGGATGGCAACGAACTCCCTCATGTGTTCCACACGCATGGCCGATCCCCTGCTGGTTATGCGCTTCTCGCATCACCAGATGACGTTCGTTATAACCGATTCGCATAACCGCGCCGCACAATGATGATACAGAACGGCAAGGTCACACGGCAAGAGGAGGAACTGCCATGGGCACCAACCAAACCGCAAACGTCAAGCTCACCCCGCTCATCCCCAACCTCATCCCCAGGAACAAGGTCTTCGTCTGCCCCGAGAGCTCCTGGATGCCCGATGCGGACGGCGCCTGGCAGCTGCACCCGTTCGCGTTCGACCGCTGGGACGTGGAGGAGATGTCGTACTACGACACCTGCTCGCTGCACTGCGCCCTCAACCCCTTCAACGTCTTTGAGGTCCACGGCGCCGACTACCTCAAGATGCTCGAGTTCGTCACCGTCAACACCTTCCGCACCTTCCCCGTGGGCAAGGCGCGCCACACCATCTTCTGCGACGACGGCGGCAAGATCCTCACGGACGGCATCGTCATCCGCACGGGCGAGGAGGACTTCCTCGGCTTCAACCTGGTCGACCCCAACTTCCTCAACCAGCAGATGGGCGGCATGTTCAACATCCAGTCGCGCAACCTCCGCGAGGAGTACTTTGTGTTCCAGCTGTGCGGCGCTCGCTCGCTCGAGGTGGTCGAGCAGTCATGCCGCAAGGACCTGCATGACCTCAAGTTCATGTGGTCGTGTGACGCTGAGGTTGCCGGTGCCAAGGTGCGCGTGCTCCGCACCGGCATGGCAGGCACCCTCGCGTACGAGATCCACGGCAACGTGGCTGACGCGCAGATGATCTACGGCAAGCTTCTCGAGGTCGGCGCGGAGTACGGCATCCAGGAGATTGGCCGCCTCGCCTACGTCAACCAGCACTGCGAGGGTTCGATCTTCCAGCTGGCCGAGCACTTCAACATCCGCTTTGACATCCCGGGCGACAAGTTCCTCCTCAACGGCAGCCTGCCCGCCGACAGCGAGCTGCAGTATCACAGCCCCTACGACTGCGGCTGGGGCGGCCTGGTGCGCTTTGGCCACGAGTTCCCCGGCAAGGCGGCCCTTCTCGAGGAGTCCGAGCGTCTGCACAACACCGCCGTCCACCTGCTGTGGAACAAGGAGGACGTGCTTGCCGTGCAGGCTGCCACGATGGACCCCGAGCGCCGCGTGGACTACATGGACATGGTGGGCGACTACGACTACCGCAACAACTGCATGTCCATCCACATGGACGCCATCATGGACGGTGACCAGATCATCGGCGCCTCCAGCGGCCGCATGCTCTCGGCCAAGACGCGCGAGATGATCTCGATCGCCACGCTCCGCGAGGACTACGCCGAGGAGGGCCGCGAGGTCGAGGTGCTGTGGGGCCGCCCCGGCACGCACCAGATGCGCGTGCGCGCCACGGTCACGCTCTTCCCCTACATCAAGGAGGGACGCAACGACAGCTTTGACACCGAGACGATCCCGCATCCGTCGTTCTAGTCTCGGTGTGGGTGGGCTGGAGGCCACTTGAGCTAGACCTGGCACTCCACCTGATGGCGGCGGCCCAGAAGGACCGCCGCCTCTTACGTTCTATTGGTTTACTGCTCCTACCGTCGGAGCCCCTCCATCCGGTCTGCCTCGCCCGCCACTCGACAGCAGGCGTAGGCTGTCAGCGCGATGACGCCGAGCGCCACCAAGATCGCCTTCCTCACAGGATCACCTCCTCTGCCAGGCCAAGGTCGGGCATGACCTGCGTGACGCGGCCGCGCGAATTGGCCAGAGTGCGGCATTATAGGAAAACACGGCTCAGCCCCTCTAGGTTGACAATCTCATTCTTGATGTGTGACGGTGGCGTCACGTCATGCGACCGAGTCGTCAAAGAAAGGCGGCAAATCCGTCACGGGCGGGGACACATCGTGCGAGGGGGTGCGGACATTTTCTTGGACCGGCTACGCGGCCAGCCCAAGCCTCCTGCGCCTTCCGTCGATCGTATCGTAGTACTTCCCATCGCCGTCGTCGAA
>CACYTH010000006.1 GCA_902777325.1 uncultured Coriobacteriaceae bacterium
CCTCTTCCGGGTATTCCATGCGGACTCCTCACCGGACCAATTGGTCCAACTTTTCGTCCGCACCCCCACGTCCCCTGTCCCACGTCCCCTGTCCCACCCCCGACCCGCCCGCAGCCCCCGACCAGACCCGGCAGACCCTGTTCCTGTATTCCGTGCGAGATAAGAGAAACAGGTGCCTGTCCCCTGTTTCCCCAGAAACGAGTTGGGTAAAGTAGGCTCCGTCAACGCAATCGTTTGGAGAGACCATGCCCAGAGACACCAAGGACTTCACCACGCCCATCCCCGAGCTTTCCGTGGGCACCGCCCACCAGGGCTTCACGGTAGAGGCCATCGAGCCCCTTGCCGAGCTGACTGGCACCGCCTACGTCATGCGCCACACCTCCGGCGCGCGCCTGATGTGGCTCGCCACCGCAGACACCAACCGCTCGTTTGCCATCGCCTTCAAGACCCCGCCTGCCGACGACACGGGCGTGTTTCACATCCTCGAGCACTCGGTGCTCTGCGGGTCCGAGCGCTTCCCCGTCAAGGAGCCCTTCGTCAACCTGCTCAAGAGCTCCATGCAGACCTTCCTTAACGCCCTCACCTTCCCCGACAAGACCATGTATCCCGTCTCGTCCACCAACGTGGCCGACCTCGAGAACCTCATGGACGTCTACCTCGACGCCGTGCTGCACCCGGCTATCTACCAGCGCCCGCGCATCTTCGAGCAGGAGGGCTGGCACCTCGAGTACGACGAGGACTCCGACAGCCTGACCTACAACGGCGTCGTCTTCAACGAGATGAAGGGCGCGCTCTCCGACCCCGACGACGTCTCCTTCATGCACCTGCAGCGAGACCTCTTCCCCGACACGCCCTATCGCTTCGAGAGCGGCGGCGACCCGCGCGCCATCCCAACGCTCACCTACGAGCGCTTCATCGACCACCACGCGCGCCACTACAACCTCCCCAACAGCTACACCATCCTCTACGGCGACCTCGACATAGAGCGCGAGCTCGCCTTCATCGCCAAGCGCTTTGACGCGGTGGCGGACCGCAAGGCCGGCACGCCCAACGCACTGCCCCTGCAGCAGCCCGTCGTCTCCCCCATGCGCAAGGTCGAGATGGCGACCGCCGAGGAGAACGCCTCGGTCTCGCTCGCCTATGTGCTGGGCACCTCCGCGGACCGCGAGCGCGTGCTCGCCGCCGACATCCTGCTCGACACCCTGGCCGGCTCCAACGAGGCACCCCTCAAGCGCGCCGTGCTCGACGCCAAGCTCGGTGACGACTTCCGCGTCCAGCTGGTCGATGGGCTCCTGCAGCCCCAGGTGGTCTTCGTGCTCAAGGGCGCCAAGCCCGGCGTGGCCGACCGCTTCGCCGAGCTCGTACGCGACACCTGCGCCAGGCTCTGCACCGAGGGCATCGAGCGCGAGCGCCTCGCCGCCTCGCTCTCCCAGGCCGAGTTCAACCTGCGCGAGAACGACTGGGGCAGCTACTCCGACGGCGTGGCGCTGTCCATGCAGGCGCTCTCCGGCTGGCTGTACGACGACGCCCGTCCCGTTGACTACCTGCGCTACGAGCAGGAGATCGCCCACATGCGCGCGGGCCTCGAGCAGGGCTACTTCGAGCGGCTGCTGGACGAGGTCGTCTGCCACAGCACGCACAACGCGGCCATCGAGCTGGTACCGGTGGAGAGCGGCGACGCCGCCGACGAGCTCGCGGAGCTCGAGAGGCTGCGCGCCGGCATGGACGACAGCCAGATCGAACAGGTGGTGCGCGAGGTCGAGGCCCTGCGCGAGGAGCAGGAGCGCGAGGATGCGCCCGAGGACCTCGCCAAGCTCCCCCGCCTCTCCGTTGCCGACATCGGCGACGCGCCGGAGGAGACCCCGGCGCGCATGGTTGAGGCCCCGCTGCCCTGCCTCGCCCACGAGCTCGACACCCACCACATCCTCTACGCGTACCACTACTTCGACCTGCGGCGCCTTGCCTGGGAGGACCTCCCCTACGTGGGCGTTCTCACCGACGTGCTGGGCAAGCTCGACACCGAGCGCCTCTCCGCCGCGCGTCTCGACACGGTGGTCGAGGAGAACCTCGGTGCGCTGAGCTTCTTCACCGAGGTCTACGGCGACGACAACGACCAGACCTACGTCCGACCCCTGCTGGTGGTCGGCGCAAGCGCCCTTGCCGAGAAGGTCGACCAGCTGGCGACACTGCCCGCCGAGGTGTGGTCCACCACGCGCTTCGACGACCTCGAGCAGATCCACGACATCCTTCAGCAGCGGCGCCTCTCCATGGAGCAGTACTACACGGGAGCGGGCCACAGCGCGGCCTCTGCCCGTCTCGCCACCTACTTCTGGACTGCGTCGCAGGCCAACGCCGCCATGAGCGGGGTCGACTACTACCTCTTCGTCAAGGACCTCCTTGCCCACTGGGACGAGCGCGCGCCCGAGCTCTCCGCGCGCCTCGAGGGTCTCGTCGCCAAGATCTTCACCGCCGACGAGGTGCAGGTGAGCCTCACCTGCCCGGCCGAGGACCGCGAGGCCTACTGGCAGGCTGCGGGCACCCTGGGCCTTCCCGTGGCAGGCGAGGCCGCCTGCGAGCACCGTCTGGCGCTGCCCGAGCCCAAGATCCTGAACGAGGCCTTCGTCGTGCCGGCCAACGTGTGCTTTGTCGCCGAGGGACAGCCCCGAAGCGCCCTTGACACCGGCGACCACGGCACCTGGAACATCGCCTCGCGCGCGCTCTCCTTCGACTACCTGTGGAACGAGGTGCGTGTCAAGGGCGGAGCCTACGGCGCGGGCTTCAGGCACACCAACCAGGGCATCATGCAGTTCTGGACCTACCGCGACCCGGCAGCCGCCCCCTCGGTCAGGCGCTTCGAACAGGCGGCCGACTGGATTGCCGGCTGGAACCCCACCGAGGAGGACCTGGCGGGCTACATCGTGTCGGTCGTCGCCTCCCATGACGCCCCGCAGAAGCCCCGCCAGCTCGCCCGCAGGCAGGATAGCCTCCACTTTGGCCGCCGTCCCGCAGACTGGCGCAACCAGATCCGCGAGCAGGACCTGTCCGTGAGCGTGGAGGCCGTGCGCGGTCTGGCGCCCGCCATGGCCGAGCTGCCCGAGAGGCGCGCGATCTGCGTCTTTGGCGGCCGCGAGAAGATCGAGGCCTGCGCCGAGGAGCTCGGCCTCAACGTGGTCGAGCTGATGGGCTAGATGCCATTTGCCAATGGGCCCTGCGTCTTTGGCGGCCCCTCCCGTCCGGTAGCTGCGCCTTTGCGCGGCACCACGGGAGGGGCCGCTTCTTTGCTCGAGCGCGGGACGCTGTCCGCGGCTGCGTACCCCCAGGCCACGGTGACGCACGCGCGGACACAATCGGGGCCGAATCAGCCCAAACCTGTCTACGGCTGCGTACCCGTCCGACACGCATGCACATCGAGCAGACAAGTATCTACGTTTTTTCCGCTTTGGCAATGCCTTTTAGGTATGTGGTGGAGGACGGAAAATCCCAAAATTTATTAGTCGATTCTGCCCGTCTCACCTACCTGCGGCGATGCGAGTTATCTACAGACTATCAACGTGGTTTCGACAATATCTAGTGTTGTCAACACCCCCTCAACACAAGAGATTGTGGCATAGTATGTGCGCGCGCAATCTCTTGCGCAAGACGGAAACCCCGGCAGACGCGCCTAAGGCGTCTGTCGTGCACGCCAAAGACGGAGGGGACGCACTTCATGAAGATCATCAAGCGCAACGGCTCCGAGGTCAGCTTCGACCTCTCTAAGATCGAGAACGCCATCAAGGCGGCAAACCGCGAGGTCCCCGAGGACGAGCGCCTTGGCGAGCGCGAGATCAAGTTCGCCTCCCTCAACGTCGAGGACAAGTGCAAGGCCGCCGGCCACACCGTCACCGTCGAGGAGATCCAGGACATGGTCGAGGACCAGCTGATGGCCCTCGACCGCTTCTCCGTGGCCCGCAAGTACATCATCTACCGCTACGAGCAGAACAAGAAGCGTCACAAGAACACGACCGACGACAAGATCCTCGCCCTCATCGAGTGCGTGAACGAGGAGGTCAAGCAGGAGAACTCCAACAAGAACCCCACCGTCGTCTCGGTCCAGCGCGACTACATGGCCGGCGAGGTCTCCAAGGACCTCACCATGCGCTCCCTGCTGCCCGCCGACGTCGTCGACGCCCACGAGAAGGGCATCATCCACTTCCACGACGCCGACTACTTCGCGCAGCACATGCACAACTGCGACCTCGTCAACCTCGAGGACATGCTGCAGAACGGCACCGTCATCTCCGGCACGCTCATCGAGAAGCCGCACAGCTTCAGCACTGCCTGCAACATCGCCACGCAGATCATCGCGCAGGTCGCCTCCACCCAGTACGGCGGCCAGTCCATCAGCCTCACGCACCTCGCGCCCTTCGTGGACGTCTCCCGCAAGAAGATCCGCCGCTCGGTCTACTCCGAGATGGAGACCATCGGCTTCAGCGCCACCAAGGAGCAGATCGACACCATGGTCGAGAAGCGTCTGCGCGAGGAGGTCGCCCGAGGCGTCCAGACCATCCAGTACCAGGTGGTCACCCTCATGACCACCAACGGCCAGGCGCCGTTCATCACCGTGTTCATGTACCTCAACGAGGCCCGCAACGCCCAGGAGAAGGCCGACCTCGCCCTCATCATCGAGGAGATGCTCAAGCAGCGCCACCAGGGCGTCAAGAACGAGAAGGGTGTCTGGATCACCCCCGCCTTCCCCAAGCTCATCTACGTGCTCGAGCCGGACAACCTCACCGAGGGCACCCCGTACTTCTACCTCACCAAGCTCGCCGCCAAGTGCACCGCCAAGCGCATGGTGCCTGACTACATCTCCGAGAAGAAGATGTTCGAGTACAAGCTCTCCAAGGGCGAGACCGAGGGCAACGGCGACTGCTACACCTGCATGGGCTGCCGCAGCTTCAAGAACTACGACCCCAGCAAGCCCAAGTACTACGGCCGCTTCAACCAGGGCGTCGTCACCATCAACCTTCCCGACGTAGCCCTCTCCTCCTCCGGCGACATGAAGCGCTTCTGGGAGATCTTCGACGAGCGTCTTGACCTCTGCCATCGCGCACTGCGCTGCCGCCACGAGCGCCTCAAGGGCACCGTCTCCGACGCTGCCCCCATCCTGTGGCAGTACGGCGCCCTCGCGCGCCTCGACAAGGGCGAGACCATCGACAAGCTCCTCTATGGCGGGTACTCCACCATCAGCCTGGGCTACGCCGGCCTCTACGAGTGCGTCAAGTACATGACCGGCCACAGCCACACCGACCCCAAGGCCACCGAGTTCGCGCTCTCCGTCATGCAGCACATGAACGACAAGTGCACCGAGTGGAAGCTCGCCGAGGACATCGACTACTCCGTCTACGGCACGCCCATCGAGAGCGTCACCTACAAGTTCGCCAAGTGCCTGCAGCGTCGCTTTGGCATCGTGCCGGGCATCACGGACAAGGGCTACATCACCAACAGCTACCACGTCCACGTCACCGAGGAGATCGACGCCTTCACCAAGCTGAGCTTCGAGAGCGCCTTCCAGCGCCTCTCCCCCGGCGGAGCCATCTCCTACGTCGAGGTGCCCAACATGCAGGACAACCTCGAGGCCGTCATCAGCGTCATGCAGTTCATCTACGACCACATCATGTACGCCGAGCTCAACACCAAGAGCGACTACTGCCAGTGCTGCGGCTACGACGGCGAGATCCAGATCGTGGAGGACGACGGCAAGCTGGTGTGGGAGTGCCCCAACTGCGGCAACCGCGACCAGAGCAAGATGAACGTCGCGCGTCGCACCTGCGGCTACATCGGCACCCAGTACTGGAACCAAGGCCGCACCCAGGAGATCAAGGACAGGGTGCTGCATCTGTAGGGCCTTGCGAGGCCTTGCGCCCACACATTTTGGCTGCGACAGGGGGCATGGGGCAACTCATGCCCCCTTCTTCGGGAGGACGAGGGCATGAACTACGCGGAGATCAAGTACTGCGACATCGCCAACGGCGTGGGCGTGCGCACCACGCTCTTTGTCTCGGGATGCCGCCATCATTGCGAGGGCTGCTTCAACCCCGTGCAGTGGGACTTCGCGGCCGGCGAGCCCTTTACCCCCGAGGTGGAGCAGAAGATCATGGAGAGCCTGGAGCCTCCCTACGTGGCGGGGCTCACCATCCTGGGCGGCGAGCCCATGGAGATGGAGAACCAGGCCGGCCTTCTGCCCTTCCTGCGGCGCGTGCGCGAGCGGTTCCCCCAGAAGAGCATCTGGGTCTACACCGGCTTCACGTGGGAGGCGCTCACCCAAGGCCCCAGCCGCGCCACGTCCGAGATGGTCCCCCAGCTGCTCTCGCTTGTCGACGTGCTGGTGGACGGGCCCTTCGTGCTCCCGCTCAAGGACATCAGCCTGCGCTTTAGGGGCTCCTCCAACCAGCGCCTCATCGACGTGCCCGCGACGCTCGCCTCAGGCGAGGTCACCCTCTGGCAGGACGAGCCGGTCTTCTCGAGTCACGCCTGGTAGGGCCGCGTCACTCGGCAAAGGCGTCGTAGCGGTCCACGCGCAGGAGCATCTGCTCGATATCGAGCAGGCACCAGATGCGGAGCCTGCGGCCCGTCCGTGGGGTGATGCCGAGGTCGTGCAGGCGCGGGTCGAGCACCGATGGCAGCCACTCCATCTGCTCGATCTCGTCGTAGTAGATGGTGCGCGTGGGACGGAAGGCCAGCCGGACGACCATGTGGTCGTCGTAGAGCGTCACCCGGTAGGCCAGCACGAACATCAAGATCAGATACAGCGAGACGAGAAACGCGGTGAAGAAGAGGGCGGGAACCAGCGGGTCGGCAGAGAAGACCCCCAGGTGGCAGAGCCAGCCCACGAGGGTGCCAAGCATGCCCATGAAGAGCATGTTGAGCACGTACGAGCGACCGATGACCGGCGAGATCGTATAGGTGTCGTGGTGCAGGTGATGGCGCTCTGGCATCTCGAGACCAGACAGCAGGGTGACCACGACCGCAACGGTGGGCAGCACCAACAGCAGGGTCATCAGGATCCAGCGCACGTCCATCGGTCTTAGGCCTCCTGGGCAACGGCAAACTTCGCCACAAGATGCTCCAGCATATCGACGGTGAGTTCAAGGCTCTTAACCGGCACAAACTCCCGTACGGAATGCATGCTGTAGCCACCGGTGGCCAGGTTGGGGCAGGGCAGCCCGCGGAAGGTGAGCTCGGCGCCATCGGTGCCGCCGCGGACCGGCTCGATCCACGGCTCGATCCCCACCTCGCGGTTTGCCTCGAGCGCGTTGTCGATGAGGAACCTCTTGTCGGCAAAGTGCTCCGCCATGTTGCGGTACTGCCTCTTGAGACTGACCTCGACGGTTCCCTCGCCATAGCGGACGTTGAGGAACTCCGCGATGTCGCGCAGGGTCTGCTCGCGGCGCTCGAAGCTCGCGGAGTCAAAGTCGCGCAGGATGTAGGAGAGCGTGACCTCGGAGGCGGTGCCATCGATGCGGATGGGGTGATAGAAGCCCTCGCGACCGCAGGTGTGCTCTGGACGCTCGAAGGCCGGCACCATGCCCGCAAACTCGCCGGCAACCGTGATGGCGTTGATCATCACGTCCTTTGCCGTGCCCGGATGGACCATGACGCCACGGACGCGCACCGTGGCCTCGCTCGCCGTGAAGCACTCGTAGCTGAACTCCCCCACCGGACCGCCGTCGACGGTGTAGGCCCAAGCGGCACCAAAGCGCTCCAGGTCGAGCAGCGCGGCCCCGTGGCCGATCTCCTCGTCGGGCACGAAGGCGATCTTGAGGCACGGGTGCGGAAGGCTCGGGTCGGCCTTGAGGCGCGCGATCAGCGAGCAGATCTCCGCCACGCCCGCCTTGTCGTCCGCCGCGAGCAACGTGGTGCCGTCGGAGCAGACGATGTCCTGTCCGACCATCTGCTCGAGGTAGGCGATCTCGTCGGGGGTCGTGCTGACCGGCTTTCCGTCGACCACGCCCGCCACCAGGGCACCGCCCTCGTAGTGCACCACATGCGGGCGCACGCCCTCGCCAGGGGCGTCCGGAGCGCTGTCGATGTGCGCGATGAGCCCAAGCGCCGGCAGGCCCTCTGCGCCGGCGGAGGCGGGCAGCGAGGCCGTCACGTAGGCATGCTCGTCCACTACCACGTCGTCGCAACCAAGGTCGCGCAGCTCCTGCCCCAGCAGCGCCGCCATGTCATGCTCGCGCGGGGCCGAGGGCACCTGGTCCTCGGGGGCAAGCGGGTCGGACTGCGAATTCACCTGCACATAGCGCATGAAGCGCTCCAGCACATCACTCATCGGGGGTTCCTTGTCTCGTATTCAACAGCAAGAGCATAGCCCAAAGCCACTGCCGATGCGCCAAATGACCGATGTGCACACATAGCGCGTGAGACCTGCCATGGGGGGTAACCCCCCGTGACATGGGGCGTGCGACCTGCCATGGGGGGTAACCCCCTTTGGCAGGTCGCACGCCGTTGCAAGGCCATCTCGGATGGCTATGGCCGTCTGTCGCTAGACGCCCCTCGTGTGGGACTGGATCCTAGCCGCAATGGAGGGATTGGCCACCTCTACGTAGCCGTACTCGTACGTGGAGGTGCCGTACTCGTCCTCGAGCACCTCCTTGACCAGGTTGCCATGCTCGTCGTACTCGAAGCTCGCCGTTGCGGTGGTCGCGGTGTCCTCGTACTCGTTTCCGTCGGCATCGAAGTTGCGGTTGTCGATCGTGACGCTCGTGGGAAGGCCGTCGTCACCATACTCGTAGGCGTAGGACGTCTCCAGCCTGCCATCAGAGAAGACATGGACCCTCAGGAGCGGGAAGCCGTTCTCGTCGTACGTCGTCTTGGTGGTCGCCGTGTCGTCGGAGCCCTCGACCCTGTTGCCCTCCTCGTCGACCGAGAAGATGGCGGAGGTGGCAGTCGTCTCGGTGACAAAGCCCTGATCGTTGTACGTGTAGGCAATGCTGGACTGCTCGCCCTTCTCGACGGTGAGGCGACCCTGGTCGTCCTTCTCGAGCTCGTAGGTCCAGGTGAGCTCGCCCGACTCGATCTTGGTAGCCCAGCCGTCCTCGTCGAGGGTGTAGGTGACCTCGCTGCCCTCGCTGTCGGTCTCCTTGACCAGGTTGCCCGCCTCGTCGAGCTCGTAGGTTGAGCTGTACTCGGTCACGTTGCCGTCGGAGTCAGTCTGGCTCAGCTTGTACGAGGAGGCAACCCACACCGAGGCCTCCTCGGGAGTAGCCGCGGTGTCCTCCTGCTCGGTGGCATCGGCCTCCTCCTGCGCGGGAGCCGGCTCGGGCGCGGCGCCATCGGAAGAGGCACAGCCCGCCAGCGGCACGAGGGCGAGCGAGGCGGCAAGGCCTGCCGACAGCGCCCATTTGGTCATCGTCTTCAACTTGTACATGCGTCCCCCATTCCGGCCGGTTGCAGAAACGACGCACTGTAATGGTACCCGTACGCGCAGGGAAGTATAGGTTCCCTGCGCGTACTGACTGGCGGAATATGGGGGTTTGCCTAGCGGACGCCCGCACGCTCCTTTGCGCGCTCGATCTGCTCGAGCTGGCTTGCGCTCAGGTGGATGGGGCCACTCGTCTCGCCGCGGGCGTCGATGTCGTCGCCCTTGAGCCTGAACTCGCCCTCCTCGCGCAGGTTCTCCTTGGCCACGCTGATCATCAGCTTGATGCGGTTGAGCTGGTTGACCTCGCTCGCGCCGGGGTCGTAGTCCACGGCCACGATGTTGCTCTGCGGGTACATCTGACGCAGGCGCTTGATCACGCTCTTGCCCACCACGTGGTTGGGCAGGCACGCGAAGGGCTGGGCGCACACCACGTTGGGCGTGCCGCTCTCGATGAGCTCGATCATCTCGGCCGTGAGCAGCCAGCCCTCGCCCATGTTGTTGCAGAGCGACAGCACGCGCTTGGCCTTCTCCGCAAGATCGAAGATGGAGGGCCACGGCTCGAAGCGCGTCGAGGCGGCCAGCATCCGGTTGAGGGGCTCGCGGATCTTTTCGACCAGCGTCACCTCGGCACGGTTGGCCATGCGGCCCCTTGCGCTGCTGCCCAGCTCGGCCTCCATGTTGAGCTCGTGGGTCATGCCCATCGTGAAGAAGTCGAGAAGCCCCGGCACGTCCGCCTCGCAGCCCTCAGACTCGATCACCTTGACGAGCTCGTTGTTTGCCGTCGGGTGGAACTTGACCAGGATCTCGCCCACCACGCCCACGCGCGGCTTGGAGCGGTCGTTGGCCAGCGGCAGTGCGTCGAAGGCGTCCACGGTGTCCTTGCACAGGCGGTAGAACTCGCGTCGGCCGCAGCTGGGAAGCACCGTGCGCGCGCGACGCATGAGACCCCCGTAAACGCGGTCCGCGGCGCCCGGCTCGGCCTCGTAGGGACGCGTGCGGTAGAGCAGCTTCATGATGAGGTCGCCGTAGATGATGGCGTAGAGCGCGTGCATGAGCATCTTGGGCCGAAGCAGGTTGAAGCCTGAGTTGTTCTCGTCGAGGCCTCCCGCCATCGCCAGCGAAATCACAGGCACCTCCGGGTGTCCCGCGTCGCGCAGCGCCTTGCGGATGAGGCCGATGTAGTTGGTGGCACGGCAGCCGCCGCCGGTCTGCGAGATGAGCACCGCGGTGCGGGTGAGGTCGTACTCGCCCGAGATGACCGCGTTGATGAGCTGGCCGCATACCAGGATGGACGGGTAGCAGATGTCGTTGTTGACGTACTTGAGGCCGGTGTCGACGGCCTCGTGGTCAACCGAGGGCAGAAGCACGATGTTGTAGCCAAAGCCGCGCAGGACCGGTTCCACCAGGTCGAAGTGGATCGGCGACATCTGCGGGCAGAGGATGGTGTAGCCCGCATCCTGCATCTCCTTGGTGTAGCGCACCTTCTCGAAGGCGGCGCTCGAGGCCTTGCGATAGATGGGCACCCGACGGGAGAGGTCGGTCTTGCGGGCGCGCTCGAGGGAGCCGTCGGCCATGTGCACGCCCACCGGCTCCTCCTCTCTCGCCAGGCCCGCGGCGGTGTTGCGCTCGAGCTCGAAGCGCTGCTCCTTGAGGGCGGCCATCAGCGAGCGCACGCGGATGCGCGCGGCACCGAGGTTGGACACCTCGTCGATCTTGAGGCAGGTGTAGATCTTGCCGCTTGCCTCGAGGATCTCCTGCACCTCGTCGGTGGTGAGCGCGTCAAGGCCGCAGCCAAAGCTGTTGAGCTGCACCAGGTCGAGGTCGTTGCGGCTGGCCACGAAGCGCGCCGCGCGATACAGGCGCGCGTGGTACATCCACTGGTCGACCACGCGGATCGGGCGCTCGGGAGTCATCTTGTGGGCCACGGAGTCCTCGGTGAGCACCGCAAAGCCAAAGCCGTTGACCAGCTCGGGGATGGCGTGGTTGATCTCGGGGTCGTTGTGGTAGGGACGACCTGCCAGGACGATGCCGTGGCGGTCGTTCTTCTCCATCCAC
Organism: uncultured Coriobacteriaceae bacterium; assembly: GCA_902777325.1. Taxonomy (GTDB): domain Bacteria; phylum Actinomycetota; class Coriobacteriia; order Coriobacteriales; family Atopobiaceae; genus UBA1367. Next base: position 11,459 of record CACYTH010000006.1, read on the forward strand.
TCGAGTACTTCGTCGCCGCGGCGCCGGATCAGCTCCTTGAACTCCTCGTCGGCCTCCCATGCGACGTTGACCGCCTCGTCGATCTCGGCCCGCGTGATGTGCGGCCCACGGACGCGCCCGTGCCCCGCCGCCGCGTCGGCCTCGCGCTGCTCGGAGACCACCTCGTAGAGGCGCCGCTTGAGCTCGCGCTTGTTGTCGTAGGGGATGAAGGGTGCCAGGTACTCGACGCCCTCACCCGCCAGCTCGTCCATGTTGAGCTGCAGCGACTGCGGGTAGCTCATGACGATGGGGCAGTTGTAGTGGTTGGTGGTCGTCTCGTCCTCGGTGCGCTCCCAGCGGACGCAGGGCATCCAGATGAAGTCCGGGTCCTTGGAGAGGAGGTTCATCACGTGGCCGTGGCTGAGCTTCGCCGGGTAGCACACGCTCTCGCTCGGCATGCTCTCGATGCCCGCCTCGTAGGTGCGCTTGCTCGTCTGGTCGGACAGCACCACCGCAAAGCCCAGGTGCGTGAAGAAGGCGTGCCAGAAGGGATAGTTCTCGTACATGTTGAGCGCACGCGGGATGCCCACGGTGCCGCGCGGCGCGTCCGCGGGGTCCAGGCACTCGCGCTCGAAGAGCAGCTTGTTCTTGAACTTGAAGAGGTTCGGGGCCTCGTCGGCCGCGGAGCGCTGCTTGCCCGCGCCCTTCTCGCAGCGGTTGCCCGTGATGAAGCGACGGCCGTGGCCGAAGTCGTTGATGGTGAGCAGGCAGTTGTTGGAGCAGCGCCCACAGTGGGCCTGGCGCTGCCTTACCTGCAGGTTGTCGATCTCCTCGCGCGAGAGGAGCTCGGAGGTGCCATGTGCGCCGGCGCGGTCGCGCGCGAGCAGGGCCGCCCCGTAGGCGCCCATGACGCCCGCGATGTCCGGGCGGATGACGTTGCGCCCGGTGAGCAGCTCGAAGGCGCGCAGCGTGGCGTCGCTCATGAAGGTGCCGCCCTGGACCACCACGTCGGAGCCGATCTCGTCGTAGTCGCGCAGCTTGATGACCTTGAACAGCGCGTTCTTGATGACGGAGTAGCTGAGGCCGGCGGCCACGTCGGAGATGGTGGCGCCCTCCTTCTGGGCCTGCTTGACGCGCGAGTTCATGAAGACGGTGCAGCGGCTGCCCAGGTCGACGGGGGCGTCGGCATGCACGGCCGCGCGCGCGAACTCCTGGACGCTCATGCCCATGGAGTCGGCGAAGCTGGCCACAAAGGAGCCGCAGCCGCTGGAGCAGGCCTCGTTGAGCATGATGTGCTCGATGACGCCGCCGCGCACCTGCAGGCACTTCATGTCCTGGCCGCCGATGTCGAGGATGAACTCGACGTCCGGCACGAAGGCCTTGGCGCCACGCAGGTGGGCGACCGTCTCGATCTCGCCGGAGTCGGCGCGCAGGGCCTCGATGAGAATCTGCTCGCCATAGCCGGTGGTGGTCACATGCCCGATGGTGCAGTCGGCGGGCAGGTGGTCGAAGATGTCGTCCATGATGCGACGCGCGGTACCCAGCACGTCGCCGTTGTTGACGTCGTACCAGGTGTAGAGCAGCTCGCCGTCCTCGCCCACGACGGCCGCCTTCATGGTGGTGGAGCCGGCGTCCAGGCCGATGAAGACGCGCCCGTGGTAGCTGGCCAGCTCGCCCTTGGGCACGACCTCCCTGTCATGGCGGTCCTTGAAGTCGCGGTAGTCCTCCTCGCTCTCGAAGAGCGGGTCGAGGCGCGGCACCTCGGAGCCCTGGGCCCCGTGGAGGTTCTCCAGCGCGGCGATGACCTCGTCGAAGGTCACGTAGCGGTCGCTCTCGCCTGCCAGCGCGGCGCCCGTCGCCACAAAGAGGTGCGCATTCTCGGGGATGATGCGGTGCTCCTCGTCGAGGTCGAGCGTCTCGTAGAAGCGCTCGCGCAGCTCGGAGAGGTACTGCAGCGGGCCACCCAAGAACGCCACGTATCCGCGGATGGGATGTCCGCAGGCGAGGCCGGAGACCGTCTGGTTTGCCACGGCCTGGAAGATGGAAGCTGCGATGTCCTCGGAGGCTGCGCCTTCGTTGAGCAGGGGCTGGACGTCAGACTTGGCAAAGACGCCGCAGCGGCTCGCGATGGGATAGATGTGCTTGTAGCCGCGGGCGAGCTCGTTCAGGCCGGGTGCGTCGGTCTTGAGCAGCGAGGCCATCTGGTCGATGAAGGCGCCCGTGCCACCGGCGCAGGTGCCGTTCATGCGCTGCTCGATGCCGTTGTCGAAGTAGATGATCTTGGCGTCCTCGCCACCGAGCTCGATAGCGCAGTCGGTCTGGGGGATGAGGCGCTCGACGGCGCGCTTGCTGGCGATGACCTCCTGGACGAACTCGAGGTCGAGCCACGTGGCAAGCAGCATGCCGCCCGAACCCGTGATGGACACGCGCATCGGCGCACGGCCGACCACGCGACGCGCCTTGGCAAACAGGTCGCACGCCGTCGCACGGATGTCGGTGTGATGGCGCTCGTAGTTGGCGTAGACGAGGTTATCGTTGTCGTCGATGACCGCCAGCTTGACGGTGGTCGAGCCCACGTCGATGCCCAGACGCAGGTGGGCGTGGGTGAGGTCGACGGGGCCCTTGGGCAGCAGCTCGGCTCCGCGCTGCACCAGGGTCAGGGGCTGGCGCGCCTCTATCTGAGCCTTCTGGGAAGCATCATACCTAGCGGACATTGCTGCACTCCTCCTTAAACGCAACGGCCTTTGCGGCCATGCCGGGAATGTCAAAGTCGATGGGACGACCGTACAGGTCGCCCGGACGCACGAAGAGAAGGGCCGTCATCATGCGGGCCATGATCTCGGGCGGCTCGGCCATGCCGGTGTTGAGCCAGCGGACCACGACGCCTACCTCGGCAGATATGACGAAGGTGAGGTAGTAGTCGAGCATCGACACGGCCACGGGACTGATGTCCTTGAGCACGAAGCCCTCCGACGCGCGCGCATGCACGACCTCGCGCACCATGCCCTTGATCTTCTCCGCGAAGGCTGGGTCGCCTGACTCGCTGAGCAGCGGGGCGAGGTGGGAGCCCTCGCTCAGGAAGTAGTCGAACACCTCCATGGAGCGCGGGCAGGGCTCGAAGTGGTTGATTGCCGTCTCCAGCTCGGGGAGCGTCACCTGCGCGATCTCACGCACCAGCTGGCTGAGGTCGCAGAGGGCCTCCTCCTCGATGCAGGAGACGAGATCCGCGATGTCGCGGTAGTGCGAATAGAAGGTGCGGCGCGTGATGCCCGCCCGGTCTGCGACGGCGGTGACGGTCACCTGACCGAGGTCGCCCGTTGCCACGATCTCGGCAGCCAGCGCCTCGCGCAGGGCCTTGCGCGTGCGAGCCGTGCGGCGGTCGAGTCGAGGAGCCTCGCTGAGCTGAACCATACGATTCCTTCTCACTCTGTGCAATACTTCACATGTTGAGTATTTTTACTCACTGTGTGCAGATTTCAACTACGCGGCGGCGATTGTCACAAGAGGCCCATACGGGTTTCTTGACGTGCTGAAAGTTGGAATGTGTTGGACGCAAGCGGTGGATGGCGATGTCACGGTGACTGGTCCGCTGCCGCGGACGGAACGGGGCGTCGTTCCGGCTCAAGGGACGGACCAGTGGCGCTATCTCGTCACCAGCGCACCAACTGGTCCGCCGCCGCGGCGAGCCCCTACCCCAGGTGCACCGTATCCGATCCGTCAATTCGCAGGTCGCAGCCAAAATACTCCGTAAGCGCCCGCATCAGGTAACCCGTATCGTTCACGCCCGCAGTCTCGTAGCTGGAATGCATGGCAAGCTGCGCCAGGCCCACGTCCACCGAGGCCACGCTCACCTTGCGGGCAGACAGGTTGCCCAAGGTCGACCCGCCCGCAGAGTCGCTCCTGTTGGCAAAGGTCTGCACCGGCACACCTGCGCGCTCGCACACCGCGGTGAACACCGCACGGCTGAAGGCGTCGGTGGTGTACTTTTGGCTCGCGACCTCCTTGATCACGACGCCACCGTTGATATGTCCGCAGTTATGGGCGTCATAGAGCTCGGGGTGATTGGGGTGCACGGCATGGCTGTTGTCGCAACTCACCATGAAGGAGCCCGCCAGCGCCCTAAGCAGCTGCTCCTGCCCAAAGCCCAGCGCGGCGTTGGCACGCACAAGCGTGTCGTACAGCAGCGTGGAGAGCGCGCCTTGCCTGGTGCCCGAGCCGACCTCCTCGTTGTCGAAGCAGGCGAACACCGTGATGCACCTCTCGTTTGCCGCCGCAAGGTGCGCCCTTAGCGCCGGGAACACGCACTGCAGGTCATCGAGGTGCGGCGCAGAGACAAACTCGTCCGCCCAGCCCCAGACGCGGGCGGGCGTGCGGTTATAGAGGAAGAGGTCCTTGCCCAGGATGCGCTCGGTCGTGGTCCCGGCGAGCTCGGCCACCATGGCGTCAAACGCACCACGCTCGAGCCTGCCTGCGGAGAAGAGAGGGCAGAGGTCAACCTGGCGGTTGAAGGCAAAGCCCTTGTTGGCGTCGCGGCGCTGGTGGATGGCCACGTTCGGGATGAGCGCCACGTCCTTGTCGGTGGCAACCAGGCGCGACTCGATGCCGCCCTCGTCGGTGCGCACCATGACCCTGCCGGCTATGCCCAGCGGGCGGTCGAGCCAGGTTGCGTCGAGCATGCCGCCATAGCCCTCCACGTTGAGGCACAGTACCTCGCCGGGACCGTCGAGCTCGGGGACATGCTTGACCTTGAACGCAGGCGAGTCACCGTGCGCGGACGCCATCCTAAAGTGATAGTCATCGCCGGAGACCTGCTCGCCCACCCTGAAGGAGATGACGCTGGACCCGTTGCAGGTCACGTAGTAGCTGCCGCCCGGGCGCACCTGCCACGGCTCGCTCGCCCTGAGGCGGACAAAGCCCTGCTCGTCAAGGGAGCGGGCGATAGTCGCGGTGGTATGGAACATGGTCGGGCACTGCTCGATGAAGGCGCACAGGTCGCGCGACAGGTCCACGTCGGTCATGGGTTGTCCTTCTTTGCTTGCTTGGTCTTCTCTTGGTAATGGGGCTCGCGTCGCACTAGCGCATGCGGACGAACTTTGGCGCCAGCACGGGATAGAGCGAGTGCCAGATCTCGTAGCGCTCCTGGTAGAGCGTGGAGGTCCAGCGGTCCGGCTCGATGATGTCCGCGGTCTTGACCAGCGCGTGCGAGCAGCTGCGCACGTCAGGCCAGGCCCCGCAGGCCACACACGCCAGCATGGCTGCGCCAAAGCTCGTCACGTCGGACACCTTGTTGGTGATCAGCTGGATGCCCAGCACGTTGGCAAAGATCCGCTTCCAGAGCGGCGTCACCGTGTTGCCGCTGATGGTGGCACCCTTCACCTGCACCTCCTCCGCCCGCGCGATGTCCAGGCAGTCGCGCATGGCAAAGGCCACGCCTTCCAGCACCGCCTGCGTCATGTCCTCGCGATAGCTGTGCAGGTGCATGCCGATAAAGGCGCCGCGCGCGTTGGGGTCGTTGTAGGGGCTGCGCTCCCCCATCAGATACGGCAGGAAGAACACCTTGTTCTTGCCGAGGTTCTTGGGGTTTATGCGCGCCTGCTCGCCATTGTAGTCGTGGCTCTTGAGAATGTCGTTCATCCACCAGCGGTTTGACGCGGACGCGGAGAGCATGCAGCCCAGGAAGTGATAGCTGCCGTCGGCATGGGCAAAGCTGTGGAGGGCGTTGTGCTCGTCCACCATGAAGTTGTCGTTGCTTACCAGGATGGTGCCTGAGCTGCCGATGCGGATGTTGCAACGGCCGGTGCCCACGGTGTCGGTGCCGATGGCGGCTGCCGCGTTGTTGCTGGCACCCGCGCACACCACGACATCGGGACTCAGGCCCAGGTCGGCAGCCACGTCGGGCAGGAGCGTCCCAACGGGCTCGTAGCTCTCAAAGACGCGTGGCATCTGGGCCTCGCGAAGGCCGCAGATGCTAAGCATCTCCTTTGACCATTCGCGTTTGCGCACGTCAAAGAGCAGGGTTCCGCTTGCGTCCGAGCAGTCGGTCGAGTGCACGCCCGTCAGGCAGTAGTTGATGTAGTCCTTTGGCAGCATGAGCTTGGAGATGCGGGCGAAGCTCTGCGGCTCCTCCTCGCGCAGCCACAGGAGCTTGGGGGCCGTGAAGCCCGCATAGGAGACGTTGCCGGTCTTGGCGGAGATCCACCGGCGTCCCACCTCGCGGTTGAGGTAGTCGCTCTGGAACTGCGCACGGTTGTCGTTCCAGAGGATGGCCGGGCACACGGGCTTGTCCTCGGCATCCAGCGCGACCAGGGCGTGCATCTGCCCCGCCACGCCGATGCCCCTGACCTCTGCAGGGTCGTACCCACGCACCAGCTCGCGCACGCCCATGCGCACCGCCGCCCACCACACGTTGGGATCCTGCTCGCACCAGCCCGGCTGGGGGAAGTACAGCGGGTAGGCCTTGGCGGTCGTACGTCGCACCTGCCCCTCCTCATCCATCAGCATGAAGAGTGCGGTGGTCGTGCCAAGGTCTACGCCAACATACAGCATGGCTGTCCTTCCGAGGGGTGCGCGAGCGCGCAGGGGTATCCCAAAATCATAGCAAGTTTACCTTTCGTCTGAGCCGATGCGCCCGCATTTGCACGACACCCCTCAAATCGCGGCAGGGCCAGCGCCGCGCTGGCCCTGCTCGTCGAGACAAACTGCCTGTCATGCCATGCATCACGGCCCATGCGCGCCCAAGCGAGTAGAGTGCAGGTAGCCACCACGAGAACAGGAGCCCACCATGCTGACCATCTTCCCCTTTGGAGCCACGCCCGCCGGCCGGCAGGCCCGTCTCTTTGTGCTGAGCAACAGCGTGGGGACCTCCGTCGGCATCACCGACTTTGGCGCGAGCATGGTGAGCTGCAAGGTGCCCGACGGGCATGGGAACTTTCCCGACGTCGCCCTCGGATACTCGGGAGCCGCCGGGTATGCGAGCGACACCATGAACCTCGGCGCCATCGTGGGCAGGTGCGCCAACAGGATCGCCGGCGCCAGCTTTGAGCTGGGCGGCAGCAGCTATCGCCTCGCGGCCAACGACGGCGCCAACAACCTGCACAGCGGTCCGCACCGTTGGTCGGAGCGGCTCTGGGACGTCACCCACACGAGCGCCTCGTCGGTCACCTTCTCGCTCTCCAGCCGTCGGGGCGACCAGGGCTTCCCGGGCTCGGTGAAGGCGAGCGTGACCTACGAGCTCTCCGAGGGCAACGCGCTCACCCTGCGCTTTGACGCCACGCCCTCGGACCCCACCATCGTGAACCTCATCTCGCACGCGTACTGGAACCTCAACGGCCACGCATCGGGCGACGTGCTCGGCCACAGCCTGCAGATCGACGCGCAGAGCTACACGCCCATGGTCGACCACATCCCCACCGGCGAGGTCTCCCCCGTCGAGGGCACGCCCTACGACTTCCGCCAGCCGCAGACGCTCGGTGCGCGGCTCGAGCAGCTGCCCCATGGCTACGACGACAACTACTGCCTGGACAACCGGGGCAGGCTCGCGCAGGCGGCGCGACTCGTGGGCGACAAGACCGGCATCACGCTCACCGTCTCGACCGACGCTCCGGGCATGCAGGTGTTCGACTACGACGCCTTTGACATCGAGGGTGCCAAGGACGGCGTGCACTACGGGGCCTTTGCCGGAGTCGCGTTGGAGACCCAGCACTACCCCGACGCCATCCACCACAAGAACTTCCCGCAGCCGGTCTACACGCACGACCGTCCCTTCAGGAGCACCACGGTCTTTGCGTTTGGCATCGGCTAGGCCTTGCGAGTCGCCTCGGCCATCTGTAAATCCTGCAGTCTTGCTGCGCCTCGTGCATAATGGGGGAGCTACTCCCACACGAAACGAGGACAGCTATGGCAATCACTCCCGAGGAGGTCGCCGAGACGCTCAGCATGGTCTCGCAGCAGAACCTCGACCTGCGCACCATCACCATGGGCATCTCGCTGGGCGCCTGCGCCGACGAGAGCATGGAGCGCATGTGCACCAAGGTCTACGACCGCATCACGCATACCGCAGAGCATCTGGTTGAGGTGGCGGACGACCTCGAGCGCGAGTACGGGATCCCCATCGCCAACAAGCGCGTGTCGGTGACGCCCATCGCGCAGATCGCCGCCGCCTGCCCCGACAAGGACCTCACTCCCCTTGCGGTCACGCTCGACCGCGCGGCAGAGACCCTGGGCATCGACTTTCTTGGCGGGTTCTCGGCCCTCGTACAAAAGGGCATGGGCGACGCCGATCGGCGCCTGATCACGTCGATCCCCTCCGCGCTGGCGACCACCGAGCGCGTGTGCTCCAGCGTCAACGTGGCCTCCACCCGTGCCGGCATCAACATGGACGCGGTCATGCTCATGGCCGACACCATCGTCAAGACCGCGGCCGCCACCACCGAGCGCGACTGCTGCGGCGCGGCCAAGCTCGTGGTGTTTGCCAACATGGTCGAGGACTCCCCCTTCATGGCCGGTGCCATCCACGGCTCCGGCGAGGCTGACGCCGTCATCAACGTCGGCGTCTCCGGGCCGGGCGTCATGGCTGCCGCGCTGCGCGAGCTGCCCGAGACCGCGAGCCTCATGGCCGTTGCCGAGAAGATCAAGGAGACCGCCTTCAAGATCACGCGCGCCGGCGAGCTGATGAGCCGACAGGCAAGCGCCCGTCTCGGCGTGGAGAAGGGAATCGTCGACCTCTCGCTTGCCCCCACGCCTGCCGCAGGGGACTCCGTGGCGGAGATCCTGGAGATCATCGGCGTCGGTCGCACGGGAGGCCCCGGCACCACCTGCGCCCTCGCCCTGCTCAACGATGCCGTCAAGAAGGGCGGCGTCATGGCCAGCTCCAGCGTGGGAGGCTTGTCCGGCGCCTTCATCCCCGTCTCCGAGGACGCCGGCATGATCCGCGCCACCGAGGAGGGTGCCCTCACGCTCGAGAAGCTCGAGGCGATGACCAGCGTCTGCTCGGTCGGCCTCGACATGATCGCCGTGCCGGGCGACACGACGGCCGAGACCATCGCCGGTCTCATCGCCGACGAGATGGCCATCGGCGTCATCAACACCAAGACCACGGCCGTGCGCGTCATCCCGGCCATCGGCCACGACGTGGGCGACACGCTGGTCTTTGGCGGGCTTCTCGGCACCGCTCCGGTCATGCCCATCAACCAGTTTGCGGGCAGCGTGCTGGCGCACCGCGGCGGGCGCTTCCCCGCCCCGCTCAACTCTCTCAAGAACTAGCATGTCGCTTCGCCAGGCATCCACCCAGGCCATCGTCTCCGTCGTCAGCCTTGCCATAGGCCTCGCGGTGACGCCAGCCTTCTCGTGGTGCATCGTCGACGACACGAGGCCGGCCGGGACCACGGTTGACCTGTCACCGCTGCGCGCGAGCATGGCAGACTCTCCGCAGGGCCTGGTCGAGGACGGCATCGACGAGGCTACGGGCGCCACAGCCGCGCTCGAGCGCAGCGTCTCCCTCGACGGGCTTGCCCACGGTCTGACGGTCACGGGCTCCATCGCAAGCGACAGCGAGCTCAAGGGCCTGCTCAGGGACTTCCAGAAGACGATTGGCGCCTTCGAGGCCTCGGGCGGGAAGGCGGCCGTCGTCATCCGGTGCCTGGACACCGGCAGCTCGCTCGCCTACAACCAGGACGAGCTCATGTACCCGGCAAGCTCCATCAAGGGGCCGTACGTCATCAGCCTGTACCAGGCGTTGGAGAGGGGCACGCTCGAGGGTGCGGGCTCTGACGGCGAGAAGGCCGCCACCATCGCGCGTCTCGCAAAGCCGGTCATCGTCAGCTCGGACAACGACTCCTACATCAAGCTGCACGACGCCTTTGGCGGTGAGGTCTTTGCAGACTGGTGCGCCAAGCAGGGCATATGCCAGGCCGGATCAGACGCCTACGAACGCCTCTGTTGCAAGGACACGCACTACCCCTTTGTCACGTGCGCAGAGCTTGCCACTATGTGGCAGGCCGGCAACGGATACCTCGCCTCTGGGAGCGACAAGGCCGGTGAGCTGCGCGGCTTCTTTGAGAAGCGCAAGGAGTCGCCCTTGCGCGAGGGAGTCGGCGAGCTCGCCACGACCATCTCCAAGGCGGGCTGGTACCCAAAGGACACCATAGACAAACTCGCCGCGACCGTCGACGCAGGCATCGTGACACAGGACGGGCGCACCTACGTGGTGGCCATCATGACCAACGCGCCTGCCGACCTCGACAGGTTGGCGGCATTGGTGCCCGGCATCTGGACCGCCCGCGCCGTGCTGATGTAAGGGGAAGGGCGCCCTACGGCAGGAAGCGCACCTCGGGCTCGAGACGCACGCCAAACTGGCGCTCGACCTCGTCCTGCACGTGCTCGATCACGGCATGCACGTCAGCAGCCGTCGCACCGCCCAGGTTGACCACAAAGCCCGCATGCTTCTTGGACACGGCCGCGCCACCCACCTGGTATCCCTGCAGCCCGGCATCCATGATGAGCTTGCCGGCAAAGTAGCCCTCGGGGCGCTTGAAGGTGGAGCCCGCGCTCGGCTTGTCGAGCGGCTGCTTGCTCTCGCGCTTGTGGGTCAGGTCGTCCATACGCGCGCGAATGGCATCGGGGTCACCCTTGCGCAGGGCAAACGTGGCGGTGAGCACCACCAGGCCTTCGTCGCGAATCCGGCTTGCGCGATAGCCCAAGGCCAGATCGTCCACGCCGATGGTCTCCTGCGTCCCGTCGGGCCTCAGCACGCGCACGCACTTGAGGACGTCGGCGATGCAGCCGTCGTAGGCGCCGGCGTTCATGAAGCAGGCACCACCGATGGTGCCGGGGATGCCACAGGCAAACTCGAGGCCCGTCAGCCCCAGCTCGCAGGCCATCTCCGACGCCTCGCGCAGGGAGACGCCCGCCTGGCAGGTGATCTCGGTGCCCTCGATGGACACGTTGGTGAAGCCGTCGGCCAGGCCGATGATCACGCCGCGATAGCCGTCGTCGGAGACGAGCAGGTCAGAGCCGTTGCCCAGCACAAAGAAGGGAACCTCCGCCTCTCGGCAGGCCGCGACGACATCGCGCACCTCGTCGGAGGTCTCGGGCACCACGTACGCGTCGGCAGGACCACCGATCTCAAAGGTGGTGTGCTCGGACAGGGGCTCGTCGAGGCTCACGTTGTCCTCGCCCACAATCTGGCGCAAGCGCCAAATCAGCTCCGTGCGTTCTCGGCCGTCTCCGGTCATGTGCAGATCACGCTCCCTGACGTGTCGTAAACAGTGATGGCTTATCAGTATAGGCGAGAGAGCGCTGCAAAGCGGCCTGTTGACGAAGTGCACATCACAAGAAGCATTCCGCAGTGCCAAGGGCCTGCGCCCTCACGGCAGTTTCACAATGGTAGCTTGCGCACGACATGCAGAATGTCTATGCTCGTACCGACATAGTTTCAGGGCGGGGTGAGATTCCCCACTGGCGGTATCGGGACGCGTGTCCCCAAGCCCGCGAACCGCAAAAGGCGGCCGACCTGGTGAGACTCCAGGGCCAACGGTTACAGTCCGGATGGGAGAAACGGAGGCGCCATTATGGCCACCATCTCAAATTCACGTCATGACACCCACGCTACCACCGCCTCTGGCGGCTGGAGCACCAAGCGCATCGCCACGACCGCGCTCTTCTGCGCCGTCGCGGCCATCGCCACGCTCTTCATCGAGTTCCCGATCCTGCCGGGCGTGACCTTCCTCAAGTACGACCCCTCCGCCATCGTCGCGCTCGTCGCCGGCTTCGCCTTTGGCCCCTCGACCGGCGTGATCGTCTCGGCGCTGCCCTACCTCGTGCACCTCGCCACCCAGAGCGGCGTCTACGGCGCCTTCATGGCCATCGTGGCCACGCTCTCGCTGGTGCTGCCCGCCTCGCTGGTCTACCAGCGCAACACCACCTTCAAGGGCGCCGTCACGGGCCTCGTCATCGGCGCCGTGGTCTGCCTGGCGGTGACCATCGCAGCCAATATCGTGGTGACCCCGCTCTACATGGGCGCGCCGCGCGAGACGGTCATCGGCATGATCGTGCCGGTGCTCCTGCCCTTCAACGCCATCAAGGTCGCGCTCAACTGCGTGATCACGGCCCTGGTCTACAAGCCGCTCTCCAAGGCCCTCCAGGACTAGCCCGGACACCGCCCAATGGACCGGCCCCTGCTCTCACTTGACCACGTAACGCTTCGCTACGAGCACGGCATATGCGCCCTCGACGATGTCAGCCTGGACATCGCCGCAGGTGAGCGCATATGCGTGCTCGGCCCCAACGGCTCGGGAAAGTCGACGCTCGCCTCCGTCCTCTGCGGGCTTCTGGCCCCTGACGAGGGGGCCGTAGACCTTCTGGGCGAGCGCGTGTTTGGCGAGCAGGGCATCGACTTCGATGCGTACCGGCGCGTCCGGCGGCGCCTTGGCCTGGTGTTCCAGAACCCCGACGACCAGATCGTGACCTCGGTCGTCGAAGAGGACGTCGCCTTCGGGCCCGAGAACCTGGGCGTCCCCTCGTCTCAGATTGGCGCGCGCGTGGCGCGGGAGCTCCACCGCGTGGCGCTCGACCGCTATGCCAAGGCCGACCCGAACAATCTCTCCGGCGGGCAGAAGCAGCGCGTGGCCATCGCCGGCGCGCTCGCCATGGAGCCCGAGGTGCTTGTGCTCGACGAGCCGGGCGCCCTGCTCGACGTGCGCGGACGGCGCGGCATCATGCGCGTGATGGACCAGCTGCACGAGGCCGGCACGACCGTCGTGCACGTGACCCACTTCATGGAGGAGGCCCTGGCAGCAGACCGCGTGGTGGTGCTCGCCAAGGGTCGCCTCGTGCTCGAGGGCACGCCCTCGGAGGTCTTCTCCCACGGCGACGAGCTGACCGAGCTCGGGCTCGAGGAACCCTTCTGCGCACGCCTTGCCGAGGCGCTCCGCGCAAGGGGCGTCGACATCCCCTGGACCTGTGACGAGGACGAGCTTCTGGCATCGCTCTCGCACGCGCCCGCGGCGGGGACCGACCCCGAGGACCCTCGCGAGGCGGATTGCTCGACGGTGTCTGGCGGGAGCGAGGACCCAAGCGAGCGAAGCGAGCGCATCCGCAGCTGCCAGGCATCGTCGAGCAATCGCTCTTGCCGAGCCGGGTCCTCGGGGTCGGTCCCCGCCGCGGGCGCGTGCGAGAGCGCCATCCAGGCGACGGAGCTCTCCTACTCCTATGGTGACACCGACGCTCGAGAGGCACGCCACCCAGCCCTCGACGCCGTCAGCTTCGGCATCCCGCGCGGATCGTTTACCACCATCGTCGGACAGACGGGGTCGGGCAAGTCCACGCTGCTGCGGCTGCTCTGCGCCCTGGAGACCCCTGATGCGGGACGCCTTATGGTGGAGGGCATCGACACCTCCGACCGCAGGCGCAGACGCCAGCTCCATGGCCGCATCGGTTACGTGATGCAGCATCCCGAGCGTCAGCTCTTTGCCGAGACCGTGCTCGAGGACGTGGCGTACGGGCCCACCAACCTGCGCCTTCCGGCAGACGAGGTCGAGCGGCGCTGCGCAAGCGCACTCGCGCGCGTGGGGCTGACCGGCCGAGAGCAGTCCTCGCCCTTCCATCTCTCAGGAGGCCAGCAGCGCCTCTGCGCACTGGCGGGCATCCTCGCCATGGAGCCCGACGTGCTCGTGCTCGACGAGCCGATGGCAGGTCTCGACCCGCATGGCAGGGCCCAGCTTCGCGACATCATCGCAAGCATCAACGCACAGGGCACCACCGTCATCCAGGTGACCCACTCCATGAACGACGCCGCCACGTCACAGCAGGTCATCGTGCTCAACGAGGGCAACCTGCTCATGCAGGGGGCCCCTGGGGAGGTCTTCTCGGCAGACACCTTCGACGTTCTGCACAAAAGCGGACTGGGCCTGCCCGATGCCCTCGGTTGGGCGCTTCGCCTCCAGGAGGCGGGCGTTACGGGGCTTGGCTCTCCCCTCACGCTCGCAGCCCTGGCAGACACCCTTGCTGCTGGCGCGTCACAGACAGCGGAGCCTGGGGAGGTGAGCGTCCGTGGCCTTTAGGATCTCCCTTGGCAGCTACGTGCCCGCAGACTCCGTCCTCCACCGGCTCGACCCGCGCAGCAAGATCGTCTGCGGGCTGGCCATCATGGTGTCAGTCTTCTTCATACGCACGCCCCTGCAGCTCGTGTTTGGCTGGGCCGTCGCGCTTGCGCTGGTGCTGCTGTCGCACCTGCCCGCCGGCAAGGTGCTGAGCTCGATCAGGCCCGTCATCATGGTGCTGCTCGTGCTCTCCGTCTTCAACCTGCTGCTGGTAGACACTGGCAGCACGCTTGTGGCGGTGGGTCCGCTGCGCATCACCACCGGTGGCCTCTGGGCGGCCGTCAACTACAGCCTGCGCCTGGTGGTCGCGGTCGTCGCGGCGACGCTCATCCTGCTCACCACCACGCCCACCCAGCTAACCGACGCCTTCGACGCGCTGATGTCGCCGCTGTCGCGCATCGGCCTGCCGGGCCACGAGATCGCCATGGTCTTCTCGCTCATGCTGCGCTTCATCCCCACCATCGCCGACGAGGCCTCGGCCATCCTCGACGCCCAGACCGCTCGCGGAGGCGCGCTGGCAGAGGGCTCGCTCGTCGACAGGGTGCGCTCGGTGATACCCATCGTGATCGCGCTGCTCGCCAGCTCGCTGCGCCATGCCAACGGCCTCTCGCGCGCACTCGACGCCCGCTGCTACGAGGGCGGGGCGACGCGCAGCCACTGGCACCCGCTCGAGCTGCATGCCCGAGACGGGGTTGCCGTGGCGTTTACCTGCGTGTATGTGATAGCTCTGCTTATGCTGGGCAGCCTGTAGGCCGCTCGCGCCCCGCGCCTAGCGACTGCGATTGGCCTCGAGCGGGGTCTCGTCCAGACCGGGCAGCACCTCAACCCAGCAGCCGTCGGGGTCGGCCACAAAGTACAGGCCCATGCGCGGGTTCTCCTTGACGATGCAGCCCATCTCCTCGTGCAGGGCGTGATAGGCGTCGTAGTCGTCCACGCGCACGGCCACGTGGGTATCGCCGTTGCCGTTGTCGTAGGTGCCGTCAAAGCCCCTGTTCCAGGTGAGCTCCAGCTCGAAGTCGGTCTCGTCGTTGCCGATGAAGACGATGAGCCAGCTGCCGTCCTCGGGACCCTTGCGGCGACGCTCCTTGAGCCCGAAGGCCTTCTCGTAGAACGCAAGGGTCGCGTCGAGGTCGTAGACGTGGGTGTTGCGGTGGATGACTTTCGCACGCATCGAAAAAACCTCTTCCTGGTAGGTGCACCATTGCTTGTACCAGCAAGTTTATCGCCTTGCGGCCATCTGCGCACGTGCGGTGGCACCACCTAGCCAAACATGGTCAGGCTCATGAGGGCGGATAGCATCATCATGAGCGCTACGCCCGCAGCGGCACCTGCCGCCATCTTGAGCGCGACGCGCGCCGCCTTGGGGATCCTGCGCTCGCGCGAGATCTGGTCGGGGTCGGCGCCTTCCATGAACGCCTGCACCTCGCGAATCGTGTCGATGTCGTAGCGCCGCTCGATGCGCTCTGCGATGTAGGACACCGCCACGCTCGCCACGAGCACCAGCACCGCAAGCACGAAGAGCGGCGAGTGCAGGTCCTCTCCCCTCGCAACCAGAATGGCCATCATGACCGCACCCAGCAGGATGAGCCCCGCGGCCACAGCCATGCTCATCCTGATCTTGTACCGCTCCAGCTCGTAGTTCTCGATTGCCTTGCTCATCGTCTCCGCATCTCCTCTCACCAGAGAATCCACGGACACGCCAAAGAGATTGCTCATCAGAAGCAGGCTCTGCACATCGGGGCAGGTCTTGCCGGTCTCCCAGTTGCTGACCGTCTGGCGCGAGACAAAGATCTGCCGGGCAAGCTCCTCCTGCGAGATGCCCGCGCGCTCGCGCTCTTCCCGTATGCGCTTGGCCACTTCCATGCGAGACCCCTCTCTGGCACGTCCCTTGGCGAGAGACTGGCATATGACTGGCAGGCAGCGCCACCCAAAGGCTTTGACATGGGGCCCCGGATGGCGCCAAGACCGCTGCAAAAAGGATTTGACAGGGCTTTGAGCTGGGCAGATACAAAAAAGCGCGCCTCCCCTCTCGCGGAAGGGAGGCGCGCAATACGCTTACGCGAAGTAGCTCACGCCGCCGTCAAAGAGCGGCTGGTAGGGGTTGCCCGGGACGTTTTGGAAGTTGCCCTGGCTCCAGCGCTCGGTGTGTCCCATCTTGCCGAGCACGCGGCCGTCCGGACTGGTGATGCCCTCGATCGAGAGAACCGAGCCGTTGGGGTTCACGGACAGGTCCATGCTCGCCGCGCCTGCCTCGTCCACGTACTGCGTGGCAATCTGGCCGGCTGCGGCCATCTGCGCCACCAGCTCGGGGCTGGCCACAAAGCGGCCCTCGCCATGGCTGATGGCGATGGTGTGCACGTCGCCGACCTCGCACTTGGAGAGCCACGGCGAGAGGTCGCTCGCCACGCGCGTGCGCACCAGGCGGCTCTGGTGGCGGCCGATGTTGTTGAACGTGAGGGTCGGGCAGGCATCGGTCATGGGCACGATGTCGCCGTAGGGCACGAGACCCAGCTTGACCAGTGCCTGGAAGCCGTTGCAGATGCCCAGGATCAGGCCGTCGCGCTCGTTGAGGAGGCGACGCACGGCCTCGGTCACCTCGGGCGCACGGAAGAAGGCCGTGATGAACTTGGCCGAGCCGTCCGGCTCGTCGCCGCCGGAGAAGCCGCCTGGGATCATGATGATCTGGCTGGCATCGATCTGGCGCACCAGCTCATGGGTGCTCTCGGCCACGCGCTCGGGCGAGAGGTTGTTGACGATGAAGGTATAGGCCTCGGCGCCGGCGCGCTCGAAGGCGCGGGCCGAGTCATACTCGCAGTTGTTGCCCGGGAAGACCGGAATCACCACGCGCGGGCGCGGCATGTGCACGAGCGGGGACACCTTGGGCGCGTCCTCGTGCTCGGCGCGACGCCAGCTGAGGGTCTCCACGTCCTTGCCCTCGCCGCGATACGGGAAGACCTGCTCGAGCGCACCCTCCCAGAGCTCCTGCAGCTCGGCCAGATCCATCTCCTCGCCGCAGGCGACAAGGGCGTAGCGCTCGGTCGTGATGCCCAGCGGACCGGCGGCGACGTCGTCCGCCGCCTCGGGCACCTGGGCGTCATCGGCAAGCTCCACGATGAAGCTGCCATACGCCAGGCCGAAGAGGGCATCGTCGGTGTAGTGACCATCGACCTCGACGCCGATGCGGTTGCCCACGCACATCTTGAAGAGCGCCTCGGCAGGGCCACCGTAACCGCAGGTGGAGACGGACAGGGCGGCACCGGAGCCGATGAGCTCCTCCACGTAGTCGAGCGCATGCAGCATGGCCTGGGCGTCGGGGGTGACGTCATCGGCCTGGTAGCGGGGCACGACGGCAATCACGCGATGGCCCGCGCCCTTGAACTCGGGAGAGGTCACGCGGTCGATCTTGCCCACGGCCGTGGCAAAGCTCACCAGCGTGGGTGGCACGTCGAGGTCCTCGAAGCTACCGCTCATGGAGTCCTTGCCGCCGATGGAGCCGATGCCCAGGTCGACCTGCGCCATGAGGGCGCCCAGCACGGCCGCCGTCGGCTTGCCCCAGCGCTCGGGCTCGGTGCGCAGGCGCTCGAAGTACTCCTGGAAGGTGAGGTAGGCGTCGCGATGCAGGAGGCCGGCCGCGACCAGGCGGCTCACGCTCTCGACCACGGCCAGGTAGGCGCCGGTAAACTGGTTTGCGCTGGTGAGATAGGGATTGAAGCCCCAGGCCATGCCGGAGACCGTGGTGGTCTCGCCCAGAACGGGCAGCTTTGCCACCATGGCCATGCTCGGGGTGAGCTGGGTCTTGCCGCCAAAGGGCATGAGCACGGTGCCGGCACCGATGGTGGAGTCAAAGCGCTCGGAGAGGCCCTTGTTGGAGGCCACGTTGAGGTCGCTCACCAGGCTGCGCATGCGCTCGGACACGGTCTCGCCATCCCAGGTGGGCACGTAGGCGGACTGCTCGGGCACGTGCACCACCTGGTGCTTGGGCGCGCCGTTGGAGTTGAGGAAGGCGCGGCTCACGTCGACGATGGTCTCGCCGTCCCACACCATGCGCAGACGCGGCTCGGCGGTGACGGTGGCGACCGGCGTGGCCTCGAGGTTCTCCTCGTGGGCATAGCCGATGAACTCGTCCACGTCCTCGGGCGCCAGCGCCACGGCCATGCGCTCCTGGCTCTCGGAGATGGCCAGCTCGGTGCCGTCGAGGCCCTCGTACTTCTTGGGAACCTTGTTGAGATCGATGAACAGACCGTCGGCGAGCTCGCCGATGGCCACGGAGACGCCACCCGCGCCAAAGTCGTTGCAGCGCTTTATGAGCTGGCAGGCGTCCGTGCGGCGGAAGAGGCGCTGGAGCTTGCGCTCGACGGGGGCATTGCCCTTCTGCACCTCGGCGCCGCAGGTCTCGAGGCTCTCGAGCTTGTGGGCCTTGGAGCTGCCCGTGGCGCCACCGATGCCGTCGCGGCCGGTGCGGCCGCCGAGCAGCACGATCACGTCGCCGGGTGCCGGGCACTCGCGACGGACGTTCTTCTGGGGCGCGGCGCCCACCACGGCACCGATCTCCATGCGCTTGGCCATGTAGCCCGGGTGGTAGAGCTCGCTCACCTGACCGGTCGCAAGGCCGATCTGGTTGCCGTAGCTGGAGTAGCCGGCCGCCGCCGTGCGCACGAGCTTGCGCTGCGGGAGCTTGCCGGGGATGGTCTCGGACACGGGAACCGTCGGGTCGGCGGCACCGGTCACGCGCATGGCCTGGTACACGTAGCTGCGGCCGGAGAGCGGGTCGCGGATGGCGCCGCCGATGCAGGTGGCCGCGCCGCCGAAGGGCTCGATCTCGGTCGGGTGGTTGTGCGTCTCGTTCTTGAAGAGGAAGAGCCAGTCCTCGTCGGTGCCATTGACGTCGACGGTCACCTTGACGGTGCAGGCGTTGATCTCCTCGGACTCATCGAGACCGGTGAGGATGCCCTTGGCCTTGAGCCACTTGGCGCCGATGGTGCCCATGTCCATGAGGCAGACGGGCTTGTCCTCGCGGCCGAGGTCGCGCCTGAGCTCCAGATAGCGGTCGAAGGCCGCCTTGACCACGGCGTCATCGATGGTCACCTCGTCGAGCACCGTGCCAAAGGTGGTGTGGCGGCAGTGGTCGGACCAGTAGGTGTCGATCATCTTGATCTCGGTGATGGTCGGGCAGCGGCCCTCCTCGCCAAAGTACTGCTGGCAGAAGGTGATGTCGGCCAAGTCCATGGCCAGCCCACGCTCGTCGATGAAGGCCTGCAGCTCGTCCTGGGTGAGCTCGAGGAAGCCGTCGAGCGTCTCCACCATGTCCGGCTTGGGGTACTCCATCTTGAGGGTCTCGCGCGTGGCGAGGGATGCCTCGCGCGCCTCGACGGGGTTGATCACGTAGTGCTTGATGGCCTCGATGTCCTCGTCGGTGAGGTTGCCCTCCAGCACGTAGACCTTCGCGGAGGCCACGTCGGGGCGCTCGCCCTGCGAGAGGAGCTGCACGCACTCGCTCGCGGAGTCGGCACGCTGGTCAAACTGGCCGGGGAGATACTCGACGGCAAACACCGTGGCGTCGCCGAGGTCGGGCAGCTCGGCAAAGGCGTTGTCCGACTGCGGCTCGCTGAAGACGGTCGGGACGCAGCGCTCGAAGAGCTCGCGGCTGATGCCCTCCACGTCATAGCGGTTGATGAGTCTGAGGTTGGTGAGTCCCTGAATGCTCAGGGTGTGGCGCAGCTCGTGGCTGAGCTGGTGCGCCTCAACGTCAAATCCGGGCTTCTTCTCTACATAGACGCGAAAGACCATGTGTTCCGCCTTCCTGCAGGTATCGGTATAAAACACCCCTACACTTCAATGATACGCGACGTGCCAGCCGCGTCATGCAAAGGCAACCACCATGCAAAAAAGCTACGGAGGCTGATGCTGGCGGCGCCGAGCGCGCAAGGGTTGGGCATGCAAGGCGCCACGACCGCCCGCGTAGCGACCGCAGACGTAAAGTTCGAACAGACGTGCTCTTAAACATAGCACACGTGTTCCCCTTTGCTATACTTGTTGTTCCAGTACGTGAGGAGAGCCCGTGGCCGACATTGACGACATCATCGACAGGCTTCTGTCTGATCGCCGCATACAGGAAGGCGCCGCCTTCTCCACGCGCTCGTACACCGACCAACCCATCATCGAGCGCGGGAGCGACCTCAAGGCGCGCATGGAGCGCGAGCGCCGCAACGCGGAGCGCGCGGCCAAGCACCAGCGTGACGCGCAGGTGCGCAAGGCCCGTCGCACGGCGCGGACCACGCGATCCGCCGAGCCCAAGGGTGCCACGCAGCGCGCGGACGAGCCCGCACACGCCGGGTCCACCCCTCCCCTGAGCTTCGCCGAGCTGCTCTTTGGCAAGGCCAACGCCGCAAAGATCGGCGCGGCCGTCGCAGGCGTCCAGAGCCTCGTCTCGCGCGAGTCCCAGCCCAAGCCCATCCGCGAGATGCGCAGGCTGGAGACAGGCAGGATGCCCGCCTCGCTCGCTCACGGCTCCAACGCGACCGGCTCGCTCTTCTTCCGCCAGGCGCAGCTCATGGCAGACTACGAGGATAGCTACGAGTTCCATGGCAGCTTCTCGCAGTACTACCCCACTTACGCCGACATGTCAGACCAGCAGCTGCGCGGCTACTTCTCCTGGCGCACGCGCGTGCGCGCGGGCCAGATCGACCAGGCACCGCTCTCCTTTGCCTTTGTGTATGTCTACGAGCTCTTGTGCGGCATCGGCACCGAGCCTGGCGCCAAGGGCCTCGCAGACCTGCGTGCCTTTGGCGAGGCCTACCGCGAGGCCGACGCCGAGCAAGGCGCGCTCCTGCTCTCCTACCTGCGCCGCTGGGAGTCTGACTACCTCGTCTACCACGAGCTTGCGTCCGAGATGCCCCCGCAGGACCCTCACGCGCCCTCTGCCGCCGCCCTCACCCTGCTTGCGGCCGAGCATGCGCAGCTGCGCCAGGCCAAACGCGCGCCGCGCATCGCAAACGAGGCCGCAGACGGGCTCGCCCCCACACCGCAGGAGCTCTACCAGGCCCTGAGCGACGCCTCCACCTACCATCTGGGCACGGCACGCCTGGCAAAGGACGAGCCGGAGCTGGTGGCAGCCGTTGCCTGCGACGTGTTTGAGGCGCTCGTCATGCACTGCTCCAAGCGCCGCAAGACCGACTACGTGGAGGGCCTCTTTGGCTACGCCTCGCGCCAGCCCTACGCCATGTTCTCTGCGGCCGTCTTCTTCGAGCCAGAGCCCCACGCCGACTGCACCGTGCGCGTGAGCGACGCTCTCGCCTACGTCTGCAAGGACGGCCGGTGGAGCAAGCAGAGCGCCATCGAGGCCCGCGGGCGCAACGCCGAGCTGGGCCTGGCCCTGCATGCGGTGGACTTCGAGCTCCGCCGGCAGCTCGACTACGCCTATCCTCTCAAGGAGCGCGAGTGCCCCAAGTACCTGCAGAAGATCGTAAGCGATGCCGTTGCGCGTCGTCTCGCGGAGCGCGAGGAGGCCAAGCGGCGGCGCATCACCATCGACCGCAGCAAGCTCACGGGCATCCGTGCCGCCGCGGCCCTGACGCAGGAGTCGCTGCTCACCGACGACGAGCGCTCCGAGGTGGAGCTCACGCCCGTCGAGCCAGTGGCAACCGTACCTGTGACCCCGGCGCAGACGCAGGCACATGAGCCCGACACGCAAAGCTCGCAGGCGGCCGCCACCACACCCACCGCATCCGCCGCGTCCGCTCCTGGCGGCCCCACGGCCTCAGACGGCCCCTTCACCCCGCTTGAGCTGCGCTTTCTTGCGGGACTTCTGGACGGCGTGCCAGTATCCCAGCTGCTTGCGCCCACCGACCCGTTTGCGTCGGTGGTAGTTGATAGCATTAACGAGAAGCTCTTCGACCTTATCGGCGACGCCGCCATCGAGTTTGACGGCGACGAGCCATGCGTCATAGAGGACTACATAGAAGACGTCAGGGAGGTCCTGCCATCATGACCCAGCCGCAGCAGAAGGTGCCCAAGCGCATCGCATCGGTCATCATCAACTCGCTCAAGGGCGGCGTGGTGCCACGCGTCGGCCTCCCCTACATCACGGTCGGACGCGAGGCCGAGATCGCCGCGCTGCTGCACGACCTTGACCTCGTGGCCGACGGCGGCGCCTCCTTCCGCTTTCTGGTCGGCCGCTACGGCAGCGGCAAGAGCTTCCTCTTGCAGACCATCCGCAACCACGCCATGGGCAAGGGATTCGTGGTCGCCGACGCCGACCTCACCCCCGAGCGTCGCCTGCACGGCACCAAGGGACAGGGCCTGGCCACGTACCGCGAGCTGATCGGCAACCTCTCCACCAAGACGCGCCCCGAGGGCGGTGCCCTCACCCTGGTGCTCGAGCGCTGGATCTCAAACGTACAGTCGCAGGTGGCGCTGTCCAGTGGGCTCGCCGCAGACGACCCGGCCTTCGCAGGCGAGGTCGAGCGGGCCATCATGGCGCAGATCCAGCAACTGCAGGAGCTGGTGCATGGCTTCGACTTCGCGCGGCTGCTCACGCTGTACTGGCGCGCGCACCTCGAGGCCGACGACGAGACCAAGGCCAACGTCATCCGATGGTTCCGTGGCGAGTACCGCACCAAGACCGAGGCCCGCGCAGACCTCGGCGTCAACATCGTCATCACCGACGACGACTGGTACGACTACCTCAAGCTTTTTGCCAGCTTCTTCAAGGGGGCGGGCTATGAGGGCCTGATCATTCTCGTCGACGAGCTGGTCAACCTGTACAAGATCCCCAATGCCGTCAGCCGCCAGTACAACTACGAGAAGATCCTCACCATGTACAACGACACGCTCCAGGGCAAGGCGCGCTATCTGGGCATCATCATGGGCGGCACCCCGCAGTCCATCGAGGACCGCCGTCGTGGCCTCTACTCCTACGAGGCCCTGCGCTCGCGCCTCACCCAAGGCCGCTTTGCCAGCGAGGGCCTGGCCGACCTGCTCGCACCCGTCATCCGCCTGCAGCCGCTCACGTACGAGGAGCTGCTCGTGCTGACCGAGAAGCTCGCAGACATCCACGCGGGGCTCTTTGGCTACGAGCGCACCATCTCCGAGGACGACCTGGTCACGTTCCTGCAGCTGGAGTTTGACCGCGTTGGCGCGGACACCCACCTCACCCCGCGCGAGGTCATCCGCGACTTCGTCGAGCTGCTCGACATCCTCTACCAGACGGAGGGGCTCACCATCGAGCAGATCCTGGGCGAACACCAGCTTTCGAGCACTGCTGGCGCCTCTCAGTCGGGGTCGGCGGGCAACCTCTACGCCGAGTTCGACATCTAAAAAAGGTGGTCCGGCAGATCGATTTGGCTGAGACGCAAAGGCCAAATTACCAGTACCAATTATCGGGTAGCATCCTCGTGAACACGTACGAAACTTGACCCATCTGCGCCATCGCAGGCAGATGGTCAGCGTTGTGGTGGCAACACGAGAGCATGGGCATTTCTGCAGTTGTAGACTATGCAGAAGGCATCAGGACCGCTTGCTGCAACCAAAGAGGGAGCTTGACGCGACGAGCGTAAGAAAGGTGTATAGAAGTTTACAGTTCGTCCTGGGATTATGGATAAAACAGTCATAAAATTTTGAATCACTTACTCTTATGAACTAGCTATAGAATGATGGAGAGAAACGTTCCAGTCCTTAATGTGAGTGGAGCATAAGGGGGGTTTGACAGATGCCGATCGTCATGAGGCTCGACCGCGTAATGGCCGAGCGCAAGATAAGCTCGACGGAGCTAGCAGCTCTAATTGGCACATCTACCGTCAACCTCTCCAACATCAAGAACGGCAAGATTCGCGGCGTGCGCTTCTCCACGCTTGAGGCCATGTGCGAGGTTCTTAAGTGCAAGCCGGGCGACCTCATCGACTACGTCACCCAGGAGGAGTACGACCAGCAGCGCGAGCTGGGCAGCACACGCAAGCGCGACAAATAGAGTCAGCCGTCAGCCCCCTTCCCGTCCGCCCTAGCGGTTACCATATCAGGCGTAGATTGCAATCTGCGGCCTTTGGGGAGGGTTACCCATGGACGTCTTCGACCGCTACGCACCCTTTGTACAAGACTTCATCTATGACCATGAGTGGGAGCAGCTGCGCGCCATTCAGGTTGCGGCCGGCGAGGCCATCTTCGAGACCGACGACAACGTCCTGCTGACGGCGTCGACGGCATCTGGCAAGACCGAAGCCGCCTTCTTTCCCATCCTGAGCCTCTTTGACGAGGACCCGCCAGCCTCGGTGGGCGCGCTGTACGTCGGCCCGCTCAAGGCACTCATCAACGACCAGTTCATGCGCCTGAACGACCTCTGCGCCGAGGCCCACATCCCCGTCTGGCACTGGCACGGAGACGTTGCCCAGTCGCACAAGGCGCGTCTGCTCAAGCATCCCTCGGGCATCCTGCAGATCACGCCGGAGTCGCTCGAGGCACTGCTGCTCCACCGTCACAGCGCCATCGCCCATCTCTTTGGCGACCTGCGCTTTGTGGTGATCGACGAGGTTCACTCGCTCATGCGCGGGGACCGAGGCGGCCAGACCCTCTGCTGCATCGAGCGCCTCTCGCGCCTCGCGGGCGTCAACCCCCGGCGCATCGGGCTTTCGGCCACCATCGGCGACCCAGAGCTCACGGGCCGCTACCTCTCCGCAGGCACGGGCCGCAACTGCGTCATCCCCCGCATCGAGGTCAAGGGCCAGCGCTGGCGCGTGTCCATGGAGCACTTCTACGTCACCGGCCCGCAGGCTCCGGAGCGTGCGCGCGCCGGCCGCCAAGCCGCAGACCCTGACGCCTCGTCCGAGCCCACCTACGAGGCGCCCCTCTCCCCCGCCACCACGCAGCGGATTCCAACGCGCGAGGAGCGTCCCGTCGAGGCGGAGGCCACGGACACGCAGCTCGGGCTCCCCGCGCCCGAGAGCCCTACGGACATGGCGCCTAGCGGGGCAGACCCCGGCGTGGGCTACGTCTTCGAGCACACCCGCGGCCACAAGTGCCTGGTGTTCGTCAACTCGCGCGAGGAATGCGAGGCCGTGACCACCACGCTCAGGCAGTACTGCGAGGCCAAGGGCGAGCCCGACCGCTTTCTCATCCATCACGGCAACCTCTCCTCGAGCTTCCGCATGACCGCGGAGGACCTCATGCGCGACGAGGAGAACACGATGACCACGGTGACCACCGCCACCCTGGAGCTGGGCATCGACATCGGCCGTCTCGAGCGCGCCTTCCAGATTGACGCGCCCTTCACGGTCTCGTCGTTCCTGCAGCGCATGGGGCGCACGGGCAGGCGCGACCAGCCGCCCGAGATGTGGTTCGTCATGCGCGAGGAGGAGCCCGAGCCCCGCTCGCTCCTGCCCGAGACCATCCCCTGGAAGCTCCTGCAGGGCATCGCGCTGGTGCAGCTCTACCTCGAGGAGCACTGGGTCGAGCCGCCCAGCCTCGACGGGCTTCCCTACAGCCTGCTCTATCACCAGACCATGGCCACCCTCGCCAGCTGCGGAGAGCTGTCTCCCAGCGCCCTTGCCGAGCGCGTGCTCA
Organism: uncultured Coriobacteriaceae bacterium; assembly: GCA_902777325.1. GTDB lineage: Bacteria > Actinomycetota > Coriobacteriia > Coriobacteriales > Atopobiaceae > UBA1367. The sequence goes on from CACYTH010000006.1 coordinate 37,084, forward strand.
CCCTCACGCCCTTCCACCGCGTGAGCCTGGACGACTACCGCGTGCTCCTGAGGTTCCTGCTCGAGAAGGATCACATCGAGCGCACCGAGTCTGGTGGGCTCATTGTGGGCCTCGCGGGCGAGCGGATAACCAACAGCTTCAAGTTCTACGCCGTCTTCCAGGAGAACGAGGAGTACACGGTTCGCTCCGAGTCGCAAGAGATCGGCACCATCGTGCAGCCGCCACCCGTGGGCGAGCGCATCGCCCTTGCGGGCCACGTGTGGATCGTGGAGGAGATCGACCACAAGCGCCACCTCATCGAGGCCTCCAAGGTGAAGGGCAAGGTGCCCGCCTACTTCGGCGAGTGCCCGGGCGACATCAACACCCATGTTCTCGAGCGCATGCGCACGGTCCTGCGCGAGGGGTGCGACTACCCCTACCTCATGGAAAACGCTCGTGCGCGCCTGGCCCAGGCACGTCACGTCGCGGCAAACGCCCGTCTCGCAGACGAGCCGCTCATCTGCCTTGGCGGCAAGGTGTGGTGCCTCCTGCCCTGGCTCGGCACCTACGCCTTCCTGGCGCTGGAGCGCTTCCTCAAGATCCGCTGCTCGGAGCAGCTGGGCCTCAAGCGGCTCGACTCCGCGCGCCCGTACTTCATCAAGTTCACCATGGAGGCGGACGAGGGCACCTTCTTTGACGTCCTGCGCGAGGAGGCCAACAAGCCCATCGACCCCATGGAGCTGCTCTATCCCGGCGAGACGCCCTACTTCGACAAGTACGACGACTTTGTCCCCGACGAGCTTGTGCGCAAGGGATTCGCCTTCGGGGTGCTCGATATCGAGGGCATGCTCGACCGCATACACCAGTGGACGGCTCGGTTGCTCGAGAACTAGCAAACTTGCAGGTGGGCGGGGCAAAAGGACCCCGCCCACCGTCTTTGGCGCGCCAGAGGCGCGTGTGCGGACCGTGGAGTCGCATGACGTTTTGAGGCATGCCTTTTCTCAAAACCAACTATGTTGGCGCGCCCGCTGGCTGCGCAAAGGGACTCACGTGCGAGCTTCGTGCGAGCATGTGGCAACTGGCGACCTACCTTGCGCCAACCTCGCTTCTCTAGGCTCTACCCCACACCACGACGAAGGGGGAACCATGAGCCTCAGCTCACAGCAACAAGTCCTGACCGACACGCTCGACGCACTGGCGCGCTACGTCAACCGTCGCCACCGCCTCGTAAGGGAGGACCCGAATCAAACCGATGAGGAACACATGCTCCGACAGCACCTGGTGCTGCGTTACCTTTGGCAGCACACTGGCCTTTTGGAGAGCTTCGTCCAGCAAAACCCCGAGCACCTGGACGCGCCCCACCTCTCTGCCGCACGCGACCTCCAAGGCGTCCTGTATGGGTCGATCTACGTCGAGGAGCAGGGGAAGGATACCCTCACCCTGCTGCATGACACGGGCGTCTACCTGGTGAGCACGCCCCCGGACATGGAGCTTCCCAACACGGATGAGGTGATTGAGCTGCGCTGTGCGTTGGTTCCGTACATGGGCGCCATCGTCGCGTTGCCGCCTCTTGCGGTCTTGGGCACTGTTCCCACCTCCTTTGCCTGTCGCCTGCACGAGAGGCTGACCGCACGTGGGGACGAGAAGCCCACCAGCGACGGACGCGTGCTGTATGAGCGCGCCCGCGTCTGGCAGAAGAGACGTGAGGCGCAGGAGGCTCGTCGCTCCACCAACGGCCAGGCGTGCGCCCCTGGCTATCACCAGGGTCCGCTGACTGGCCTTGCCGGGAAGGAGCGCCTTGCCAGGCTCCGCGAGCACAGCGATGCGATGGCGCTTTCCGACGGCTCCTATCGGCAGTCCATGGAGGCAAGGTCCATCGAGGTCAAGGAGCTGCCCGTCACGCTCGAGGAGGCTCTCGACCTGCTCGACGACGACTGGCTCGACAACATCGCCTGCATGTTTATGGGAGTTGACGAGATGCCCGACCTTCCTCATGGGCAGCTCGCCCGATGGCTCGCCAAGCAGATGCACTACCAGAAGAGCGATCTGGAGTTTGCCCTGCTCTGGTGCGAGCAGGCGCAGTTCGACCTCATGCGGCACCTCATGTTTACCAACCCCTACTCGCTCGACGGGATGGCACCCTCGGAGTCGCACGGCCTCTACCCGCTCGAACCGCAGATCTTCTTCTTCCGCGAGAAGGGGTCGCTGCTCGCCTGGATGCCCCCTGAGGTCGCCTCCCTCATGTCGCAGGTAGACGTCGAAGCCATAGCACGTGCGCGCGAGCGCCTGCGTCTCGCCGCGGCAAGCGCGTCGGGCATGGCGACGATGTGCGGCATCGTCAGCATGTCCGAGGCCTACGACCTGTACCGACGCGCCGTGGATGACCCGCTCGACCGCGACCAGTACGAGACGGCCCTCTCGTCGCTCGCCTCCTGCGCGTCGCGCGACGGGTTTGCCCTCTGGCAGCATGACGGCACCGAGTACGTCATCTCAGTCGACATATCCGACGAGAGCGCCTTGGCGCGCGTTGCGCGCGAGTGCTATGCCGACCGCCTCACAACCCCCTGCTCCGACGGCACGGACGACAGCCCCAAGGTCCTCGAGCTGACGGTCGAGGACGAGCAGGACTTCTCGCAGCGCGTCTCCCAGAAGGAGGCCGAGCTCCAGCGCCTGCGGCTGTCCCTCATGCGGGCCAAGGACGACTGCGCCGCGCACGAGCTGCCTGCCAGCATGCTCGACAGCAGCCCCATACAGGCCCTGCTCGAGACCAAGGCCCTGCGCGACCTGCGCGCCTTCGTCGACCGGCACATCCCCGACAACGAGGACGAGTGGGAGTTCGCCGACCTCTTCGTTCGCTCGGTGGCCGTGTCTGTCGTGCTCATGAACGAGAGCTACAACGAGACCATGGACCTCATCAGACTCTATGGAATGCTAGGCTGCGAGGGCACGCGGTTCCCGGACACCCTTGGTCGCCTTCTGACCAATGCCTCGAATGCGCTGCCGCGCTGGCAGCACAACGGCTGGTCCCTCGAGGAGCTCACCGAGCACCTGACCGGCCGAAGGCGCTTCTTTGGGCCTGACGGCAGGGAGATAGCCGTTGCCGCAGGCGAGCCCTGCCCCTGTGGAAGCGGGAAGACCTACGAGCTCTGCTGCGGAAACGTGGCATAAGCCACGTGGGCGAGAGGTCCCGCACGCTTCTGCCCCCTCTTGTACCGCTGCCGTAAAAGTCTGCAACATCGCAGGTAGACCACCGTGAACCACCGTCCGGCTATGCTATGTTCTCTACATTGGAAGAATGCCGGAGCATGGTCTTGGATACAGGTGAGGGGCGTGAGTCCGAGGTCTTTCGGCCCAAGCAGAAAGGTTAGATCCATGGCTATTTTTTCCCGTATCGCTGACATCCTCAAGGCCAACATCAACGACATGATCGACAAGGCCGAGGACCCCGAGAAGATGGTCAAGCAGCTGATCATCGAGATCGAGCAGGACGTCGACGAGGCCACCCAGGCCCTCGGCCAGGCCATGGGCTCCCAGAAGATGGCCCAGAAGGAGCTCGCCGACGCCCTCGCCAAGTCCGCCGACTGGAACGACAAGGCCAAGCTCGCCCTCAAGGCTGGCAACGAGGAGCTCGCCCGCAAGGCCCTCGAGTGCAAGGTTGGCGTCGACTCCCAGATCGAGCCGCTGCAGAAGTCCTACGACGAGATTTCCGCCAACGTCGACAAGATGAAGAACCAGGTCCAGACCCTCAAGATGAAGCTCGACGAGGCTCGCGCCCGCCAGCAGATCCTGATCGCCCGCGCCAAGATGGCCGACGCCGCCACCAACGTGGCCACCTCGATCAACACCACCAACATCGACTCTGCCTTCGCCAAGCTCGACAAGCTCGAGCGCAAGATCGTGGAGAAGGAGTCCATCGCCGAGGCCTATGGCGACATCAACAGCGCCGAGGTAGACGCCAACGAGCAGTTCGCCGAGATGCAGCACAACGCCGCCATCGACTCCGAGCTCGAGCGCCTCAGGGCCGAGCTCGGGATGTAGGTCCCCTGTCGCGTGACACCTTACGGGCCCGGCCTCGCGTCGGGCCCGTCCCTATTGGACCGACCCCACTTGGAGCATCATGGATGACTTCGTCATGATGATCGTCTGGATCCTCATCTTCACGATCATCTTCTCCCTCGTACGCAACCTCATGAGCAGGAAGGCCTCTGGCTCCGCGGCCTCCGCGTCTTCCGCCAAGCCTCAGGCCGAGACCAAGAACCAGATTGCCGAGGACATCAAGGCGACCAAGACCTCCCAGGTCGTCGACGCGGTCGCCATTCTCGACGACCTTGGCACCACCAGCTCCAACTATCGCCACTACTGCGAGCTTGTGGGAACCTCCATGGCCTCTGGCGGGGTCACGGCCCCCTACAGCCGCAGGCAGGTCGCCTACTACGACATCAAGTGCTATCGCATCGACGCCACGTATGGTGGCGGCCAGAAGGAGACGCTCGTCGCGCATGAGCGCTCCTTCGAGCCGTTCTTCTTTACGGACGCCTCCAGCGACACGCCCATCTACGTCGACCTCGAGTCGTTTGGCAACAACGTGATCCTGGTCAACTCGACCAACCACGTCGAGGGTCCCGACTCCGACTTTGCCAAGGCCTTCAAGAAGAACGCCACCACCGCCACAAGCAGCGGTACCGGCACCGCCTTCGCCATGGTCGCGCGCTCCGTCGCACGCGGCAGCAACGCGCTGCTGGGAGCAGTCGATGCCCTCAGGCGTGCCCTCGGGCCGCGCCCGGCCCTCGAGCCCGCCCTTGCCTGCGCAGGCGGCGGCTCCCTCACGCCAAGCGAGTATGAGTCGCTTGGGTCCAACGTGATGTTCTCCAGAGACGATGATGACCACGACCGTCCCGTCACCAGCGGACGTGGTGGCGGCTCCAGGTCCAGGGGCGGCGACAGGGACCGCGGGCACATCACCGTCAACATGGGCAACGGCGGCTTCGTCGTCCACACCGGTCCCACCCACATGCCGCAGCACCTCGGCGACTTCATGGGCGGCTACGGCTCGCCGTGGGTCGTCGGCGGCGGCTACAACACCTATCATCCGACCGCCAACTCCGCCGAGGTCATCCTGGGCATGGGGCTGGGTGCCCTGCTCAACAGCATGAACACCGTCCAGCAGCAGGTCTCCACCACTACCTCCGGCCAGAACGACACTTTCCGCGGATATCGCCTGGTGGAGAACGTCGTGCCTCTGCGCAGCCCCATCTACTGCATCGGCGAGATCTATCGCAACGGCATTGACGTCTACATGGGCCGCTCGCTGGCCAAGGACTACCCCACCTCGTACTTTGCAACCAAGCCCGAGTCCGAGGTGCTCTCGGCAATCGGCTCCGAATAGCGACAGGAAAGGCACATCATGGCAGAGGAAAGCTCGAGGAAGCGCAAGCGCCCCGTCAACCGCAGGTTCATCGACGCCGAGACCGGAGAGGAGGTGGCCGCCTCCACCGTCGTGACCAACGCCGACGACGTCGCACGCGAGGTGCGCGTGCACTCCGTCACCGCGTCAGGCGATCCCGGCAGGCGCCGTCCCATCGCCATCGCCCTGTGGGTGGGTGCCATCGTCTTTGAGGTCCTGGCACTGCTGGTCTTCAACGGGACGCTCTCCAGGCTTCCGGGCAAGGCGCTCATCTGGCTCATCGCGTTCATCGTGCTCGACCTCATCTGCGTGGTCGTCGCCGGGCAGCTCTGGAAGCAGGCAAACCACATCGACCCGCCCTCCGAGGCCAACAAGGTCGAGTTCTTCCTCAAGTCCCAGCTTGGCGCCATCCTGTCGGCCGTCGCCTTCGTGCCGGTGATCATCCTGATGCTCACCGACCAGGAGTCCGACGGCCAGACCAAGAAGCTAGGCGTCATCGCCGCCGTCATCGCGCTGGTCATTGGCATGGGGACCTCGATCGACTTCCATCCGGTCTCTGCCGAGGACCTCGCCGAGGCCGAGGAGAACGCCATCGCACTTGGCACGGGCACGGTGTACTGGACCGAGTTCGGCCATGTGTACCACCTGAACCCCAACTGCCAGGCCATCATCAACTCCGCCGACATCTACCAGGGCGACGTGCAGGCAGCCTTCGAGGCCGGCCGCACCCGCGCCTGCAAGTTCTGCGCCAACGAGAGTGGCTCTGACGTGCTCAAGGACCTCGCCAGCACCGACGACGAGAAGGCCGACGCCACCGAGAAGGCTGACGCCGCAACCGAGGACGCCGAAGCCGACGAGGCCGCATAGGCACCAGCGCAAACACCATCCCCGTATGCAAAAGGTCCCCTCCGCACGGAGGGGACCTTTTTCACATGCCCATATGCCTTTTGGCGACAGCCGCGATCCTAGAACTCGGCGTTGCCGACGGTACGCGGGTGCGGCAGGACGTCGCGGATGTTGGAGACGCCCGTCAGGTACATGACCAGGCGCTCGAAGCCCAGGCCAAAGCCCGCATGGCGGCAGCCACCAAAGCGGCGCAGGTCGAGGTAGTAACGATACTGCTCGGCATCCATGCCCAGCTCGGCGATGCGGCGCTCGAGCACGTCCAGACGCTCCTCGCGCTGCGAGCCACCGATGATCTCGCCGATGCCCGGCACCAGGCAGTCGGTGGCGGCGACGGTCTTGCCGTCGTCGTTCAGGCGCATGTAGAAGGCCTTGATCTCGGCAGGATAGTCGGTGACAAAGACCGGCTGGCCAAAGTGCTTCTCGGTGAGGTAGCGCTCGTGCTCGGTCTGCAGGTCGCAGCCCCAGCTCACGGGATAGTCGAACTTGGTGCCGTTGGCCTGCGCCTCCTCGAGGATCTTGATGGCGTCGGTGTAGGTCACGCGGGAGAAGTCGGCGGTGGAGACATGCTCCAGACGCTCCAGCAGGCCCTTGTCCACAAAGCGGTTGAGCATGGCCAGCTCGTCGGGGCACTTGTCCATGACCGTGCGGATGACGTACTTGAGCATGGCCTCGGCGAGGTTCATGTCGTCCTCGAGATCCGCGAAGGCGATCTCGGGCTCGATCATCCAGAACTCGGCCGCATGACGCTTGGTGTTGGAGTTCTCGGCACGGAAGGTGGGGCCAAAGGTGTAGACGTCACCGAAAGCCAGGGCAAAGTTCTCGGCCTGGAGCTGGCCGGAGACGGTCAGGCTCGAGGCGTGGCCAAAGAAGTCCTTGCTCCAGTCGACCTCGCCGTTCTCCAGGCGGGGCGGGTTCTCCACGTCAAGGGTGGTCACGCGGAACATCTCACCAGCGCCCTCGGCATCCGAGGTGGTGATGATGGGCGTGTGCACGTACAGGAAGCCACGCTCCTGGAAGAAGCAGTGGATGGCGTGCGCGGCCACCGAGCGGATGCGGAAGACGGCGCGGAAGAGGTTGGTGCGCGGGCGCAGGTGCTGCACGGTGCGCAGGAACTCGACGGTCGTACGCTTCTTCTGCATGGGGTAGCCCTCGGCGACAGGCCCCTCGATCTCGATGTTGCTTGCCTGAAGCTCGAAGGGCTGCGGGCGGTCGGGCGTGAGCGCGAGGTTGCCCGTGACGATAAGTGCGGTGCCCACGCCCTGCGCGGCAATGGTGTCGTAGCTGTCAAGCGACTCGCGGTTCATGACCACCTGCAGGTCCTTGAAGCAACTGCCGTCGTTGAGCGTGACGAAGCCGAAGTTCTTCATGTCACGGATGGACTTTACCCAACCGGCAACGGTCACCGTCTGTCCCCCGAGCTCCTGCGCATCGGCATAGAGCTGGGCAATCCTCGTACGGTCCACAGATATCTCCTTGTTACGTGCGCCAAGGCGCTCTTACGGTCAGCCTATTGATGATAGCGCTACACGCCCGCCAACTCCCCCAAGGATGACGCATTGACGAGGGAACAGGACAACTTTTGCGTCTTCCGAACGCACGGCGCGCTCCCCTGTTATTAAACAGGTACCTGTGTTTTATGGATACGGTGTGAAGGGCAGCCGCTCGCCCGAATTTAAACAGGTACCTGTTATTCTTGGAAGCGAAAGCCAACCATGAGAAAGGGCGCACATGCAGACAAGAGACCAGAGACACCAGTATCCCCGCGGCGAGATGCCGCTCGCCCGTAAGGTCGGGCGCATGGGACACCTCATCCATCGCTACTACACGGCGCAGTCCCAGAGCCACGGCGGCCTGGGAGACCCGCTGCGCGGGCAGGGCCGCGTGCTCGCCCTGCTCAAGACAAAGCCCGAGACCACTCAGCGCGAGCTCTCCTTCCTGCTCGACATGCGCCAGCAGTCGCTGTCGGAGCTGCTTGCCAAGCTCGAGGAGAAGGGCTTTGTCACGCGCGAGAAGTCGCAGGAAGACGGCCGTGTGACCGTGGTGCGTCTCACCGATGAGGGTGCCGCGGCCGCCCCCTCCCCCGAGCAGATGCAGGCCCGCGCCGACGCGCTCGACTGCCTGACCGCCGAGGAGCGCAGCCAGCTCGAGGGCTTGACCGACAAGGTCATAGCCTCGCTCGAGGGCAAGCTCGAGGAGCTGGGCGCCGACCCGCACAGGGGTCCTCGTCCCCCGCACGGTCCGCACGGCGACCGTGGGCCGCACGACGACCACCACATGCGCCGCGCGCACGGCGGCAGGGCGTAGTCAGCAAGCCCCTCATATCCGGCAGACACACAAGAAGCGGCTCGTCACAAGGCGAGCCGCTTCCCTTTTGCCGCGATGTCTGGGTGCTTAGTACAGCTGGCCGCGCTTCCAGTCGACCAGGCAGGAGTCGAAGCCGGCGATGACCTCGTCGATCTTCATGTGACGGCCGATGACCACGAGCTTGGTCATGCGGTCGCCCACCTCGTCGTCCCACTCGCTCATGATCTCGGGGTTGGCCTCGATGATCTTCTTCTTCTCGGCCTCAGGCGCGCTGTCCACAAACAGGCCGTTCTCCTGCAGGTGGATCTGATGGCCGGCCTGCTCGAAGACGTAGGCCATGTCGGGGTCGTCGGCAAACCAGGCCAGGCCCTTGCAGCGGATGATCTCGTCGGGCCAGTTCTGCGCGAACTGCTGCAGATGGTCCATGTCAAAGGGCTTGCGGCGCTGGTAGACGAAGGTCTGGATGTCGTACTCGAGCACCTCCGGGTCCTCGTGCTCCTCGGGATGCTCCATGGCGTCCATCCAGGCGGCGGAGCCGTAGGCCGCGTTGAAGTCAAAGCGGTCGGTGGAGAGCACCTCGTTGACATCGACCTTGCCGTTCTCGGCCACAACGATGGTGGCGTCCTTCTGCAGGCCGCGCACCAGCGCGCGCAGCTCGGAGATCTGCTCCTCGCTCACCAGGTCGGCCTTGTTGAGCACCAGCGTGGTGCAGAACTCGATCTGCTGGATGAGCAGGGCCTCGATGTCCTCCTCGTCGATGTCGTCGGCCAGAAGGTCGCGACCGCCGTTGAACTGGTCGAACATGCGCTTGCTGTCGACGACCGCGATGATGTTGTCCAGGTCGATGTCGATGCCGCGCGCGGCCTCCTGCTTGCAGAAGTTGTCGATGGTGAAGGCGATGGGGATGGGCTCGCAGATGCCGGAGGCCTCGATGATGATGTGGTCGAAGTCGCCGGACTCGGCCAGGCTGGTGAGCTGGCGTGACAGGTCGTCGGCGAGCGTGCAGCAGATGCAGCCGTTGGTGAGCGGCACGAGGGTGTCGTTGACCTCGCTCACCACGCCGCCACGGGCGATGAGGTCGGCGTCGATGTTGACCTCGCCGATGTCGTTGACGATGACGGCGGCGCGGATGCCCTTGTCGTTTGCGAGGATGTTGTTGAGCAGGGTGGTCTTGCCGGCGCCAAGGTAGCCGGTGATGAGCGCGATGCGCACGGTGTTGCTAGTGGCCATGCAGGAGTCCTTTCGTTATGGCACGTTTCACAAGGCAAGAGTATACCCACCTTAACAGGTGCTCTATGCCTTTATATGCCCATTCGCAACGAACCGTCACGAGGGAGGCGCTGGCGGGGCGGGGTGGGAGCGGACCAGTGGCGACCGGTCCGTCGCCGCGGGCTGGGTGTGGGACAGGGGGTGGGACAGGGGACGTGCCTGGTGTCCCACCTTGATCGAGTCAAGGTGGGACACCAGGCACGTCCCCTGTCCCACCCACGCCTCCCTCACACAGAAAGAAGGGGCCGAGAGCGACTGCTCCCGACCCCTTGTCTTAAACCCGTGAGGTTGCCTCGCTACTTGCGACGCACCGGAATGGGCTTGGGCGGCGTCTTGGGCTTCTTGGCGCCCGCGCGCACGATGGCGCCCTCGGGGCAGGCCTCGAGGCACTGTCCGCACTGGGAGCACTTCTTCTGGTTGACGACGTGCACGAACTTGGCCTTGCCGAGAATGGCGTCGTCGTCGCAGGCCTTGATGCACTTGCCGCAGCCGGTGCACTTGCTTACCAGGATGTGGAAGGTCTTGAAGGCCTCGCAGCCACCCGTCGGGCACTGGCGCTTGGAGAAGTGCGGCTCGATCTCGGCGGCAAAGAGGTCCAGCGCCTGGGCGGTCACACGACCGATGGCCTGGCCCTCGCCGCAGATGGCCTGCTTCTCCATCACCGGGGCGAGGTCACGCATCAGGGCGATGTCAGACGGCTTGCCCTTCTTGGTGCAGGCGTCGCCCATGATGGTGTGCAGCTGGTAGCCGCCCTCATGGCCGAAGGTGCAGGTGCACTCGGTGGCCATGCGCAGCTCGCCGATCACCTTGTACAGGGCGTCAGCCATGCAGTCGCCCTCGCCATAGGTGCGCAGGCACTCGGTGCCCTCGGCGACCTCAAGCGTCTCGCCGAAGCGATCGGCCTTCACGAAGGTCGCGGTGGGATAGGAGAGCCAGGCGGCCTTGATGCCCTCGGCCGAGGCGCCTGCCGCATCAAGCAGCGCCGAGACGGTCGTAGCACCGGATTGGTTGATGGTGTAGTCCATGGTTCCCCCTCCCTTAGTATTCGTTCCACAGACGCGGCTTGGTGATGGTCAGGCGCAGATCGCACTGCAGGCAGCGGCTCGCCTCGCACTTGGCCTCGTCCTCGGTGAACGGGCACTCGTACTGGGCGAAGTTGCCCTTGCGCTCCTCGGCGGGAGCCATCTGGGGCTGCACGGCGGGCGTGTAGAACTCCGCCGGGGCCTTGCCCAGCTCCTTCTCCACCGGCTCGGGGTCGAGCAGCTCGGCGGTGATGTCGCCGTCGCCGCCCAGGTAGCGGTCGATGGCACTCGCGGCGTCGCGGCCCTCGGCAATGGCGCCAATGACGCTCTTGGTGCCCGTGACCACATCGCCCGCGGCAAAGATGCCATCGGCGCTGGTCGCGTGGTTGGCGTCGGCCACCACGTACGGGCCATGGGTGAGCTCGAGGTCAAAGCCCATGGTGTCCTCGGGCTTCTGGCCCACGCCAAAGATCACGTAGTCGGCCGGCAGCGTGAGCTCGCCACCCTCGACCAGCTCGGTCACTGCGCGATGGTTCTCGTCAAAGTAGAACTTCGCGATCTTGTGGATGGTCATCGAGCCGACCTTGCCGGTGCCGTCGTCGTTGATGGAGGTGAAGGCGTAGGCGTCGTGCAGGACGATGCCCTCCTCGGCGGCCTCCTCGCGCTCCTCGGGGGTGGAGGTCATGACGGCCTCGGCCTCGAGGCACGCCACGTCAACGCTCGCGGCACCCAGGCGCACGGCGGTACGCGCGCAGTCGTAGGCAACGTTGCCGCCGCCCAGCACGACCACGCGACCGCCCTCGACCGGCTGCGGGTTGCCCTCGCGGGCGGCCTTGAGGAACTCGGTGTTGACGTAGACGTTCTGCAGGTCGTGACCCTTCATGGGCAGCACGTTGCCCTGGAAGGTGCCCACGGTCACCAGCACGGCGTCGTAGCCCTGCGCGAGCAGCGCCTTGACGTCCTTCACGCGCTCGTTGCACTTGAGCTCGATGCGCGGCTCGGCGTCGTCGGCCTGGCTGATCTCGAGGATGGTCGCGACCTCGCGGTCGACGATCTCGTCGGGCAGGCGGTAGGCGGGGATGCCGTAGCGCATCTGGCCGCCGACCTTGGCGTTTGCCTCAAAGACGTCGACCTTGTGGCCCTTCTCGGCGAGGAAGAGCGCTGCGGTGAGGCCACCGGGGCCCGCACCCACCACGGCGACCTTCTTGCCCGTGAGGGGCTCGTGGCGCACGCGGCTCTTCCACTCGCCGGTGTCGCGCACCGCGGCGGCACGCTTCAGGCGGCAGATGGAGAGCGGCTCCTGCAGGTAGTTGCGCTTGCACTCGCCCTGGCAGTTGTGGGTGCAGATGTTGCCAAGCGTCTCGGGGAAGGGAACCTTCTCGCGGACGACGGCCGTGGCCTTCTCCCACTCGCCGGCCTTGACGTAGCGCAGGTAGCGCGGGATGTCGATGTGCGCGGGGCAACCGCTGCGGCACGGGACGACGTTGTCCTCGCGGCTGCGGTTCTCCTTGACGAGACCGACCATGTCCACGATGGAGCCGGTGGGGCACACCTCGATGCAGGCTCCGCAGAAGCGGCAGCCCGCCTCCTGCAGGGACGCACCGTTGATGGCGACGCGCATGGAGCCGTCCTCGGCGCGATGGAAGCCGATGGCGCCCACGCCGCGCAGCTCCTCGCAGGCGCGCACGCAGCGCCCGCAGCGGATGCAGCGGGTGAAGCCGTGGGTGATCAGCGGGTTGGAGTCGTCGGTGGGAACCGTGCGTCCCTTGCAGCGCCAACGCTGCGGGGAGACGCCCATGTACTGGTACATGGACTGCAGCTCGCAGACGCCGTACTTGGGGCAGCCGGTGCAGTCCGCGGGATGGGTGGCCAGGATGAGCTCCATGGCGAGGCGGCGCAGTTTGTCGGCAGCGTCACCCTTGGTGTTGACGACCATGCCCTCGGAGGCCTTGGTCATGCAGGCGCGGACGGGCTCGTCCTCGCCCTCCACCTCGACCATGCAGAGCCCGCATCCCCCGATGGGCTCCAGGTCGGGATGGCCGCACAGATGCGGTACGAAGATGCCAGCATCGAGCGCCGCGTTGAGGACGGACTGGCCCTCGACGGCTTCGACGACTTGACCATCAATCGTCAGCTTCATGTGCTCCTCTCCTTTCGTTGTTCACGTTGCAGGGCGGGTGAGTGTCTGCGATTGGGTGCGGGCCCCTCCGCAACGCCCTCGGCCGCCCTGCGTCTCAACGCGCAAAGCGGGACCCCTGGCACAAAGGGGTCCCGCAAGGCACGTCAGTCACTGTTGGCGACTAGTCCCAATCGCCGTCGCCGTCGTCCCAATCCTCGTCGCCACCGTCACCAAAGGCGAGCTCTGCGGCGTTCTCACCGGCGATGCGGCCGGAGTTGAGGCAGAAGCCCATGGTGTTGCCGGGGATGCAGAAGTTGTAGGAGTCACCGTAGATGGTGCAGGCATCGGTGCCGACGCAGTACAGGCCAGGGATCTTCTCGTAGTCGTCGGTCATGACCTCGAGCCTGTGGTTGACGAGCACGCCGCCCAGGGTGCCGTAGGCGCCCATGAACTGCTTGCAGCCGTAGAAGGGGCCCTCCTCCAGCGGAATCATGTACTGGCGGTCCTTCTCGAACAGGGCGTCATATCCCTCGGCGCACATCTCGTTGTACTCCTCGACAGCGGCAACGAAGCCGTCGACGTTGATGCCGAGCTTCTCGGCGAGCTCCTCGAGGGTGTCGGCCTGGGCGATGTAGGGGTTGCCCTCGTCGTCCTTGTAGGTCTCGAGGTCGGCGTTCCACTGGGCCTCGAAGCCCTCGTAGAGGTCATGCGGATGCACGTGGGAGACGATGTCCGGACCGTACTTCTTCCAACGCTTGAGCATGTTGGCGTCGAAGATGGCGTAGCCGACCTTACCGGGCAGGTGGTTGATGGCGTTGCCGACGAAGGTGGTGTTGAAGACCTCGTCCTCGGGCATGAAGCGCTCGCCCAGACGGTCGCACCAGTAGCACGGCTGGCGGAAGGCGCCCTCGACGTAGAAGTGGTTCATGTTGTCAGGCAGCTGGTACATGAGCTCCATGGTGACGGGGGTGTGGCCCGCGCCGGCCTTGTGGCACATGTTGAAGCCGTCGCCGTCCATGCCGGGGATGGCGAAGGAGAAGAGGTTCTTGCCCCAGTCCAGGCCGATCTTGTCGTGGATCATCTGGACGTTGTGGCCGAAGCCGCCGGTGGCGACGATCGCGGCCTTGCAGGAGATCTCGATCTCCTCGCCGTTCTTGTCGACGGCGGTGACGCCGGTGATGGCGCCATCCTCGTCCTGGATGAGGCCGGTGCCGGGGGTCTCGAGCATGAACTCGACACCGAGGTCCTGGGCCTTCTCGGTCATGCGCTTGGTCATCGTGGTGGCAGCGCGCGGGCCGGGCTCGGAGCCGTCCTCGGGCTGGACGACGTGCCAGGTGTACTCGCCGTCAGCATAGGCCTTGGTGCGCTCGCCGGCGCGGAAGGCCGGACGCACGGAGTTGAACTGGACGCCCATGTCCATGAGCCACTGGATGGTGTCGCCGGACTTGTCGTAGTAGGCCTTGACCAGCTTGGCGTCAACCTGATAGTGGGTGTAGAACATGTGACGACGGAAGAGCTCGCCGGGGGTGAGGGTAATGCCGCTCATCTTCTGGACGGGCGAGCCGGCCGCGCAGGGGCCCATGCCCATGTTGGCGGCACCACCGGTGTTGGATGCCTTCTCCAGGCAGATAACGCTTGCGCCGTTCTCGGCAGCCGAAATGGCTGCTGCGAGGCCGGACAGGCCAGCTGCGATGACGACGACATCGGTCTCGAACTGCTTTGCCATACGTTCCTCCTTCAATCGCTCTTTAATCCGTACTGCCGCCCGCGGGTGCAGGCGGCATAAATACCTTGAATGTAACGTTCTCACAGGTCAGAACGTCAATCTATGTGAGTGCAACCGACTCTCGCCGGCCTTGAAATGAGGGCTCTTGTTTGTTTGCACAAGAGCCCTCATGAGCTTGCTATGCGCGGGTCCCGAGGTCCTGGAACTTGGCGTAACGGTCGTCCGCGGGAGGCATGGAGGCAGACAGGAACTCCTTGTAGGAGGCGACGCGCGCCTTGTACTCGGGGGTCTTCTGCATCTCGGCCAGGATGCCCTCGTTCTTGCCGATGTCCTCGCCGTGGATCTGCTTGCCGCCCATGGTGTCGTGGGCGCGCTCGCGGCCCTCGTCGTCGTACATGCCGGGGAAGGCGGGCTCGCCGTCCTTGTCGAGCACGGTGTTGCCGTTCTCGTCCTTGAGGTCACGCTCGGCGTACTCGACGGTCACGGCACCCTTGGTGTCGATGACGATCTTGCCCTGCAGGCCGCAGACGCAGCAGACGGCGCGGTTGGTGCCGGGGTACAGGTAGAAGTCGTTGCAGTTGCAGTGCGGGCAGACGCCCTTCTCGCCCTGGTACTCGGCGTGCTCGGGATCCTTGGCGGCAGCCGCGAGGTTCAGGCCGATCTGATGGGCGCGCTCGACGACCTCGTCCTTCATGAGGGCGGTCTTTGCCCAGGGGATCCACTCGTTATCGATGACCTTCCAGGCCGGGGTCATGGACTGGATCTGGTGGTCGGACTGGATGTGGGTGCCCCAGTCAGAGCCGCCGATGCCGATGTAGGACACGGGAATGCCGGTGTGGAAGACGCACTCGGGCGGAATCTTGCCCTTGCCACCCTGCTCGATGATGCCCTTGGCGATCTGCATGCCGATGAAGTTGTTGCCGGTGTCCATGCGGGGCCCGAAGCGGTCCATGATGGTGTGGAACAGGCCGGAGGCGCCGGTCTCGAAGATCGGGTCGACCATGATGATGCCGTCGGACGTGAACATCTTGTAGGCCAGCCAGTCGAAGTCGTCCTTGTGCACGCACATGTTGCCGCGGCCGCTCATGAGGGCCTTCACGCAGGCGATGCAGCCGGTGCAGTGCTTGATGTCGAGGCTCTGCGCCTGAATGAACTCCACCTCGCAGCCAGCCTCCTGGGCGCCCTTGAGCACCTCCTTGCAGATGGAGTCGTTGTTGCCGTTCTTGGTGCCAAACGACACGCCAAGAATCTTGGTCATGGCCATCCCCTCTCCGAGACGTAATCCAGCCTTTGCCTAACAAATAAAGTCTATGGTCAAAGGCACTGTGCAATCGTTTGAATGCGTATGAGCGGGACGTGCGTGAACGGCGCAGCCGTAGGGCAAGAGACTAATGAACCTCGACGGCAAGCCCTGGGCGTGCTCCACCTAGCGTTTGGACGAATACCCTACCGCGCGCTTCCACGTGGAGGGCATCTGGTCTGCGTCGAACATCAGGCGGTTGTCCATGCCCTCGAGGAACTTGGTGAAGAACGCCACGGCCAGGCGGTCCTCCCCGCTCTTGAGGTCCACGAAGAAGAGCTCGGCGATCTTGTTGACGCGATAGAAGTAGGTGTTGCGGTGCACGTTGAGCGCCTTGGCCGCCTCGGCGGGGCTGCCCGGGTGCTCGACCGTCCTGATGGCGGTGTCGAGGTAGGCGGTGCCGTGGTCGCGGTCGTACAGGCTCATGGCTATGACGCGCTTGTCCAGCATCATGTCCAATTGCCCAAAGGTGTTTGCCATGCTCGCCAGCACGGAGTAGCGATGCTGCCAGAAGTACACCAGAAGCGCGTCGCTCGAGACATGCGCGGAGTAGAGGTCCGAGACCTGCTGATAGCGGTCGGGGGTCACCCCTATCTGCTCGAAGGGCTCGCTCACGTAGCCCCTGAAGCCGTTGCGCGCCAAGGTGGAGACAAACTCCTTGCGCTGACCCAGCACACGCTCCGCGCGCTCGTAGGCGTCCCAGCCTACGCAGGTCCTTCCCCCGATGGCGACAAGTGCCACCAGGCGCCCGTCCTTGATCGTCCACAGGCAGTTGCGGAAGGCGGCGCTCACGCGCGCGGCAATGCGTTGCAGGTGCGCGCGCGACACCTCCCGGTCGCCTGTCAGCATGACCAGCACGTAGGTCTCATCGATGGGCATGGAGCTCAGCGCGAGCTGGGCGCGCATGGTCTTCTCGTTGGCAAAGGTGGCACCGAGCAGGTCGTCGAGCACCGACGAGCCCGATCCCGCGCGCTCCCCCGCGATGCCGAGCTTGTCGATCATGACGCCCGCCAAAGAGCCCGCAAAGTCGACGAGCTCGAGGTCGGACTCGCGGATGGGCGAGCTCTGCTCGAGCATGTCGAAGCGGCCCATCTCCATGTGGTGGAAGGTGATGATCGAGGTGACCCAGCGCTGACCGAAGCGCTTGTTCTCCGAGATGATCGAGTGGCCCGCATGCCGGACGTCCTCGAGGATGCCCGCAACCTCCATCTCCGCGCTGACCTCCTCGGAGATGTAGCCCTGGGTGATCTCCTCGAGCACGTCGGCGCGGTTCTCGGGGAAGTCCCCGGCGCTTGCCAGGAGGCGGCGGTCGGAGTTGACGATCATGAGCGGGTTGCCGAGGATCTCGCATACGTGGTCCGCGAAGCGCTGGATGTCGTAGGAGCTCTGGAAGGCCTGGAAGATGCGCTTGCGCTGCAGGTCAAGGTGCACATGGAGCTTCGGGAGGGCGTTGAAGGCCTGCTCGAAGGAGGCGCGGCTGTCATCGGAGGAGACGTAGATGGTCCTGGGCGCGGGCCTGTCGTTGTGGTCGAGCGGACCCCTGCCGCAAAGCACGAGCGTCGTGCCGGCAAAGCCGGATGCGGGCTCGCTTGCCCCCTCGGGGGCAAGCACCAGAAGCTCGGAGATGGACTCCTCGTCGGGAGCCGCAGGAAAGACGATGACGTCCCTGTCGAGATGGACGTCAGAACCCGTCACGTAATCGTTGATTCCCAGCTCTCTCAGAACCGTCCTGAGTTTCATGCGTATGACCACCTTGGCTCAATTGCACAATCCTTAGTTATTTTCTAATTAGGAGGTGCATTTGACCTTGTACTGGTGCACAAACTTCGCTTGTCGCATAAAAGCGATTTGAGAGTGCTGTCCATGGGAGCTGTCGCACGGAGCACATAGTCTAAAACTGTCGTCTTGTGCGACATAGCCATGCACCCCAACCATACAGCAGACGCCTGAGGGTGCGCGTTTCTGCCCATATCGAAAGGAGCTCCCCATGAACCAGCAGTTCATCGACGGTCTCACCGAACGCGCACGCGCAGCTCACAAGCGCATCGCGTTTCCCGAGGCCGACTGTGCCGACATCCTGCGCTGTGCCGAGCAGCTTCTGAAGGACCAGATTGCCGACGTCACGCTCGTGGGAGATCCCAACGAGATTAGTGCTGTTGCACAGTCCGAGGGCATAAACCTCGAGGGTGCCGACTACTTTGACGTCACGAGCGAGGAGGCGCGCGCCTCCCTGGTGGAGCCGGTGCTCGCAGCGACCGACGTCTTCAAGGAGAAGGCCATCCTGCGCCGTGCCAAGAAGCCCATCAATGCCGCGATGTTCTTGGTCAAGGCCGGCCTCGCCGACTGCTGCGCCGCAGGTCGCGTGCTCACGACCGGCGACGTGATCATCGCCGCCCAGACCATCATCGGCCTGGCACCCGGCGTAGACGCCATCTCCTCGATCGGCATCGTGGACGCACCGGGCTTCGAGGGTCCCGAGGGCCCGATGCTCGCCATCGGCGACTGCGCCATCAACGTGCAGCCGGACTCCGAGACGCTCGCCTCCATCGCCATCTCCTCCGCCGACACCGTCGCGGGCCTTCTGGGTTGGGAGCCGCGCGTCGCCATGCTCGCCTTCTCCACCGACGGCTCGGCCGAGCACGAGTCCATCGACGTCATCCGCGAGGGCATCCGCATTGCCCAGGAGCGCAGGCCCGACCTCGCCATCGACGGCGAGTTCCAGCTCGACACCGCCATCAACCCCGTGACCGCCAGCCGCAAGCTCAAGCGCGAGAGCAAGGTCGCCGGCAAGGCCAACGTGCTCATTTTCCCCAACATCCACGCCGGCAACATCGGCGTCAAGCTCATCCAGACCTTCGGCCACGCCGACGCCTACGGCCCCGTGCTGCAGGGCTTTGCCAAGCCGGTCTGCGACTTCAGCCGCTCCGCACCCGTCTCCGAGATGATGGGCAACATCCTCATGCTGCTCGTCCGCGCCGCCTAGTCCAACCACCGTCGAGAGGAATCACCATGGCTTACCGCATTCTCACGCTCTCCCCCGGCTCCACCTCCACCAAGGTCGCCGTCTTCGAGGGCACCGAGCCCGTCTTCAAGGCCAACGTGCGCCACGACCCCGCCGAGCTCGCGGCCTTTGACCTGGCAGCCGACCAGCTCGACTACCGCATCGCCACCATCGAGCGCGAGCTCGACGCCGCCGGCGTCACGCTCGACTCCATCGACGCCTTCTCCGGCTACTGCGGCGGCATGGGCCCCACCGTCGGCGGCATCTTTGCCATCGACGAGACGGTCTGCGACCACGTGCTCAACTGCGGCATGAACCACCCCGCCATCCTGGGCGCCCCTATCCTGCACTCCTTTGCCCAGAAGACCGGCAAGCCCGCCTTTGCCGTCAACCAGCCCGACACCGACGAGCTTGACGACGTGGCCCGCATCACCGGATACCCCGGCGTCTACCGCAAGAGCCACGTGCACTGCCTCAACCAGAAGGAGTGCGCCATCCGTTACGCCACCAGCCTGGGCAAGGCGTATGACGAGATCAACGTCATCGTCGCGCACGTGGGCGGCGGCCTGTCGGTGGCCGAGCACCGCAAGGGCCGCATGGTCGACACCAACGACGTGCTCGAGGGCTCGGGCCCCTTTGCCCCCAACCGCTCCGGTGACGTGCCCCTGAAGCCCGTCGTGGCGCTGGCCTTCTCCGGCGAGCACGACAAGAAGGAGATCATGGGCGTCATCGGCAAGACCGGTGGCCTCAAAGGCCTGCTCGGCACCGACGACGCCATCGAGATCAACGAGCGCATCGCCGCGGGCGACGAGTGGGCAAAGGTCGTCTACGAGGCCATGGCCTACCAGACCGCCAAGGCGATCGGTGCCTTTGCCGCCACGCTCGAGGGCCAGGTAGATGGCATCATCCTCACCGGAGGCGTCTCCAACGACAAGGGATTCGTGGCCTACGTCGAGAAGCGCGTGGGCTGGATCGCACCCGTCATCGCCTACGGCGGCGACTTCGAGATGGAGGGCTCTGCCTCCGGCGCCGTCCGTGCGCTCGAGGGCACCGAGGAGGTCATGACCTACACCGGCGAGCCCTCCTGGAAGGGCTTCCAGATGGAGGGCGCCTTCGCCGACGTGGAGGGCTAAGGGCTGAAGCCGCACCTATGCGCTCTCCAGGGGCACGCGACGCGCCCTTGGAGAGCGCTTTTGTGGGACGGGGGGACGGGATGCGACAGGCGGGTGGGACAGGGGACTGGGACAGGGGACGTGCCTGGTGTCCCACTTCGGCTTCGCAGAGTGGGACACCAGGCACGTCCCCTGTCCCAGTCCCCTGTCCCAGTCCCCTGTCCCACCCGCCTGTCGCATCCCGTCGCACCTGTCGCATCCCGTCGCACCCCATCACACGTCTGTCCGAGCTCTTGGAAGGCGCTTTTTGTTCGCCTGCACATGGTCTGTGCGCAGAGCGCCCCCTAGAGTACTTCTTGATATGACACCCGCATCTGCAAGCCCCGAAAGGACCCCCATGTCTTCTAACCAGAAGGGCGGCTTCCACTACGCCTACGCCATCGTGGCCAGCTGCATCGCCATCACCTGCCTGCCATGCGCACTCGTGCTCTCGTGCGCCGGCATCTTCTTCACGCCGGTCTCCGAGTTCTTCGGCGTGCCGCGCGCGTCGTTCACCCTCTACTTCTCGATCCTCAACATCATGATGATGCTGACCCTTCCCATGGCCGGCAATCACCTCAGCAGGCTCGACACCCGCAAGGTGCTCTCTGGGGCCACGATCCTTGCAGGCCTCGGCCTCATCGGCATGAGCTTCGGCAACTCCATGCCCTGGTTCTACGTGTGCGGCGCCATCCTGGGCGTCGGCATGGCCCCGCTCATCTATCTGTCCGTGCCCACGCTCATCAATGCGTGGTGCGTCAAGCGCGTGGGATTCTTCGTCGGCCTGTGCATGGCGTTCACCGGCATCGGCGGCGTGATCTTCAACCCCATCGGCACGGCCATCATTCAGAGCGGCCCCGAGGGCTGGCGTGTCGCCTACCGCGTCTTCGGCCTCATCGCGCTGGTGGGCACCCTGCCGTTCACCCTCTTTGTGGTGCGCTCCAAGCCCGAGGACAAGGGCCTGCTCCCCTACGGCGCCGGTGAGGAGGACGCAACCGCCGAGAGCGAGGCCTCTCCCGAGCAGGCCAAGGGCGTGTCCGCTGCAGTGGCCATGAAGACCCCCGCGTTCTATGCCCTTGCCGTCTTCTGCGGCGTCATCACGCTCAACCAGACCATCTACCAGTTCCTGGCGAGCTACGCCACCTCCTTTGCCGACACCCTTCCCGCAATTGCCGCGGCATCCGGCGTGGTCGCCAGCGCCGCCATGGCGGGGCAGGCCATCGGCAAGGTCGTGCTGGGCGTCATCAACGACAAGTCCGTCCGTCTGGGCATCTTCTTTGGCCTTGGCTGCGGCGTGCTGGGCGTGGCCCTCATGTGGTTCCTCCCGTCCCCGCTCATGATGCTGCTGGTGGGCGCCTTCCTCTTTGGCGTGGTCTACGCCATGACCACCGTCCAGACCCCGCTTCTGGTGCGCTCGGTCTTTGGCTCCGCCGACTACACCAACATCTACTCGCGCATCTCCATGGTGGGCTCCCTCATGAGCGCCGTCGCGGCCGTGTTCTGGAGCTTTGTGATCGACTCCCCGCTCGGCTTCCCCGGCATGTATGTTGGAGGCTTCATCTGCATGGGCATCTGCCTTGTCACCAGCCTCTACGCCCTGGGACAGAAGGTCCAGTAACGGCGTAGCCCCTCATCACGCGCACGAGAACGCGGCCCCACCGCTCGCAAGAGCTGTGGGGCCGCGTCGTCTTGTGAATCCGCGTCGTCTGGCGGCTATGCGCGTTAGGCGGTGCGCCTCTTGCGCCTCTTGCGCGGCGGCAGCTCGTGCCAGTGGTCGATCACCGCGCGGAAGTCCACGCTGTCGGCATCGAAGGTCTCGCACGGGCACAGGTGGATGATGCCGCGAAACTCGTGCAGGCGATTGTGCTCCCACTCCATACCACGGTCGGTGAGCGCATACTCCGCCGCAGCGTCAAAGGACGGGATGACCGCCTTGGGGAAGGCATGGTCGTGGTGGCCGGTGTAGAAGCGCTCGAAGGGCAGCTCGGCCATGCGGGCGAGGGTCTTCTCCCGCCAGTCCTGTATGGTGAGCGACTGGTCGAAGAAGAGGCACATGATGGGCGTCACGGCATCGCCGGAGAGAAGCACGCCACAGTCCTCCACCAGGTAGGCCACAGACCCCGCCGTATGCCCGGGCAGCGCCACTACGCGCACCGTGCGTCCGCCCAGGTCGAAGACGTCGCCGTCGGCGACCTGCAGCTCGCGCGGACGCGAGCCGTCACGCAGGGCGAAGGGCGTGTCGTCCGTGACGAGCCCTTCCTCCATGATCTGCTGGCGGATGCGCGTCGAGTGGTCCTCGACGAGCTCCCAGCACGTGGGACCGCCATCCAGAGGCGACAGGTAGGCCTCCTCGTACCAGTACGCGCCTGACAGGTGGTCGTCATGGCCATGCGTGAGCGCCACGCGCACCGGCAGGCGGGTCAGCCCCTCCACGCAGGCACGCAGGTTGCCGACGCCGCCACAGGTGTCGACGAGCAGCGCCTGCGCCTCGCCAACCACCAGGTAGCAGTGGTTGCCCAGCACGTCCACGATGCGGAAGAGCCCGTCACCCATATCCGTCGTCTCGAAGTAATCCACCAAGAAGCTCCCTTCAGGAAAGGGGCCGCCAGACATATGCCCGGCGGCCCCATGCAAGCAGTTGTACGCGACGTGCCTAGTGCATCTGCGGAGCAGGATCGTTGCAGAGCTTGCGAGCCAGGCCCTCGACAGGACCATTGAGCAGGAAGGTCACGATGAAGCAGGCGATCCACACCGGGATGATGTTCTGGAAGAAGCCGAACACGGAGGCGATGAAGGGAGCGCCACCGAGCACGCAGGCGTCAAGGGCGCCGACCAGGTAGCCCAGGATGACGGAGTAGATGGTGTTGATGGGGATGTTGACCAGCAGGCCGAACTTGGCGCCCTCGGAGGGGTTGGAGCGCTTCATGGCCCAGTTGAAGCCAAAGTCCACGATGGCGGGGATCATGCCCAGGATGGTGGCGATGCACCACGAGAACACGAAGTTGATGAAGAACATGGGCCAGATCCAGCCGTTGGAGGCGTCGGCGGTCTTGAACACATAGAGGGCGAGGAACTCGCACAGCGTGCAGAGCACGAGGGCAACGCACGTGTTGAGGATGGCCGCCTTCACGAAGCGCGTGGAGGTCTTCATAGGCATGGGAGCCTTCTTTCTCTTAAGCCCAGATGGGCGTCCGATACCAACCTAAAAGGGTAGGTTCTTCGATTGCTCATTCCTTTGGTTGAGCGTTCGAGCTTTTGCGACGATAGGGCTACAAATCTGTGCGTTTGCACCAAGATTAGGGCACAGGGAGCCGTTAGCCCTCCTTGGGACCGATCATGCGCGAGAAGACGTCGACCACCCAGCCGGCGTACCAGACGCCCGCGAGCATCGCGACGCCCACCTGGATGGGCATGGACCCAAGGTTGGCAAACCCCAGCGGGCCCATGACGGTGAGGCCAACCGCCCAACCGGAGAGCACGGCGGGCAGGAAGAAGACCTTCTCCAGGCGCGTGCAGAGCAGGACTGCCAAAAAGCCCAGCACCGCCAGCGTGATGAAGGTGTTGCCGTCGCCCGGGAAGGGCAGGTTCTCCATAAGCCAGATGGCGCAGACCGCCATGAGGTCAGAGAGCAGAAAGCCCAGGGACATGGGAAGGCCCAGCTCCACCTTGTTGCCTGCGGTCACGAAGATGCCAGCGCAGATGAGCGCGACGGCTCCGCAGGTAATGCCAAGATGTCCCGAGACGACCGCCCAGATGGGCGGCAGCAGGCCGATGGAGATGGCAAGGGCGAGACGGGGGTCTTTGATCATGGGGCTTCCTTTCAGATGGCGCGGAATCAGTGGATGGGGCGACCCCCTCGTTCGCGGCGAACGAGATGAGCCGCCCCATCGTAAAGGCAGGGTTTGTCGCTAGTCGTCGAAGCCCTGAAACACGGGGACGCCCGTGTAGGTCTTGGGCTCCTCCTCGCCGTCGAGCACGCGGATGGCGCCGGCGGCCATGGCCTCGAGCTCGAACTCGCCGGGGTACGCGGAGACGGGGGCGATCCAGCCGCAGTTGTCCTCGATGCTCTTGACGAGGCCCTTGTTGTGGACCATGCCGCCGCCGAGCAGGATGCCGTCGACCTTACCGCCGAGCACGGTGGCCATCGAGCCGATGTACTTGTTGATCTGGTAGAGCATGGCGTCCCAGGCACGGGCGGCAGCCTTGTCGCCGGCTGCGGCGCGGTCGCAGACCTCGATGGCGTCGGAGGTGCCCAGAAGGTCGACGAAGCCGCCGGTCTTCATGCACATGCCGCGGACCTCCTTGATGGAGTGCCCGGCCTCGAGGTAGTTGAGGACCTCGGCCACGGGCACGGCGCCGCAGCGCGTGGGGGCCATCATGCCCTCGCCGCCCACGATGTCGTAGCCGTCGATCATCTTGCCGGCCTTGTGCGCGGAGATGGAGATGCCGCCGCCGATGTGGCAGACGATGAAGTTGCACTCGTCGTAGCGCTTGCCCATGCCGTGGGCGTGGCGGATGGCCGTCTCCTTGAGGTTGAGCGCGTGCAGGTGCACGTTGCGGTAGACGCCCTTGATGCCGGTCATGCGGGCGAGGTCGCAGAGCTCGTCGGTGTCGGGCGGGTTGACCACGAAGGCGGGCCTGCCGGCCTGGGTGGCAAAGGCATTGGCGAGCTGGCTGCCCAGCTGGGCGGGGTGCTGCACGCCGTTGGCGCCACGGTAGGCGTGGTCGAGCATGACGTCGTTGACGGCATAGGTGCCGCCCTCGAGGGCGAGCAGGCCGCCGCCACGACCGACGAAGGCGTCGATGGTGGAGAGGTCCACGTCGTTCTCGGCCAGCGCCTGAAGGATGAGGTCGCGGCGGTAGGGCATCTGGTCGGAGACGCTCTTGAACTCGGCGAGCTTCTCGGCCTCGTGCGCGACGTTCTTGGTGAAGACCTCGGTCTCGCCGTCAAAGACGCCGACCTTGGTGGAGGTGGAGCCGGGGTTGATGACCAGGATGCGGTAGGTCTTGTCTGCCATCTCTTACGCCTCCTTGAGGGCCTGGCTGCGCACGCAGCTCATGACGACGTTGCCGACGAGCTCGGAGACCGGCGCGGAGCGGCTGCAGTCGCAGACGATCTTCTTGAAGCCCTGGAGCATGGGGCCGTAGTGCGCGAAGTTCTGCACGAGCTTGACGCCGATGTTGCCCACGTTGATGTCGGGGCAGATGAGCACGTTGGCCTTGCCGGCAACGGCGCTCTCGCGACGCACCTTCTTGGCGGCGACGGCAGGAACGATGGCGGAGTCAAGCTGGAACTCGCCGTCGATGGCGAGGTCGGGACGCTGCTCGTTGGCGATGCGCACGGCCTCGCGCACCTTGTCGACCTTCTCGGACTCGGCAGAGCCGTCGGTGGAGTAGCTCAGCATGGCCACGCGCGGCTCCCAGCCCATGAGGGCGTGGACGGTCTCGGCGGAGGTGATGGCGATGGAGGCAAGCTGCTCGGGGTCGGGGTCGACGCACACGGCGGCGTCGCCGAAGCCCATGAGATGGCCCTCGCTGCCCTCCCAGCCGGGGATGTTGAAGATGCCCAGGCTGGAAATGGTCTCGATGCCGTCAGCAAGGCCGATGATGGTCTGGCCGCCGATGATGACGTCGCCGGTGGAGCAGCACAGGCCACCGAAGGTGATGTCGACGTCGCCGATGCGCTGCATCATGAGGCAGCGGTCCATGGGCTTCTTCGAGCGACGACGGACGGCCTTTGGCTTGAAGGGGCAGTCGGGCTCGGCCTCGAAGCGCACGGCGAAGGCCTCGTTGGCCTCGGCGTCGGCGAGGTCGACGACGTGGATGCCCTCAAGGTCGACGCCAGCCTGCTCGGCGGTGGCACGCAGGGTCTCGGCGTCACCCACGATGTAGCACTCGGCCAGGCCCTCCTTGGTGAGCTCGCCCACGACCTCCATCATCTTGGGGTCGTCAGCCTCGAAGAAGGCCACCTTCTGCACGTCGGCACGTGCCTTGTCGCGCAGCTGCTCCATAAGGTCCATGTGTTGCTCCTCTCGTCGGTGTAACGACATAGTTCTAGCTGTTATCAATTGTCACTGGCGCGGGGCGCCCAAACTATGGATGCCCCGCCAAACATTGCTGGATTCATCCTCGACTTGCTTGTGCGGCCTCACAAGCCCGTCGCAAATCCGCCGCCCTGCAGCACTCTTTGGCGCCCTCCCATGGCTTCCCCTATCATCAGGGCAGCGATATTGGTCACGACACAGAGGCAGGCTCCATGGGCAGACATTCCCAACCCAGGCACCGCGGCTGCGGCTGCGCGCTGGTGGTCGCATGGGTCGTCCTCACCCTCGGCGTGATCGTCCTGCTCAGATCGTGCCTGTTCGATCGCGGCTACGACCACTCGTACGAGGGCTCGTGGGAGGGCTCTCCCGCAGCGGAACCCTACTATAACCGCAACAGCTTCCGAGTGGTGGGCGGCCGCTGCGTCTACGAGGGGGCGGCCGACATCGTGTGCCCAACCGGAGTCGACGTGTCGGCCTACCAGGCCGACATCGACTGGCAGGCTGTGGCCTCCGACGGCATCGGCTTTGCCATGATTCGCGTGGGCTGGCGCGGCAACACCGACGGCTACCTGCACGAGGACATCTGCTTCGAGCAGAACTACGCGGGTGCGAGCGAGGCAGGGCTGCCCTGCGGCGTCTACTTCTTCTCGCAGGCAACCACCGCTGACGAGGCGCGCGAGGAGGCCCTGTTCACGCTCGACCTGCTGGCGGGGCGCGAGCTTGCCTACCCCGTCGTCTTTGATTACGAGCCCACCGGCGGACACAGGATCGCGGCCATAGACGGCGCCACGGCAACCGCGTGCGCGCGCACCTTCTGCAACGTCATCGCGGATGGCGGCTATGAGCCCGTGATCTATGGCAACAGGTATGACCTGCAGCACCTTGACACCGCGCAGCTCTCGGACGTACGCGTATGGTTTGCAGAATACGCTGAGACCCCCTCGCGCGAAGAGCCCTTCTCGCTGTGGCAGTACACTAGCAGCGGAACGGTCGCCGGCATCGGGACTCCCGTCGACCTCAGCCTCGACCTGAGTGCGGCACCAAGCACCCATTAGGCCCGCCGCGACGCGCATTGGAGCGCACTCAGTTGTCAATTTGTACCGTTAAGTGCATACGTATCAAACCTTGAACGAGATATGTGCCTTAATAGTGCGCATCTGAAAATCTCGAGGGAGGCACTATGAGAGGCAAACTTCTGGTCATGGCAGCACTGGCCGCCACGATGGCAAGCGGACTCGGCGCATGCGGAAGTCAGACCGGAGCCAGCACCAGCGATGCCAGCGCGGCCCCCTCGGCATCCCAGAGTGCAGCAGACGCCAGCTTCGCGACGCTGGGCGACATCTTTGCCAACGACTACTCCGACTTCATATCGCAGTATGACGAGACGCACTACACCTGCGCGTTCAACGTCAACGGCACGTGCTATCGCATCGAGGCCGACCTGCCCAAGGGCATGTACCAGAGCCTGAGCGAGGTGGAGTTTGGCGACGATGCCAAGGCCCAGGAGCTTCTCGCTCCCCTTGCGGTCACGCAGCAGGACATCATCGCCGAGAGCGTGCCCTCCGAGGAGGAGCTTGGCGCCCTCGCCGGCAAGCGGGGGGCAGACCTCGCGGCGGAGGGCTACGTCATCGACAGCCTCGTGGTCAACGGCAGCCAGACCGACTGCAGCGCCTCCAAGGGATCGTTCGCCTACCTGATCACGTTTGGCCAGCCGGTCGCCGACGAGAGCACCACCGACTACGCGGGCGCCGTCAAGGACCTCACCGTCGAGTCCGTCTCGTTTGCCGGCATCTCGTACCTCGTGCTCTAGACCCCACGAGACAACCGGCGCCAAACGGGCCACAGTCCCTTGCGGACCATCCCGCAATTAATGCCATTCATTGCTTCTGGTGTCAGACAAATCAGATACTCTGAATGTGGTTGACGCCACCCATTGCGGGTGGCTCCGTCTTTTGGATCAACCTGGAGAGGACCCATGACAAGCTGTCTGAGACTGAAGAAGTCAAACTGCAAGAACTGCTACAAGTGCATCCGTCACTGCCCGGTCAAATCGATCCGCTTCTCCGCGGAGCAGGCGCACATCATCGACGACGAGTGCATCCTCTGCGGCCACTGCTTTGTCGTCTGCCCGCAGAACGCCAAGCAGATCGTGGACGAGACCGAGAAGGTCAAGGTGCTGATTGGCACCGGAGACCCGGTGGTGATGAGCCTTGCACCGTCGTTCATCGCCAACTACGAGGGCGTGGGCATCGAGGCTATGCGCGAGGCAGCCAAGAAGCTGGGGTTCAGCGACGTGGAGGAGACCGCCATCGGCGCGACGATGGTCAAGCGCGAGTACGACCGCATGCTCAAGGAGGAGAACCACGACATCGTCATCTCGTCCTGCTGCCACTCGGTCAACCTGCTGATTCGCAAGTACTTCCCCGAGCAGCTCCCCTACCTCGCCGACGTCGTGTCCCCCATGGTGGCGCACTGCATGGACATCAAGCGGCGCATCCCGGGCGCCAAGACGGTGTTTGTCGGCCCGTGCGTCGCCAAGAAGGACGAGGGCGAGCAGTACGAGGACGTGGTGGATGCCGTCCTGACCTTCGAGGAGCTGACGCAGTGGCTCGAGGATGAGGGCGTCGAGCTCAGGCGCGAGGTCATCCCCGAGGACAAGAGCCGCGCGCGGTTCTTCCCCACCACGGGCGGAATCCTCAAGACCATGGCTCAGGACGCACCGGATTACACCTACATGGCGCTTGACGGTGTGGAGACCTGCATCGCCGCCCTCGAGGACATCGCCCAGGGCAAAATCCACAAGTGCTTTATCGAGATGTCGGCCTGCTCGGGCAGCTGCATCGGCGGCCCCGTGATGGAGAAGTACCGCTGCAACCCCGTGAAGGACTACATGGCGGTGGCCACGTACGCCGGCACGCGCGACTTTGACGTGGAGCAGCCGGAGATCTCCGCCATCAAGCACCTCTTCGAGCCCATCGACCACCAGAAGAGGATGCCGTCGGACTACGAGGTCGTCGAGATCCTCCGCCAGATGGGCAAGTTCAAGCCCAGCGACGAGCTCAACTGCGGCTCCTGCGGCTACGACACCTGCCGCGAGAAGGCCGTGGCGATCTACCAGGGCAAGGCGGACATCTCCATGTGCCTGCCGTTCCTCAAGGACAAGGCGGAGAGCTTCTCGGACGCCATCGTCAAGAACAGCCCCAACGCGCTCATCGTCGTCAACGAGACCCTCGAGGTGCAGCAGCTCAACGACGCCGCGCTTCACCTGCTCAACGTGCGCTTCGCGTCGGACGTCCTCGGCGAGCCGGTGGTGCGCATCCTCGAGCCCAAGCCGTTCCTGGACGTCAAGCGCACCAAGAGGGGCATCTACAACAAGAGGTCCTACCTGGCCGAGTACCAGCGCTACGTCGACGAGACCATCGTCCCGGCCGAGGACGGCCGCATGATCGTCTGCATCATGCACGACGTGACGGCCGAGGAGGAGGAGCGCCAGCGCCGGGAGGAGATCAGCCACGAGACCGTGCAGGTGGCCGACGAGGTCGTCGAGCGGCAGATGCGCATCGTGCAGGAGATCGCCTCGCTTCTCGGCGAGACGACGGCAGAGACCAAGATCGCCCTGTCCAAGCTGAAGGAGTCCATCGCCGATGAATGATCTATGCGCCGATATCGGCTACAGGAGCATCAACCACGCAGGCGAGGAGCTCTGCGGAGACCACGTCGACGTGGTGAACACCGAGGATGGCTCCACCGTCATCGTCCTTGCCGACGGACTTGGCAGCGGCGTGCAGGCAAGCATCCTCTCCACGCTGACGTCCAAGATCATCTCCACCATGATGGCCGAGGGCCTCTCGCTCGAGGAGTGCGTGTCAACCATCGCCTCGACGCTGCCCGTCACCGGCAGGCACGGGGTCGCCTACTCCACCTTCACGATCATCAACCTGGTGCGCAACCACACCGCCGAGATCATCCAGTACGACAACCCCGAGGTCATCCTCATCAGGGACGGCGACGTCACCGACTACCCCATGACCGAGCTGAACATCGAGGACAAGAAGATCTACCAGTCCACGATCCGCCTGCAGGAGGACGACGTCCTCGTGGCCATGAGCGACGGCTGCCCCCACGCAAGCGCCGACAAGACCTACAACAACGACTGGAAGCGCGAGGACATCGCCCAGTTTGTGGCCGACATGTCGCTGGTGGGCTACACGGCAAAGGTGCTGTGCACGATGCTCATCGACGAGTGCGACAAGCTGTATGCCCACAAGCCGCTCGACGACGCCACCGCGGTCGTCGTCCGCGTCAGGCGACGCAACCCGATGAACATCCTGTTTGGGCCGCCGGCGGACCGCGACGACAACAACAAGATGATGAGCCTGTTCTTCTCCAAGGGGGGCAAGCACATCGTCTGCGGAGGCACGACGGCGACCATCGTGGCAAAGTACCTGCGCAAGCCGCTGAAGGCGAAGATGAGCTACGACACCAAGACCGGCGTGCCGCCCATCTCCGAGATCGAGGGCGTCGACCTGGTGACGGAGGGCGTCGTCACCATGAGCAAGGTGGTGGAGTACGCCCAGAACTACCTGCAGGACAACAAGAGCTACGAGGAGTGGAACTACGGTCACGACGGCGCCTCGCGCATATGCCAGCTGTTGTTTGAGGAGGCAACCGACATCAACTTCTTCGTCGGCCGCGCGGTCAACCCCGCCCACCAGAACCCCGACCTGCCGATCAACTTCAACATCAAGATGAGCATCGTCAAGGAGCTGTCGGACTGCCTCACCAGAATGGGCAAGCGCATTCGCGTGAGCTACTTCTAGGGGCAAGGGCCGCACGTGGCGCGGCTGACACCCAAGCATGACAAGAGACGGCGACCCCAGACGGCCGCCGTCTTCGCGTTCAAGCCCCTATCGAGCGGTAACAAGGGGGCAGGCACCTGCTTCTCTCGGCAGCAATCATTCTGGCATGAAAAATGCGGCCGCGGTGCACTCGATTCCAGACGCGAGTGCGCCAGCTCCGGATTTTCCTTCTAGCGATGCCGATACAGTGCACCAGGCTCGGATTTTCCTTCTCGGATGAGACAAGGGCCGCTCCCCTTGTCTCATGTCGCATTAGCAGCTGCGCTTGCCCATCTTGGCGTAGACGTCCTCGCGCGGCAGCCAGTCCAAGAACTGCTCCACCTGCTGGTCCCAGAAGCGCCACTCGTGGCCAAAGCCGCCGACCTCCTTCCAGGTGACGTCCGCTCCCAGCTCGGCGAGCTCGGACGCAAAGGCCTGGTTGGGGGCAAGGAGAAAGTCCTCGGTGCCACAGGCGTCGTAGATGGGCGGGAAGTCCTCGCCGGAGGCGGCCACCGCCTTGGCCAGCGCGTGCACGTCGTAGGCGGGATCGGTCTCGCCCTGGTCGGCCGCCATGGGGTCGGCCGCAAACGTCGCCGGGTTGATGTGCACGCCCGCGGAGAAGGCGCCGATTGCGTGGTAGCGCTCGGGATGCGTGAGCCCGTGCACGAAGGCGCCGTAGCCGCCCATGGAGAGGCCGGCGATGTAGGTGTCCTCGGGTGCGCTTGAGACCGGGAAGTAGTTGCACACGAACTCGGGCAGCTCCTCCTCCACAAAGCGCTTGAAGTCGTCCGCGCCTATCTTGGCATAGGCCTTGTTCTCGGCCGAGATGTTGACGATGGCGATGCGGCGCTCCTCGGCGTAGAGCTCCACGTTGGTGTAGCCCGTCCACTGCGCATGGTTGTTGGCAAAGCCGTGCAGCAGGTAGACCACCGGGAACTTTGCCGGAAGCACATGCGTGGCCGGCCCGTCACCCATGCCCAGGGCCTCCGGGCAGGTGACCGACGGCAGCACCACCGTGATGTCCACCGCGCGGTTGAGCGAGTACGACAGAAAGTTGCAGACGACCTTTGCCATTGCTTACCCCTTCCCTTGGGTTGCCTTGCAGCCATTGTATCGTGGGTGCGCAGGCGCGGGACGAGTACGCTACCATGGGGTGGTCGTCCGACCGCCTCCCGGGGAGGAGATGCCATGCTTGAGAACGATCTCGCGATGAAGGTCGCCCTAGTCGTCGTCACCTGTATCGTCGCCATCATCCTGCAGGCCACGTCCTCGCGGATCATCAAGCGCCTCTTCGAGAAGGGCAACGCGCCGCGCGGCTCCATCGTCAACAACATCGTACGCGCGTTCATCTGGTTCATGGCGCTGCTCGCAGTGCTCAAGCCCGTCTTTGGCGTCGAGCCCACGGCCTTTGTGGCCGCCCTCGGCGTGACCTCCGTCGCCCTCTCGCTCGGCTTGCAGAACACCATCTCCAACGTCATCGGCGGCCTGGAGCTCATGCTGGCCCACATCATCGAGGTGGGCGACTGGATCGAGGTCGGCAGCTACCGGGGCGTCGTCACCGATATCACATGGCGCTCCACCACCATACGGACGACGCTCAACGACATCATCGTGATCCCCAACTCGGTGCTCGACGGCACCATGCTGCGCAAGCTGTCGCCCACCTCCTCGCACACCATCACCGTCCCGCTGGACATCCATCCCGAGGCGGACATGGCCGAGGTGGAGCGTGACATCCGCGCCGCGGTCACCGAGGCGGTGGCGCCCTGGCGCGACCCCGACCAGCCCATCCGCCTGATCGAGCAGGGCTATGGCTCCTTTGGCTTCAGGCTGGACATCCGCGTGCCGCTGATCGACATCGAGAACCCCTTCGAGGCACGCAGCGCCATCGTGCAGGCCTGCTCGGGCCACAGCTGGCTGGCACGCTGGTAGCGCATAAAGAGAAAGGCAGCCCCCACAGACATGGGAGCTGCCTCATCCTGCAATCGTGAGAGGTGAGGAGGACTCTACTCCTCGATCTCCTCCTCGACGCGCTCGACGAGCTCGCCGAAGGTCTTCATCTTCATGACCTCGTGGATGGTCACCTCGGCGTCGAGCTCGTTCTCGATGGTGGAGGTGAGGGCAATCATCTTCATCGAACCCTTGCCGAGCTCGTCGAAGGTGGTGTCAGCGGTGATCTCGCCATCGTACTGATAGGCGGTCTTGGCAAACTCGGCAAGCTGCTCGAACAGTTCCTGGTTCATGGCATGTCTCCTATTCTTTGGGATGTCACAGGGGGTTACCCCTTTTGGCAGGTTGGGACGTGAGCTGCCACGGGGGGTTACCCCCCCATGGCAGGTGGTGGTTGCGTTACGCGGTGACCTCGTCGAGCTCGAAGCAGAGCTGGCTCCAGGGAACCATCTCGTCGGAGCCGGGCTTGAGGGGCACCTCACGGTCGATCGGCTTGGCGTGCACGCCGATGACCTCGCCGTCGGCCAGACGCTGCTGCAGGCCCTTGACGACCTTCTTCTTGCCGCCGAAGACGACGAAGGTGTAGATGGGGCCCTCGTCGAGCTGCACGGCACCGTAGCCGTAGGCGCCGAGCGCCTTGAGGTAGGGCTTGTCGTTCTGGATGCCGGGCACGACAAAGCTCTTGAGCGTGCCATGGCCGGAGAGCTCGACCCACTCGGTCTCGTGATAGCCGCAGGTGTTGCAGCCCAGGTGCGGCGGGAACTCGATGGCGCCGCACTCCTTGCACTTGCGGCCGTAGTACTTGCCCTCGGCAACGCCGTCATAGAACTTCTTGACGATAGGCTCCATATCCTTGAGAAGAGGCATGGTGTTCTCCTTATCTGCGCGGCGCGCTACTCGTGCGTGCGGATGATCTGTACGCGGATGTTCTGGCCGCCACCGAAGCCACGGAACAGCGTGGTGCGCGGGAGCTTCTTCATCTGGGTGGCGCCAGCTTCGCCGCGCATCTGCTTGACGGCCTCGACGATGTCGGCGATGCCGGAGGCGCCGTGGGCGTGACCGAAGTTGCAGCGGCCACCGTGGGTGTTGATGGGCTTGTCGCCGTCAAAGGCGAAGCGGCCGTCAATGGCGTACTGCCAGGCCTCGCCGCGCGGGACGTAGCCGACCTCCTCGGGCACGACGATGTCGCCGGCCATGAAGAAGTCGTTGATGAAGAGCAGGTCGATCTCGTCAGGAGAGACGCCGGTGAGCTCGTAGACCTGCTTGGTGCCGCGGATGGTGCCGGTCTTCTCGTTGGCGAGGGTGGCGCCCTCGTAGGCAGCGGAGCCGGTGCCGAGAAGGTCGATGACCTTGTGGTCGAGGCCACGGGCGACGGCCATCTCGGTGGGCATCATGACGATGGCGGCAGCGCCGTCGCACTTGGTCTCGAAGCCGGTGACGCGCAGGTACTGGGTGACCTTGGGATTGAACATCGAGGTCAGGAAGGCGTCCGCGTTGGGCATGCCCTGAGCGGCGGCGACCTGGTCGAAGTCGGCGTCGTAGAAGCCGAGCGGGTTCATGACGGAAGCGCGACGCAGGCTCTTGGCGACGCCGTTGAGGGCATTGTCGATGTCCGTATCGGAGAGGCCGTAGGTCCAGCGGTACTCGTTGATCCAGTTGTCGAACGAGATGCCGAAGGCGGAGTCGAGAGGACGGCCATAGGCACGGTCGTAGACCATCGGGATCGAGGGGAGCATCTCCTCGAGCGGGAAGTCGCGACGGAAGCAGCCGGGGGCACCCACCACGGGAAGGCTGGCGGCCAGGTCGACGGCGCCGGAGAGCACGACGTCAAACTCGCCAGAGGCGATGGCCATGGCGGCCTCCTGCATGGCCACGTAGCCGGTGCAGCAGGCTTCGGAGTGGTGCACCGAGCCGATGCCACGGACGCCAAACCAGTCGGCAACCTGCATGTTGGGCGTGAGGGAGTCGCCGATCATGAACGGGTTTGCGGCACCGTGATAGAAGTACTCGATGTCGCGCGGCTCAAGGCCGGCGTCGGCGATGGCCTCGAGGGCCGCATAGCCAAAGGCCTCGCCCTCGGACATGCCCTTGGTCTCGGGATGGTCCTCGAAGTTGGTGAACGGGGTGCAGCCGACGCCCACGATGGACACGCTGCGTGCGTACTTGCCTACCTTCATGTGCTCCACTCCTTCCGTTGGTGGATAGGAATTGCGTTATACCTATCTTGGAAGGAAAAAGTTGCCAAAACGAGGTCTCGGCTCCCAACGATTGGCGGCAGATAGTCGTATCCTTTTGTGTGTTCACACAACCGTCTATGAGCCTCGATCTCTGGGCTCGCAAGGAGCTGTCATGCGACTTGAAGACCTGCTTGCACGTCTCCCCAAGGACACGGTGAGCCGCGTATCGCTCGCCGACCCGGATTGCGACCTGTACAACGTCTCCTTCCTCACCGAGGAGGCCTGCAAGACACCGCGGGGCGACGTGCTGTACTTCTCCGACAGCGTGCTTCTGCCCACCAAGGTTTGTGACGCGGCACAGTTCAGCTGCGTGATCATCGACGGGTCGGACGAGCAGCTTGCCCTCGAGTCGCTGCCCAACTCCAACCTCGTGTGGCTGAGCCCTGGGACCAACCCCTTCACCTGCTACAACGCCATCCAGACGGCCTTTCTGGAGGACCAGGAGCTCATGGGGATCGTCCGCCGGCTGCTGGCGGCGCACTTCTCCAACCAGGGGCTGCAGTTTCTCATCGAGGAGGCGGCGAGCGCGCTGGGCAACCCCATCGTGGTGGTGGACCCCACCTACCGCTACATCGCCTACCACCTGGGCACGCTTCCCGAGGACGACACCCGCCTCGCCCGCGTGATGACCGAGGAGATAGCCAACGAGACCGTGCTCGAGGAGGCGGTCGCCTACATCCGCGACAACCGCATCGACTCGGAGATCGCCCGCAGCCACGGCCCCTACGAGCAGCACAACACCAT
The DNA here is from genome assembly GCA_902777325.1 of uncultured Coriobacteriaceae bacterium. GTDB lineage: Bacteria > Actinomycetota > Coriobacteriia > Coriobacteriales > Atopobiaceae > UBA1367. The sequence continues at coordinate 73,078 of CACYTH010000006.1, forward strand.
GCTCGACTGCAACACCATGACCCTTGCCGTGATGGTGCGCGGCGTCTGCATCGCGCACGTCATGATGATGGAGCACGACCATCCCTTTAGCGACCTCGACCGCGAGGTGTTCACGCGCCTGGCCGGCTTTGTCGCGCAGGAGATGCAGAAGTCCGAGCTCTGGGGTCCGACGAGCGGCGAGCTGGGGTCGTACTTCCTCGAGAACCTCCTCAACGACCGCTCTCCCAGCATGGCCGTCACCAAGCGACGCATGAAGGCGCTCGACTTCCATCCCAAGGAGATGTTCTACGTGGTGTGCCTGCATGCCCCGGGCGAGGGCCTCTCGCAGGTGCAGACGGAGCGCGTGGCCGGGCAGCTGCGTCCCGTGCTCCACCACTCCCTCTACACGCGCCACCACCAGCAGCTGGTTGCGCTGCTCTCGCGCGACGCCGACGTGGGCTTCTCCGCACAGGCCGAGCGCAAGCTCCGCGAGGTGGCGACGCTCAACAAGCTCACCGTGGGCGTGTCCAACCTCTTCACCTCCATCATCGAGACGCGCAAGGCCTACGAGCAGGCGCGCCTCGCCATCCGCTACGGCGAGAGGAGCGCGCGCCTCCTCGACGACGGGGGCCTCTTCCGCTACAGCAACTACTCCTACATGCACCTGCTCACCCTTGCCGACAGGCGCACCAACATGTACGACCAGTGCCACCCCGCGCTCATCCGCCTCATGGAGTACGACAACGCCCATAGCGGCGAGCTCATGGAGACGCTCTTCTGCTATCTGCAGGTGGCCGGCTCGACCACGCGCGCGTCGAAGATCCTCAACCTGCACAAGAACACGATGCTCTACCGCCTCGGCCGCATCCGCGACATCCTCGGGATGGACCTCACGAGCGGCGAAGACCTGTTCATGCTGCAGGTGAGCTACCGCATCCTGCTGAACCTCGGGCTCTTTGCCCCCAAGCTCTGCCTGCTGCGCCGCGAGGACCTGCAAGGCAACTCGTAGTCCCTGCAAAAGCGACGCGGGCCCCGACGCATTCTGAACTGCGTCGGGGCCCGCGTCAGTGCGGTCTGGTCTGACTAGCGCTCGATGGTGAAGGTCGGGAACTTCATGTCGCGATACTTGGCCATGAGCGGCTTGACCTCGTCCATCTTCTGGAAGAAGCCGATACGGGTCTGGATGATCTCGTTCAGGTGCTCGGCGCGGGCCTTGTCGTTGTTGCGGTCGCGGATCTTGCCGTTCTCGGGATCGATGACGAGCATGGGCTTGCCGGTCTCGGGGTTCACGCCCAGGTCGCCGCCGCAGCCGCACACGGCGCACTCGTACGGGAACTCGATGCCGTCCCAGTGGGGATCGCCGGGGTACACGAGGCTGGAGTGGCACACGGGGCAGACGCCGTCGTTGGGATCGCCGAGCCAGGTGCGCTCCTCGACGGGGGTCTGGATGGCCTTGACGATGTTCTCGCCCATCTGGTGAGCGCGGTCGAGCTGCTCCTGATGCAGCAGGACGTTGCCCGGACGGCCGACGCGCTGGCTCATGAAGCGGTCGACGACGGTGAGCGACATGGTGAACATGGTGGCCTGCAGGCTCTCGAGGGCGAGGGTCTGCCAGTCGTGCATGGAGCCACCGACGGCGATGAGGCCGGCCACGGTGTGCGGGTTGTGGTCAACGACGCCGATCTCCAGCAGGAAGGAGAGCTCGTAGGCCAGGAAGCGCTGGGCAAAGCGGGTGTAGAGCGAGCTGGGGGTGAGGTCATAGGTGGGCACGGAGAAGATGACGCCCTCGCAGGTGTGCATCTCGGCGATGAGCGCGTCCACGTCGTCCTTGTTCTTGAGCACGCAGCCGTGATACTGCTTGGACGGGTCCATGGCAACCTCGCCCATCTGCATCGTGCAGCCCTCGCAGCCGGTGCAGGGAAGGATGTTGTAGTCAAAGAGGTTGATCATCTCGACCTCGGCGCCGGCAGCCTGTGCGGCGGCAAGGGCCTCCTTGGCGAGGATCTCGCCGTTGCCATTCTTGCGACCAGCGCAAATAGCCATAACCTTCATGTAAAACTCCTCTCCATATATGCGCCTGAATCGGCACACTTTGCTATCTCAATCCTACGGAGAGGAAACAGGTGTCACACCGTCCGTGCGCCTAAACAAAAAGCGGCCGAGTTTTGATGCCTTTGGGTATCCTCACAAGTAGTGGCACACCAACTCCGTCGGAGCTAATGTGCCACTTTCTCGGGACTAGTATGCCGTTCTGCGAAATGTCTAGCCGAGACCCCAAGTGAGAAGCTCCCACGAGTCCTCGCTGCTCCTGCGTGCAAGGAGCCACGTCCAATCCTCGTAGTCGGTGTCGGGCTCCCATGCGGTGCCCTCGACCTGCTCGGCACTCGGCGTATGGAATGCGGATGTCAGCACGAGTGCCTGCGTGAACTCCTCCGTGCCCTCGTCACGCAGCTTGTTTGCCGACTCAAGCTCCTTCTCGCAGGTGGCATCGTCGGTAAAGGCAAGGCTCTTGAGCGTGCAGCCCTCCCAGGTGGAGAACTCGGCCAGGATGGGATCGATCGCACCGTCGATGTCCGACTCCGCGTACAGCTTGGAGCTGCCATAGTCGACCGTGCAATCGGCGATCATGGGATCAAGCTCGCCCAGGTAGCGCTCGTAGGTTATGCCCTTGTCCATGATCTCGCGCGCGGCATCCACGTCATCGATGTAGCGGATGTGCCAGGGCTCGTAGCTGTAGCCCGTCTCGATCTTCTTCTCGGGGAGATAGCGCAGGATAAAGCCATGGTCGGCCAGCTTAGCGTGGATCTTGTCCCAGATCTCGGGGTATTGCACCATGTCCTCGTTCAGGTACACGCCCTTGCCATCGATGATGAGAAAGAGGTCGAGCGCCAAACCCGTATGGTGCTCGGAGTAGCCCGGCACCGCCACGTACTTCTTCACGTACTCCTCGCCGTACTCCTTCAAGCTCCTCCCTCGTGTTCCGTACCGTTGAATACAGCCCTTTGGTATCAATAGTACGCAACAGGGCATCGTTGCGTCTCGCGTAGCAAGACAAGTGACACACCAACTCCCACGGTGCGTCATGCAACGGGGCCGCACCTCGCGGTGCGGCCCCTTCGGTTCACCTTACCCTCGCGGGGGAATCCTTAGCGGCGGATGTACTCCCCGGCCTGATAGCGCGGCGGAATGACCGGAATCTCGATCCAGGAGTCATACTGGCCACCAGTGTGGATGACATGGGTGCCCTTGGCCTCCTCGTCCCAGGCCAGCGGCTCAAACCAACCCTCGCGGATGTAGCGGCCGGCGATCTGGATGCGGAAGCGCTCGCCCTTGTGGTACACGCGGGAGGTCGGGACGATGGCGATGTCCACGGGGACGACCTCGCCCTCGGAGAGCTTCTGGCTGGAGGTGTTCTTGAGCACCGGACGATGCGCGCGGCTGAGCTTGGGATCGAGCTCGCGGCGGGATGCGCGGCACTTGCCCCATGCGCCGGGGTGCGGCTCGTCGAGCGTGAGCCAAGGCACCCACTCGCCCTCGGCGGTCGCCTTCTGGATGTTGATGAAGAGGTCCATGTCGTCCCAGCCCTCGCACTCGAGCCAGAGGTGCAGGGTCATGTGACCGGTGATCTCCACGTCCTCGGGGCAGACCCACTCGAAGCGGACTTCCTCGTCAACGGGGTTGTACTTGGCCACAGCCTCGGTCTCTGCCGGCTCGAAGCCCGCAGCGAAGGTCTGGACGTGGTCGGTCTCGACGGACTCGAGCGTGGTGGCGGCGTCGAGGTAGAGCTTCTTGTACTCGGTGCGCTTGATGGGCCACGCCTTCTCGGCACGCTGCTCCTGGTAGTCCACATCGTAGGCGTCCATGACGTCGATGCGCACCTTGGGCATCATCTCCCAGCCGTTGTGGATGCCCTTGAGGTAGCGGTCGTAGAACTTGCGGAGCTCGTCGAGGTTGTAAGGGTTGTAGGTGTCGGGCCACTCGAAGTCGCGGTGTGCGCGCAGCCACTTGAAGTGCGAGCGGCAGCGGTTGTAGGCGTTGATGGAGCCCGGCAGATGGAAGTGTGACCAGCCAGCGGTCTGGTAGACGGGCAGCTTGACCTTCTTGAAGTCGGGACGCTTGTCGGCCCAGTACGGGTTCATGTCGGGATACATCTTGGCCATGGCGACCTGGTCGTCGACGCCGTTGGGGCCGGTGACCTGAGCGGCAATGAACTTGTTGAAGGAGAGCGCGGGCACGCCACCCTCAAAGAAGCTCTCGCGATAGAGGTCGGTGGTGGACTCCCAGGGAGCGATGCAGGCCAGGTGAGGCGGCTGCATGGCAGCGATGCCCCACTGATGCATGGCGACGCCGGAGTTGCCGGCCATGCCGACCTTACCGTTGGACCAAGGCTGCTGGGCGACCCACTCGACGAAGTCGTAGCCGTCCTCGCGGTCCTGATGCGTGAACATGTGGACCGAGCCCTCGGAGTGGCCGGCGCCACGCACGTCGACGTTGGCGACCGCGTAGCCATAGTGGCACCAGTACAGCGGGTCGGGAGACTCGAACTTGGCGCACTTGGAGACCGTCTGGGGCGGAACGCCCATGATCTGCCACTCGCTCATGCCATCGCCCGGGCGCTTGCCGAACCAAGACCAGGAGACGATGGTCGGGCACTTGACGTCGTCACCGGCGGGACGGTAGATGTCCGCATAGATCTTGGTGCCGTCACGCATGACGACCTCCTGGTCCTGCATGCAGACGATGCCCGGCTCAACCTCGTAGGTGTGGGGGTTGAACGGGGGGCAGAAGCCCTGGCCCATGCGGGCCATGGGGTCGTCGGACTTGGCGAGGTCGACGTCAGCCTGGTTGTCGTTGGGCTGGCGGGCCACACGGTAGGCGGCCATCATCTCGACGCCACCGAACTCCTCCTTGTGCAGGAAGATGTAGCCCTCGGTGTCGGGGTCCCAGTAGATGGGAACCTCGTCCTCGTTGAAGCTGGCAAGCTCGCCGGTCATCTGCACGAGGTCGGAGAGCTTCTTGTCGGTTATCGGAATCCAATCCTCGGGAATGCGAGGCTCGAGCATCACGTGTCACATCCTTTCGTCAGTGCGGGCACGCGGCGCGCACAGTAAGGGCAGCGCACGCAGCACGCTGCCCAAGTGGATAGTCTGTTACTCGTCGAGAAGGTCGGCCACGAAGTCGACGGCCTCGCCGAAGGTGGCGCAGCGGCGGAACTTCATGTACGGGACCTCGATGTCCAGCTCGTCCTCGAGGTACGTGGTGATCTGAGACACCTGCACGGACTTGATGCCCAGGTCCTCGAACTTGGTGTCAAGGCTGAACTCGGAGACGTCCTTGCCGAACAGCTGGCTAGCGCGCTCGCACAGTGCGTCGAAGACTTCCTGACGATCCTCATCCATCTTGTGTCTCCTTTCACAGGGAGGGTCATCCACCCTCGTTTTGATAGTGATACTAGTTTCCGTCCTTTGCGCGCGCCCAACAATGGATGGCTATTCAAAGCTGCCATTAAAGTGACGCATTGCATTGTGCAATCGTCCATTCCGCTGCGTTTTGCTGAGCGGAGCGCACCGTACCCGCCGGCAGGCCCGGGCCTTGCGCACCCGAGCTGTCGCACTTGGGCTACACTGCAGCAAGCAGGCTTACGAGGCGCTTGGAGAGGAGGGGCCATGGGCACGACAGACGCAGATCGCGCGACCAGTCTGCTCGAGGCGCTCCTCGAGCCCGACGGGCCACTCCCCTGCAGCGTCACGTTTGCGCCAACGGGTATCTGGGCGCGGGGAGACAGGCGTCTGGTGCCCGTGGAGGACGGGCGGACCCTGCTTCTCGACCATGACGAGAGGGAGGCTCCCGTGCGTCTCAGCACTTCAGATAGCTGGGACGATACGCATCTCGTGAGTCTGACCGACGAGGAGGAGACCTGCGCCTGCGCCTGGGCGCGCGTCCCGGCGGGCTCCCCCGTCGCCGGGCTGGGCATCGACCTCGCCGGCACGCACGACTTTGCGGGCGCACGGGGCGAGCGGTTCAACAGGCTCATCTTTACCCAAAGGGAGCACGAGCTGGCCCCCATCATCGGCGGAGGCGACCTCGCACTTGGTTACGCCTATGCGTTCTCCGCCAAGGAGGCCGCGTTCAAGGCACTTGCGGCGCCACTTAGACGATGGTACCAAAGTCACGATGAGGAGCTGCTCTTTGACATCCGCAGCTTCGAGCTCCTGGACGCCAGTCACGAGGCTGGCACCGCACGCAAGGGAGAGGCGCAGCGTGCCATGGAACGGCTTGGCATCGTCTCGATAGAGCTTGGGCGCATGGCCCTTGGCGACAAGGCGCTCACCATAGCCGTCGCGCGCAGGGCATAGCGACTTCCGGTTAGCCCCGTCGCCCACCGCGGTGCAGAAGGCCCAGATGCTTGGCCTGATAGGTCATCGTCATCTGCAGCATGGTCTGGTTTGCCGCATTCGCAAACAGGCCAAACACGATGTCAAAGATCATCGCGTCGAGCAGCGCCTGGTCAGGTATTCCGAGCGTCTTGAACAGCACCACGTAGGCAAGCAAATTGGCTCCAGGCACCGGGGGCGTCGCCACAAACACCACGACCGCCATGACGACGGCGGCAAGGTACCAGGCGGCGTTGCCCTCCACACCGAGTGCCTGCGCCGCAAAGAGCGTGAACACGATGGTGCCGATTGCGCTGACTGGCATGTAGAGCACCAGACCCTGGGGAAGTCCGACCTTGACGTAACCCTCCTCGATACCCAACCCATCGATGCACGACTCTTGTGCCGCAGCAAACGACTCGTCGAGCGAAGCCGTCCTGATGGAGATGCAGAACGGATCCCAGAGCTTTGCAAAGAGCTCGCCCACCTTCATCCCCACAAGGCGGGACACGAGGATTCCCATGCCCAAGATCACGACAGTCGAGATTGTCAGGGCCAAGACCAGGGGCTTCCAGAGGGCCAGAAGGAGCCTCGTGCTCCCATCCCAAATCTCAAGGCACAGGAAAATCGCGCAGAAAATGGGCACCAGCCAGCTGACCATGCCTGCAACCTGCAAGCCCACCACATTCGCCTGGCGCATGAACTCTGTAATCAAGTCCACCCTGTCGCCAAGGGCGTTGAGGATATGACCAAGGACGAAGGCCAAAAACAGCAGCTGAGCGGTGTCGGAGGTCAGGAAGGGTTCGAAGATGTTGGAGGGGACGACACCCAAGAGCTCGTCGAGCACCTCCAAAAAGACCTCTCGCCCAATTTCCAGCTGCACATAGCCCAGATGAAACATCGGCCAGGTAAGCACAAGTGCCAAGGCGACGGCGATGATGCTCTCCAAGAAGTAACGCGCGATGACCTGAATGCTGCTCCCTCCGCGCTCCTCGATGCGCCGGGTGTTGAGCAAGGCCGTCACCACCGTCAAGAAGATGATGGGGCCGGAGATGGCGTTGAGCAGGCGCGACCACATCCGGTAGAGCGGCATGAGGAGTATGCCCGACACGAACTCCAGCGCCGCATCCGAAATCACCGCATTGCCCACAAAGCCAAAGATGACGCCCAGCAAGATGGCGATGGAAATACTGATGAGGGGATTCATGCCAGTCTTGGGCAGCTTCATCCTAATGACGTTGCGCTCTGCCTCGCGGCTGTACTGCGGTGCCGGGCCGATAGCGGTGCAAAGCGAACTCTCCCAGGTGCCGAGCTCCGAATCGACGATGACCAGGGGATTGAATGGCTCGCCGGCAATCTCGATGCGCAGGCGTGGGCGACCGAAGAAATCCCTGTCGCAGACGGCGGTCACCGGCGTCTGCTCACCGAGGCGGTCACGCGAGCGAAGCAGCAGCTCCTCCATGAGCAGGCGTGTGCGCATGCGCTGCTTGCGCTCTATGCCACGCTCCGCCAGGGACGTGTCGAGCCACTCCGAGAAGAGGTCGATGTCTCGGCCATCAAGGTGGAGCGTCTTTGTCTGCGTTCGAATGCGCATAAGCCCCCGCAGCGTCAGGGTCGGTACCGCGTTCCATCATAGCGCGTCGGCAAGCAGCGCCTCCACATCTGCGCCAAGCCCGTCCAGGCCCCATGCCGCCACGTGCTCTATCTGCGGTATGTGCCAGAAGTGCGTGGCAAGCGTGCGCACCTTGCCAAAGGCGTGGTCGTCGGAGAGGTCTGGCGCGGCACCACCGGCCGTGGACACAAAGGTAAGCCGACGCGCCTTGCAGAGACTCACGTAGGCACCCGTCTCGTCCACGTCAAAGGTCAGGCCCTGCGTGCAGACGAGCTCGAGGTAGCAGTTGAGCAGCGCCGGCAGGCCGTAGTTCCAGAACGGCGCCGCGATCAGCACCTCGTCTGCCTGCGCAAAGGCCTTGGCGTAGTCGAACATCGGGTGGTCGTAGTCACCCGCCGCAACGGCCTCGCCATAGGCCGAGATGGTGTTGGGCCCTGCCGCCTCGAGCGGGTCCACGTCGAGCTCGGCCAGGTGCACGGTGCGCACCTGCCCCTCGTAGGCACGGCGCCCAAGCCACATCTCGGCCAGGCGCTCGGTGCGCGATCCGTCCCTCAGGCACGCATTGACAAACAGCAGCATGGTCCTCTCCTCGTCTCTTGTCGTCAGAGCCACATGCGCATAGCGCGATGCCTCTCGTGTGCGTTGCGGAAGCCCAGCGAGCGGTAGAGGGGATAGCCGTCCTCGGTCGCGTTGAGCTCGAGCAGATCGAGGTGGCGCAGGCGCGCGTCCTCGATCAGGGCATCCATCACCTTGCTGGCAAGGCCCCTGCGACGGAACTCCGGCACGGTGTACACGTTGAAGAGCGTGCCCGTGCGCCCGTGGGGGAAGCGCGGGCTGGGAGGCTTCTCGATGAGCAGGAGCCAGGCGCAGCTCACGATACCCGCCTCGTCGTCGCGCGCGACAAACACCATGAGGCCCGTGCCCAGGTGCCAGCGCAGGTACGGGTCGATCTCGGCAAGGAGCATCTCCTGCTGCTCGTCCGTGAGCTCGCCGAAGTCCTCCTTGAGGTAGTCCATGCGCAGCTGCTCGAGCGCCCTGATGTCGGCTACGCTCGCCTGTCCGATGCTAAGAGCCATGTGTCCCACTCCCTCATGCGCCTCGCGGGCACCATCCCGCGCGCGCCCTATGTGGTCCGCTGAGCAAAGCACCTCTCATTATGCCCGACGGGGACCGGTTGGAGCCCCGCTTGAAACCCGCTTGACTCCCTACGTCCATATGTGTGCACGAGCACAGCCTATGCAGACTCCATCGACTCTGGTGCAAGCCACGGGTCCGTCGCGTATCATCAATGCCAAACCGACACGTCAGGGAGAGGACCCAACATGGCAATGCACAAGCTGGCCATCGGCAACGACCACACCGCCGTCGAGCTCAAGAACGAGATCAAGGCCTACCTCGAGGAGAAGGGCTACGAGGTCGTCAACGTGGGCACCGACAGCCCCGAGCGCTTCAACTACCCCATCAGCGGCTACAAGGTGGCCAAGCTCGTCCAGGCCGGCGAGGTCGACGGCGGCATCCTCATCTGCGGCACCGGCGTGGGCATCAGCCTGGCGGCCAACAAGGTCGAGGGCATCCGTGCCGTCGTGTGCTCTGAGCCCTACTCCGCGCGCCTCTCGCGCATGCACAACAACACCAACATCGTCGCCTTCGGCGCGCGCGTCATCGGTCCCGAGACCGCCAAGGACATCGTGGACGCCTGGCTCGGTGCCGAGTACGAGGGCGGCCGTCACGACGCCCGCGTGGCGATGCTCACCGAGATCGAGCAGACCCAGTCCCTGGCAGCCGCAGAGTAGCCAACGCCATGGCCGACAAGCGCCTCGACCAGCCCAATCCCCACGAGGATGCGGGAGACGCCTCCCCCGCTGACGCGCGCCCCGACCTTCTTGCGCAGACCTTCACGGCAACCCGCGACGCCCTGAGCGGCGCCGCGGGTTGCCTACCGGGAGACCTTCGAGGACATCCAGGCGATGCTGCCCACCTTTGACGAGCTCGTGGCGCAGGCGGTGCGTCTGCCGGGAACGGCCGTCAACCGCACGGCGTATCTCACCGAGGCACTCGGCAAGAAGCACGCGCGCAGGGTGAGGGACGCCATCGACACGACCCCTGCCCAGGCAGGCCTCGCCCCGCGCGACATCGACAAGATCGCCAAGCGCTCCATCGGCCGAGACGCGCGTCGCACCACCGCCCTCTCCATTGCCGCCGGCATACCCGGCGGCATGGCCGCGGCCGCGACCATCCCCGCAGACCTCGCGCAGTTCTACGGCTACCTCATCCGCTGCATCCAGAAGCTCACCTACCTCTACGGCTGGCGCGACCTCATCCGCATAAGCGGCGGCCAGGCAGATGCCGCAAGCGGGTCCGCACTGGTCATCATGCTTGGCGTGATGGCGGGAGACGCACAGGCAGATGCGGTGCTCGCCCGGCTCGCCAGGCTGAGGTCAGGCGGTGCCAACGATGCCGCCCTGCGCATGGCACTCGAGGCAAAGGCCCTCTCGCGCGAGGTCGCCCAGATCTCCGACACGCTCACCAGGCGCCTGGCACAGCGCCTGGGCGGACAGGTGGTGGGCAAGGCCATGCCCATAGTCGGCGCCGTGATCTCGGGCACCATCAGCAACGCGGACTTCTATGCGATGGCCAGGCGCCTGCAGAAGCAGCTCAGGTCCCTGGGCTGCTGAGCGCAAATGGCCCTCGGAGGCCACGTTAAGGGTCAGTTACCAGGACTCGCGCAACTCTGGACCTTCCCGTACACTCTCCCCAACCGAAGAGCACCACCAAACCTGAGAAGCGGAAGTAAAACCTGCAGAGGCGCCTACAGAGAGCACGGGCAGCTGAGATCCGAGCGGTAGCTGGCAGGCATAATGGACCCGCTGAGGGCGCGAAGAAGCGCAGATGCGTGGAAGTCGCGACGGGAGCTCCCGTCACAGGGCAGGAAGATGTTGGTCTTCCAACGAGAGAGCTGGCCGTATGCCAGCTAATCGAGGTGGCACCGCAGGCGTATGCTATCACGCTTGTCCTCGAGACCCCCATAGGTCGAGGACGGGCGTTTTTTGTTGGCCGTCCTCAATGCGCAAACGCGCAGAAAGGAGGCCATCATGGCCAAGCAGGACCCGTACCGCGTCTACCTGTCCGAGGACCAGATTCCCACCCAGTACTACAACCTCCGTGCCGACATGCCCACAAAGCCCGAGCCCATGCGCCTGCCCAACGGGGTCGTGGCGGAGTTCGCCCACATCGCGCCGGTCTTTGCCGACGAGCTCGTGCGTCAGGAGCTCGACGACGAAACGCCCTACATCGACATCCCCGAGGGCATCCGCGAGATGTACAAGATCTACCGGCCCAGCCCGCTCTGCCGCGCCTACAGCCTGGAGCAGGCGCTCGGCACCCCCGCCAAGATCTACTACAAGTTCGAGGGCAACAACACCAGCGGCTCCCACAAGCTCAACTCCGCGCTCGCGCAGGCCTACTACGCCCACGAGCAGGGTCTCACCACCATCACCACCGAGACCGGTGCCGGCCAGTGGGGCACCGCCCTGTCCGAGGCCGCGGCCCGCTTTGGCCTCGACTGCGATGTCTTCATGGTGCGCACCAGCTACGAGCAGAAACCCTTCCGTCGCTCCGTGATGCAGACCTTCGGCGCGCACGTGACGCCCTCCCCCTCGCAGGAGACCGAAATCGGTCGCAAGATGTACGCCGACGAGGCCAACCGCTCTGGATCGCTCGGCACCGCCATCTCCGAGGCCGTCGAGCGCGCGCTGCACGTGCCCGAGAACCGCGGCCGCTACCAGCTGGGATCGGTGCTCAACCAGGTGCTGCTGCACCAGTCCATCATCGGTCTGGAGAGCTACGCGGCGCTGCAGGAGCTGGGCGAGTATCCCGACGTGGTGATCGGCTGCGCCGGCGGCGGCTCCAACCTGGGTGGCCTCATCGCCCCCTTCATGCGCGACAAGATCCTGGGCACCCACCCCGACACGCGCTTTGTCGCCGTCGAGCCCAAGAGCTGCCCGTCGCTCACCCGCGGACGCTTTGCCTACGACTTTGCCGACACCGGCCAGACCTGCCCGCTCGCCAAGATGTACACCCTGGGCAACGGCTTCATTCCCAGCCCGGACCACGCGGGCGGCCTGCGCTACCACGGCATGAGCCCCATCATCTCCCAGCTCAAGCATGACGGCTACCTTGACGCCGTGGCCGTGGCGCAGACCGAGGTCTTTGCCGCCGCCGAGCAGTTTGCCAAGCTCGAGACCATCCTGCCCGCACCCGAGAGCGCCCACGCCATCCGCGTGGCCATCGACGAGGCCCTCAAGTGCCGGGAGACCGGCGAGGAGAAGGTCATCCTCTTTGGCCTGACGGGCACTGGCTACTTTGACCTGACCGCCTATGAGGCCTTCAACAACGGCACCATGGTTGACCACGTTCCCACCGACGAGGAGCTTGAGGCCGGCTTTGCCACCATCCCCGCCGTGCCGGGCATCCAGGCTGAGGGTGGCCTGCCGCTGGCATAGGGGCCAAGAACGCAAGACGCGGGACGCACGTGAGTCTTCACGTGCGTCCCGCGCCATTGGCACCAGGCTTTCTCGCTGGCTAGCCCTCGTCCACAAACGAGAGCGCGACGATGGAGAGGATCGCGTAGATCACCGCGAACCCCAGCAGCGTGAGCCAGAGAATCACGAGGTTGTGAGGGTTGGAAGCCTGCTCGGGGAGCGCCTCCACGTAGCCGCCCGCCACCTCGAGCATGTGGTTCAGGTGCGCGGTCGAGCAGATGGCGTCAAGGCCCCACCGGCTGATCGTGAGCGCCGAGATGAGCTTGGGGATGCCCGACAGCTCGAAGATGGACCCCGACATGACCAGCTGCACGATGAGGGCAAAGGGCATGACCGTCATGGCCGTGTTCTCGGAGCGCACCACCGACGAGATGAGCAGCCCCAGCGCATCAGACGAGAAGATGATGAGGAAGAAGGTCACCAGCACCTCGATGGTGGGCGGCAGGATCACGCCCCTCTCGATGAAGTGGCCAAGGCACATGACCCGCACGATGAGCGTGACCACCACGGCCTCCACCACACAGAGGAGCGCCTCGTAGAGCCAGTGGGCAATGACGTAGGACCCCATGTTGAGGCCCGTGCGATGCTCGCGGCGCACGATGTCGCGCTCGCGGCAGATGGTGCGGATCGAGTTGAAGATGCCGATCCAGATGCAGGCGCAGACCAGGGCGAAGTCACCGTTCTTGGTGGCGTAGTAGCCGACGAAGGTGTCCTCCCCCATCACCATGCCGATCAGCACGGTAATCAGCGCCACCGACAGGAAGGTCCTCCAGCCGTGGTCGTTGACAAAGGCGCGCAGGCAGCGCTCAAAGCACACGCGCGTCTGGCGGAGCGGTCCCGCTTGCGTCATCTCCATTGGTGTCCCGCCTCCCACTTGTCGAGAAACTCGTCGGCTCGGCCATCGCCGCCCTCGTCCGCACGGTTGATGCGCCGCACGATCGTCTCAAGCGAGTCGGCCCCAAAGAATGCCTTGGCCTGGTCGACGGGGCCGCAGAACAGCAGGTGGCCCGCACCGTCGCGGTCGGCCTTGGCCAGCACGATCACCTTGTCAAAGAGGTCTGCCGCGCGGTCTGGCCCATGCGTGATGACCATCACGATCTTGCCCAGCTCCGAGATCTGGGAGAGGTTCTCCATGAGCGAGCGGGCCATGACGCCGTCGAGGCCGGAGTCGGGCTCGTCCAAGAAGAAGAGCGCCGGATCGCCCACCAGCTCAACCGCAATGGAGAGGCGCTTGCGCTGGCCGCCCGAGAGGCGCCCGACCAGCGTGTCGCCCTCGCGCCTGAGGCCGAGCATCTCCGCCGCCCATGCGGCGCGCTCCGCGCAGTCGCGCGCGGGCGTGCCCGCTGGCATGCGCAGCTGCGCCGCAGCCTCCAGGGTGTCGCGCACGGTGTCGTTGCCACGCACGAGGTCCTGCTGCGGGACGTACCCGATCCGGCTCTTGATGCGCTCGTACTGGGCATAGACGTCCATGTCACCCAGCGTGATGGTGCCCTCGGCCTTGTCGTTGCCCATGACCGCATTGAGGAAGGTCGACTTGCCGGCACCGGAGCCGCCGAGAATCAGCACGAACTCGCCCGGCTCCACACGCAGGTGCACGTCCGCGAGGATCGTCTTTCTCCCGTGCCTGCTCCCCACGCTCTTCTCGACGATGTCAATGAGCAGCGGCTCGCCGCCCACCGCGTCACGCGGCTCTCCGCCCTCGCACTGCGTCATCTGCTGCCCAGTCGCAGACGTCGTGCCACCGGTCTCGTCTGGCCTGAAGGCGAGCACCAGGCGGAACGCGACCTCGTCTGGCGCAGTCCTGGGCGCAAAGGAGAGCGCGCCTCCTGGTGCGAGCGCCACGGGCCCCTCAACCGCAGCCCCGTCCAGCCAGGTGCCGTTGGTGCTCCCTAGGTCGCGATAGGTCACACGGCCCCCGGTCACCTCGACCTCGCCATGGCGGGCAGACACGACGGCCGAGGGAAGCTCGATGTCGCAGCCCGAACCCATGCGCCCGATGGTCTTGGTCCCCTCGAGCTCCCAGGTGCCGGCCGGTCCCGTGGCAAAGAAGCCGTGGAGCACGGGCGTGCCCGCCTGGTCCGCCTCGCGCCTCGCGCGCTCGCACGCCTGCATGCAGTCAGTCCACTCAGGCATCGGCATCGGCCTCCGCCTCTTGTGGATCGGCGGTCGCCTCGGTGACGTCCGAGCCGATCGACGAGGTTCGGTCGGTGCCGCTCACCTTGTCGTTTATGCGGTCGCGCAGCGCCTTGAGCTCGCCTTCGGCCTCCTCGGCAGTCACAAACCTCGGCTGCGGCGTGAACACCGACGACGCGTTGTCGCTGATGCCCATGCTGCGCAGGATGTTGTTCTGCTGATCGTAGGGCGCATCGACGATGTGCGTGGTGCTCACCAGGTCGAGCTCGCCCAGCTGGGCGTAGTCGATGTCCTCCGAGTACGGCAGGTAGAGCGCGTTCCAGTCGGTACTGGTGCGCGAGAGCGTGGACAGGTCGGTCAGCGGGTTGGCGTGCAGCGCCAGCGCATAGAACTCCGTTCCAAAGGGAAGGCCCTCGGCCGAGGTGATACGGTTGTGGTCGAGCAGCACGTTGCAGCGCACGCCGTACTTGTCGGCCGACCCCATGCCCGAGAGGCAGGTGACGTCGCTGATCTGGTTGTTGCCGAGGTCGAGGTTCTCCAGCACGCCCGTCGAGGACTCGAGCGCCGAGATGTCGGTGATCTGGTTGTTGCTGGCGAGCAGCGAGTCGAGCTCGGGCTTGTCCTGCATGCCGTCGAGCGTGGTGACCTGGTTGTCGTTCATGACCACAAAGCGCAGCTTGGAGCACTCGGCAAGCGAGGCCACCGACGTGATTCGGTTGAACGAGACGTTGAGCGCCAGGAGCTTGACGAAGCCGTTGCCCAGCGCGTCGATGGACGCGATCTGGTTGTCCTGCAGGGCCAGAAGCTCGAGCTTCGAGCAGCTCGCGAGCTTGCTGACGTCGGTCAGCCGGTTGTGCGAGGCGTTGAGCTGCTCCAACGCGATGAAGCGCTCGCACACGTCGAGGTTCTCAAGCTGGTTGGAGGCCAGGCTCAGGTACTCCATCTTTCCGCACGCCGCAAGTGCCATGACGTCGGCAAGCTGATTGGAAGAGAGGTCGACGCGCCTGAGCGACGTGCTGTCGGCAAGCGCGGAGATGTCAGAGAGCCGGTTGCGCGCCAGCGAGAGCTCGCTGAGGGCCTCGAGGCCCTCGAGGCCGTCGGCCGTGGTCAGGCTGTTGTCGGCAAGCGAAACGCGCCAGAGGCTCTCGTGGCCGCTCACGCCGTCTATCGAACTCAGGCCATTGGCGTCCGCCACGAGGTCCTCGAGCTCCGCGCACGCCTTGAGCGGGCTCAGGTCGTGCACCTGGTTCTGCGACATCCACAGCGTGGCCAGCTTGGGGCAGTCGGCAAGCGGCGAGATGTCGCTCAGGTGGTTGCCCACCACCTGCAGCTCCTCGAGCTCGGGCATGTCCGACACGAAGTCGATGGCGGAGAGCTCGCACAGGTTGACCGAGAGCCTCTTCAAGCCCTTGGCCTTCGCGAGCGGCGCCGACGCGTCTCCCGACAGGTCGATGCCGGACAGGTCAAGCTCCTCGAGCTTGGGCAGGGCACCCACAAAGGAGATGTCGCTCACACCCGCGACCGGCGTCAGGTCGAGGCGCGTAAGGCCCGTGAAGTGCGAGAGCGCGTCCGTGCCACCGGAGACCTCGACCATCGAGATGGCGAGGTGCTCGACCGTGGGCATCTCCTTGGGGAAGAGCTTTGCCAGACTTGCGGACTCCATGCCGGATATGCGCAGGTCGGTGAGGTTGGGAAGGGCGGCAAGCGGGCTCAGGTCAGTAAAGCCGGTGCAGGCGTCAAAGGAGATCTCGGTCACCTGGCTGCGTTCGGAGAGCCGTTGGATGGCCTCGTCGGAGACGACGCACTTCACAAAGCTCACCTTGGTGACCTCGGCGCTTCTCGTCGCCTCGTCGATGGTGTCAGGGTTGACGCCCTGGTCCATGACGGTGGCCACCTGCTGGCCCGTGCTCGAGCTCGATGCGCCAAACCGCGCCAGCACCAGGGCGCCACCGATAAGCGCCACGACGGCCAGAACTGCCAGGGGCAAGATGAGCTTGCGCAGGTCGAAGCCTTGGCGAGAGTCGCGCGAGGACTTCTCCCAGCCCGTCCCCTTGCCCTGTGCCGTTGCCGTCTTGGTCTCGGGCTTGCCCTCGGCCTTGCGTCCGCCGTCGGTCCGAGGTCCAGCCTCGGTCTTGGCTCCGGCCTCGGCCTTGGTTCCGACTTCGGTCTTGGTCCCGGTTTCGTTTCTGGCTCCGACTTCGGTTCCAGATCCGCCCCCAGATGAGCCTACCTTGGCACCCGCGGACTCCCCCGTCTTGGCCCCCGTCGACGAGGCCGTCTGGACCGCCTGACTGGTCACGGTGGTTGCAGGCGCCCCCGCCGCACCGCGCAGTCCCTGCAGCAGCTCGCCCGCGTGCTGGGTGCGTGCGTGGTAGTCGAGCGCCAGGGCGCGCATCAGGGCGTCCTCAGCCACAGCCGGCAGGCTTACGCCCAGCTCGGAAGGCCGCTTGACGGTGTCTGCAAACGTGCGCTGCAGACTGTCCGCGGGAGGGGTGCCGACAAGGCAGCAGTAGGCCGTTGCGGCCAGCGCGTACACGTCGGTCCACGGACCCTGCGTCGCCACGTCCCCAAACTGCTCGGGCGGGGCAAAGCCGGGCCTCACGGTGACCGTCACGCCCTCACGCTGGCTTGCGCCGAGCACGGACCCAAAGTCGAGCAGCGTGCCGGTGCCCTCGGGAGTCACGCGCACGTTGTCCGGGCTCACGTCGCGGTGCACCATGCCCGCCTCGTGGAGGCGGTCGAGCACGGAGGCAACCGGGGCAAGGACGGCAACCGTCTGCTCGAGCGTGAGCTTGCCCTGCCGCTCCACCACATCCGCAAGGTCCTCGCCCGCGACGTAGTCCATGACCAGGCAGATGTCGCCGTCGACCTCAATCAGGTCGCGCACGCTGGCAATGCCGGGCTCCGACGAGAAGCGCGCCAAGGCACGCGCCTCGCGCACATAGCGGTCGCGACGCGAGGGGTCGACGTTGCTGAACGCCTTGAGCGCCACGTCAACGTCGAGCAGCTCGTCGTGGGCACGCCACGTCTCACCAAAGCCACCGCTTCCGACCTTCTCCTCCAGCCTGAAGCGACCTATCGTCTCTCCACTGTGCCAACCTTCGGCCATACGAAACCGCCTACCACTCGAGAGACCGCCAGCCCGTCGGCGGCCCACACTGACACAACAGTCTATCCTAAACAACTGCCCGCCCAAGCGCGCACAGGCGCCTGGGCGGGCCTACCCCATCCGCATCTTGGCCTGCCGCGCAGAGCGCCTTTGGCGGAGCTACCTCACAAAGTGCGTCCAGACGCCCTCCTCGCGCTCGGGCAGGCCGTAGCGCTCGCGACCCAGCTCGATCGAGCGCATCAGGAAGGTCATGTTGCGGGCGAGCGTGCGCATCTGCTGCAGGCCCTCGCCGTCCTGCTCGGCCTCGCCCGGCATGCGCCCGTGCACCCCGTTCCAGTACTGGCCCGACGCCACCGGCATGCCGCTGATGGTGAAGTACTTGTTGAGCTCGTCGAAGGTTGCCGTGAGGCCCCCGCGGCGCGCCACGGCCACGGCCGCGCCGACCTTCATCGTGGCATCGAACTGCTTGGAGTAGAACAGGCGGTCGAGCACCGCCACCAGCGTCGCGTTTGCGGAGCCGTAGTAGACGGGAGAGCCCACCACAAGGCCGTCCGCCTGCTCGAAGAGCGGCGCGAGCTCGTTTACCACGTCATCAAACACGCAGGCGCCCTTCTTTGCGCATCCGCCGCAGGCCATGCATCCGCGCACGGCCTGGTTGCCCACCTGCACGTACGTGACCTCCACGCCCTCCTGCTCGAAGACGCCCTGCATCTCCTGCAGCGCGCGTGCCGTGTTGCCCTTTGCCCTCGGGCTTCCGTTGATCATCAGAACCTTCATGCGAGATGCCTCCCATATACGGGGCGGCGCCCCCGTCTCCGAAGGCGCCGCCCAAAGACTTGTGCCCTTAAGTCTACTTGACGGAACGCGCCGCGTCATAGCCTCCGGTCACGGCCTCCTGGATGCGCCCGACCTTCTCGGAGTCACCGGCGATGATGACGGGAACGCCCAGCTCGGACGTCCACGCGGGAGCCGCCGTAGGCCTCATGCCCAGCGAGAGCACCAAGTGGTCGAAGCTCGCCTCCACCTGCTCGCCGTCGGCCTTCTCGAACGTGGCCACGTTGCCCTCCACCTTGAGCAGCTTGTGGCCGGGATTGAGGGTTGTGTCGGTCTGGCCGAGACGGCTCATGATGTCGATCATGTTCTGGAAGAAGATGCCAGGGCCGATCTCGTCGACCATCTCGTAGAGATCCACGTGGCACCCCTGCTTGGAGGAGAGCATCTCGGCGACCTCGATGCCCGTCATGCCGGAGCCGACCACGACGACCTTCTCGCCCGTGAGCGGCGGCTCGGCCATGATGGCCTCGGGCGGGGTGAGCACCAGCTCGCTCTCAAGGCCGGCAATGCTGCCTGGCTTGACCGGCACGGAGCCGGCAGCCCAGATGACGGCCACCGGGGCTTCGGCCGCGATGACGTCGGCCGTCGCCTCCACGCCGCGGCGCAGCTCCACCGGCAGGTCGGCAAGCACGTCCTCGTAGTAGCGGATGAGCCAGTCGAGGCGCCACTTCTTGGGAGGCTTCGCGGCAAAGACGAGCTGTCCGCCCACCTCGGCAGCCTTCTCCAGCACGACCACCTCGAAGCCACGCAGGCCGAGCACGCGCGCCGCCTCCAGGCCTGCCGGGCCGGAGCCCACCACCACGACCTTGCGGCCGTCGCCGTCCTTCTCGAGCGGTTTGAGGTCGCACTCGCGTCCCGCCTCGGGGTTGACCGAGCAGACCATGGGGCTGAAGGGGTCCTCGTGAGCCGCCATGAGGCTCTCGATGCAGCGCATGCAGCTGATGCACGGACGGATGAGCTTGTCGGCGCCCTCGCGCACCTTGTTGCCCCAGTCGGGATCGGCAAAGAACTGGCGCGCGGAGCCCACCATGGCCACGCCACCGTCGATCAGGTCCATGGCCGTCTCGGGATGGCGCACCACCGAGCAGGCGATCACGGGGATGTCCACCGCGGCGGCAATGGTCTTGCCGTTGACGGACTTCCAGCCCTCGTCAAAGCCGACCGGCTCCCATGCCCAGTTCATGGTCTCGTAGTTGCCGGCGGAGACGTCGATGGCGTCGGCGCCCCACTGCTCGAAGAGCTTGCAGTACTCCACGGCCATGTCGAGCGTGATGCCGTCCTCGATGCCGACCATGCGCATGTACTCGTCGGCAGTCAGGCGCACGATGATGGGGAACTCGGGGCTGGTGCGCTCGCGGATGCCGCAGATTATGCGGCGCACGATCTCGGCGCGGTTCTCGAGGCTGCCGCCAAACTCGTCGTCGCGATGGTTGGTGTAGGGCGAGAGGAACTGGCAGAGCAGGTAGCCATGCGCGCAGTGCAGCTCCACGGCGTCGGCGCCGCTCTTCCACACGCGCACGCCAGCCGCGATGAACTCCTCGATGATGTCGAGCACCTCGTCGTGCTCGAGGGCCCTCGTGGGGGCACCGGTGAGCTTGCTCGGCTGGCCGGAGGGGCTGACGGTCACGCCGTCAACGCACAGCGGCGGCACGCCCTGGCAGCCCGGATGGTAGATCTCAACCGCAAACTTGGCGCCCGTGGCCTGTGTGGCCTCGGCCATCTTGCGGAAGCTCGGAATGGCCTCGTCGTTGTCGAGCACGAGGTTGCGCGCATCGCCACGTCCGGCAATGCGGTCGACCGAGCAGACCTCGGTGATCACCAGGCCGCAGCCACCTGCGCCGCGCGCGGCGTAGAAGTCGCAGTCGCGCTGGCTGGCATCGCCGTTGAGCTCCGCGTAGTAGTTGCCCATGGGCTCGAAGACCAGGCGGTTGGGTACCACCATGCCGTTGATCTTGACGGGCTCGAATAGCTTCTCGTACATGTTGTCCCCTCTCCTCAAAGACGTTCGCGACCCTCGCGGACACCCCCATCATGGGGCATCGGCGAGGGTCGCGGAGCTACTCGTCGGTAGAGAAGGATGTGGCGTCGGTGTCCCGAGCGCCTAGCAAAGCTCCATCTCGGGATGCTCGTGCGTGAGCACCTCCTTGTGGGTCACCGTGGCACCGAGGATCTCCTCGAGCTGGCCGGCCAGCTCGTCGACGGCCTCCTGCAGGTCGCCCAGGCGCTCGGGCTGGATGTTCTCCATGATGAAGACGCAGTGCGGGGTGTTGTCGCTGACCTCGGTGCGCTGGCCGTCACGCCAGTTCCAGCAGCGGCAGACGGCGCCGGCGTCGTCCACATAGCACAGCTCGCCCGGCAGCGTGGGGTCGTTCTCGTCTGAGCCGATGGGCAGGAAGTAGTCGCCGCCGTCGGTCACCTTCAGGCGGAAGGTGCCCTCGAAGGCATCGACGTTCTCGGCGCCCATGGGGATGGCGTACTTGAGCGAGATGGCGTTGGAGATGTCGACCGAGGGGTTGATGTGGCCCACGGGGTTGTCCTTGAGCACGCGCTTGAGCAGGTTCTCCACCGAGCTGCGCACGCCCTTCTTGGTCTTGAACTTGCGATAGGCCTCGCGCCACACGGCTGGGACCTCGTTCTTGGAGATGGTGTTGTCAGGCACCCACTTCTGGGCGAGCACGTTGGCGCGGTCGAGCAGCTTGGCAGCCTTAGCAGCGTTCTCCTCGCTCACCTGGTCGGTGGGAAGGATGCCGTCGGCCACCACGACGCCGATCGACGCCTCGGGAAAAAGCTTCCAGAAAGACTCCTCGCAGACAAACTTCATGTATGCCTCCCTGCATACGGGCGCATCCGCGCCGGCTGATTGCGGAGCATATAGTAGCATCGAAGAGGGCCTGTGAGTATTAATTCGTAATATTTTCCAATATTTTTACTCCAAATATGTGGTTTGTACCTATGAATATGCATTATTATCCGCAAAGGATATGTATATCGCCTTGCAGGGGCAAACGAGTTTCCACAGGTAGCATGGGCACTATGGCTCAAGCAAAACGAATCGAACCCTCAAACTGCCCGCTCTGGATGCATACTCTGATTGCGGGAATGGATTGAGTTATGCAATCGAAGTGCGGCCTTATTCATACCAGACACCCTCGACCAGATTGGCCTTCGCCGCAATCTCGCAACGAGCGACACCCCACACTGCTACCCTAGGACTTACATCATCGCATTGTCATGCGCACGAGAGGGGTAGTCATGATTCCTATCAGCTGGCAGGCCATCCGCAAGGCGCCGCGCGCGGCAAAGGCCGTCGGGGCCATCCTGGGCATCCCGGCCATCATGACCGCCGGATACACCCTGATCTCCCACGCCGTTTACCATCGCTCCAACCTGAGCACGGCAAACGAGCTCTACCTGCGCGCCACCGGTGGCACCAAGAAGCTGCTCAAGGACATGGTCCTTCTCGACAACACCGTGCTGGAGAGCGCCGAGACCAACAACCGCCGCTACACCATACCCTCCTCCGTCACGCTCAACGTGTCGACTGCCGAGGAGATGATCGGCGGGCATCAGGTGTTCTATCTCAACCGGCGTCCCATCAACGACCGCGCGGTCATCTTCCTGCATGGCGGGTGCTACCTCTATCAGCCCACGGCCGAGCACTGGAAGTTCTTGGAGACCATCGCCGAGCGCACGCGCGCCGAGGTGATCGTCCCGCTCTATCCGCTCGCGCCGATCCACGGGGCAGTCGAGGCGCTCGACTTCACGGCAGAGGTGTACCGTCGGACGCTCGACAAGTACGGGGCAGCCAACGTCACCATCATGGGCGACTCCTGCGGAGGCGGCATTGCGGCGAGCTTCGCCGAGTATCTGCCCACGCTTGGCCTGGAGCAGCCGGCGCACCTCATTCTCATTTCGCCGTGGGTGGACGCGACGCTGCGCAACCCCGACATCCTCGCCTACGAGCACACCGATCCGCAGCTTGGGGTGCAGGGACTGCAGAAGCTGGGCCTCACGTGGGCCAAGGACCTCGATCCCAACGACTACCGCGTGAGCCCCGTCAACGGCGAGGTGAGGATGCTTCGCAACGTAATGGTCTTTGTCGGCACGCGCGAGGTGTTCTACCCCGACGCGAGGCTCTTCTACGACCGCGTCAACGCCACCGGCGCGCATGCGGAGCTCTATATCGGCCGTGGCCTCAACCACGTGTATCCGCTCATGAGCATTCCGGAGGCCAAGTGGGCCATCGACCACATGGTGGAGGCCATCTGCATGGACTAGCGCCAGCACCCCTGGTCATAGAGCCTTTCGAGCCCGTCTGCGCCTTTGCGCAGGCGGGCTTTGCTATAGGGGGCGCCTGCCTGATGCCACTGGTCCGCTCCGGGAGACGGAACGGTGGCTCGTTCCGTCTGTGGCGACGGACCAGTCGGCACCGGTCCGCTCCTGCGGACGGAACAGGAGCTCGTTCCGGCCGTGGCGACGGACCAGTCACGCGCGACCTCAGTTCGACTCCCCGCAACTCCCACGAAAATGAAAAGCGCCCCTGCTGGGGCGCCTCGTAATCAAATGGTGGCTGGGGAGGGAGTCGCCGCGCCGCCTCCGGCGGCGCTCCTGGGCCTCGCTGCGCTCGGCCCGCGACGTGCCACTGGCACGTCGCGCCCTCGCGGGTTCGACTCCCCGCAACTCCCACGAAAATGAAAAGCGCCCCTGCTGGGGCGCCTCGTAATCAAATGGTGGCTGGGGAGGGAGTCGAACCCCCGACACAGGGATTTTCAGTGTCTTTAGGCTCAGGAATGCCGATTTTCGTGCGGTTTGGGCGGAAGTAACATATCGGTTTATCAGGTATTATCCTAATCCATCGGAACATGACGGCTCAAGCGGATGTATAATGTTGGGTGAACAGTGGGTGAACAGTTGGGTGAACAGTTTCAGCGAACCCCCGACCATAGGAGCCATCATGGAGTACACGAACGGATTCGTAAGGCAGCTGACGAACAGGCCGGGTCAGCCGTGGGTGGGCTACGTAAAGGACTCTCAGAGGAGGCAGAAGTCCAAGACCCTCAAGACCTACGTGAACCGGAACGGCAAGACTTCGCCCGTCAAGACGGAGGCCGACGCCAAGCGAGCGTTGGAGCAGTGGCACGACGAGCTTGAGCAGACAGCAATCAGGGACGCCGAGGGCATCCCACAGGCGTCTACCCCGGTCGCTGACTACGTGGACGCCTACATCGATGACCTTGAGGTCACACAGTCCGTGGAGCCATCCACCGTCGACGGATACCGCAAGTCCGCCAAGTACATCCGGGAGGCGTTCTCCAAGACCTCCATGAGCGACCTCTCGACGGCTCAGGTGCAGAAGTGGGAGGGCAAGCTCATCAAGCGAGGGTTGTCCTCCTCCACCGTGGGCAAGGCGCACCGCCTCCTCAAGATGGTTTGCAAGCACGCCGTGGAGGTCCACGACCTAGTTTGGAACCCGGTCGACGCCGTGAAGCCCCCGCGCCGCAAGGCACCGGACCCCAACAGCCTCAGTGCCGAGGACGGAGCACGTCTCGCCATGACGCTGGCAGTGATGGAGCCGACGCCCGTTGTCATCGCAGCGACCATATCCCTGTTCTCAGGAATGCGGGAGGGCGAGGTCGCTGGATTGCGTTGGCGGGAGGTGGACCTCGACAACAAGGTCATCCACGTCCGGGAGTCCATCGGCACGGCATCAGGCGGCACGTTCTCCAAGACCCCCAAGACCAGCGGGAGCCGCCGAGACGTTCCCGTCAGTCAGCAGATGGAGACCGCGCTAGAGGCACGGAGGGCCAAGATGCTGGCAGATTGCGAGGAGGCGGGCATCGATACCCACGCCGACGATTTCAAGGCTTATTTCGGCTCTCTGTACGTGCTGGGAACGACTGACGGTCGCTGGCACAATCCGACCAGCCTCAGCCGAGAGTGGTCCGCGCTGGCATCCGCCATGGGTCTCGTAGGTTCTCAGGGACGCCGGGTCTGCTACCACGACCTCCGGCATTCGTTCGCTACCCGTGCCATCGCAGCCGGGGCGGACGTGAAGTCCGTGGCATCGGTGCTGGGACACGCCAACGCCGCCATGACGCTCAACATCTACGCGAGCGCAGACCCCCACGCCACCGCTAGGGCATCGCACCTAGTGTCAGAGGAGCTTGAGCCGAGCACGACCACCGTGCCGTTCGCCATCGTGGAGGGGTAGCGGTCACGGCATGTGTGACCGAACTGTGTATGCGAACGTATGTTTGCATCATGTACGGCACACGTGGTATCCTGTTCATACAGGACATAGGCCGAGGAACTGGCCTGTTGGTCTGCAAGCGAGGCGTGGCGAGGAACTGACCACGTTGCACTGTGATTGCTTACGGCTGACCTCCTAGGGATAAGGAACTTTCCCACCGTATCTGTTGGGTTGTTCTTACCTAGGAGGTTTTTCATGGACAACCATCCTGTTCAGAATCCAATCATCCCCACAGAGGCCAAGGACCTAAAGACCTTGCCCCTCTTGCTCGACATCGAGACCGCCAAGCGCATCCCCGGGTGCAGCGACCGCTACATCCGCAAGCTGTGTGAGGACGGCACCATCCGTGCCGTGAAGATGGGCCGGGTGTGGAGAGTCAACCGTGACAGCCTCCTAGAGTTTTGCGGACTCGCATAGAGGAGGCAGCATGACAGCTAATGACAATGCCGTGCGCCTGTTCCCCGTGGACGAGATGACAGACAACACGGCATCCGATGACACGACCATTGTAGACCTTGAGCGGGCCGAGCGAGGCCGTCTCATGTACGCCGACTGTGACCGCTGGACCCACGACAACGAGGATGCCGCAAGCTACGTGGAGAGGGCCGTCCTCAACGCCGTCCGCCATGGTCGCAAGGTCTCCGTCCGCGAGAAGCTGGAACGGGTCCGCTGGGGAGACTTCACCGACCTGTACGGCAAGCCGACATCCGCGAGCAACAACCTATCCGCGCCGCTGGCACGCCGCATCATCGAGCGGCACCCGGAGGCGGGTCCGTACATCATCGTGAGGCCGAGCGTCTGTGATGCCTACGACCTCCTAGTCTCCGAGGAGCTGGCATGAGTGCAGCCGAGGTCAAGTCCATCGCGTTCTACAGGTCATATTACGAGGCGGGTCAGCTCCTCAGTGATGACCAGCGACACAGGCTCTATGACGCCATCCCGGAGTTCGCGTTCTGTGGGGTGGAGCCGGATTTCGACGGGGACGTCATGCTCCAGCTCGCGTGGTCGCTGTGCAAGCCCAACGTCGAGAAGTCCATCGAGAATGCCCTCAACGGCAGCAAGGGCGGCAGACCCAAGAAGCAGGAATGAACCCGATCGAAAACGTCCCTTGAAACCCCCCTTTTTACCGATATGAGGAGAGAGGACATGAATTGCCATGCCATGAGAGGAGAGTATATCCATGCTTTCGACGCCTGTTGACGGACTCGCCATCATCGAGGGATTCGCGGAGAACGAGGGCCTTGAGTACGTCCTACAGTTCGGAGACCTTGAGGAGTGGTACCTCCGTTGGATGGAGAACGGCTGGGTTGACGATGACGGCAGGGACATGAACCAAGGCGTCATCTACAGGGACCACGGCTCCAAGCGTCTGCTGCCCCGATGGGCATCCATGCTTCTGGGGCTTGAGCGTGGGTACAGGCGCAAGGCAGGCACGGAGGACATATGAGCCAACGGTCCACACTCCTCACCGCCATCGATGACGTACTACGTCAGCCATGCAGAGACCCCGTGTCCGGTCAGACCGTCAGGGGAACGGAGCTACTACGACGGACCCTCCTCCGCATGAGCGACAGCGGGGACGAGGAGGCCGAGGAGCTTCTACAGGTCATAGAGGAGAACCACAGGCGCAAGCAACGCCACAAGAGATAGGAGCACAACCAGTGAACAACGAGAACTTGAGGAGTCTGGCAGACCGACCAGCCGACGAGCGCAGGTCCATAGCCTCCATGGGCGGCATCGCGTCAGGCGAGGCACGGCGGGAGCGCAAGGCCCTACGCGAGGCGTTCGAGATAGCCCTCAACTGCCCTGTGACCGTCAAGGGGACGGAGATGTCAGCAGTTGACGCCGTGGCACTCGCCACCGTAGAAGCCGCCATGAATGGGGACATGAGGGCCGTCACCATCCTACGCGACACATGTGACGGCAAGCCGAGCGAGCACATCATCACGGAGCCGACCATCAGCGAGGAGACGCGCCGCGAGATTGACCGGATTCTATTTGAGCTTGACGAGGAGGATTAGTCACAATGAGCAACATAGAGAAGCTGGCACGCGAGTATCAGTCAACGTGGGTGGGTCTCAGGGACGCCCACAGCCGTTACCAGACCACCATGGAGCGGCTGGAACAGTACAGGGGTAGCCGAGGATACGAGGCGGATGCCAACAAGGCCAAGGAGACCTACGACAACGCCGTCGATGGCATCCATTACGCCCAAGGCCCCAAGCTCAGGGCGATTCTGAAGTCCATGGAGGCCACCATCCCGCCCAAGAAGATGGACGTTCCATCGGAGGAGGCCGTCCGTTTGCTTCAGGCCTTGAGCATGAGGGAACATCTCGACGCCGATGAGGTCGCGCTGGCAACGGAAACGCTCAAGGACAGCCCGACAGCCATGAAGTCGCTGGCAGAGATTGCCCTCCGCGCTGGCACCGCCCTACCCTCCGGATACAAGAGCTGGGAGGACCAGAAGCGGGACGCGCTGGACGAGCTGACGGAGGCCGTCAACGGTCTGTTGGCGTGGCGTGGTCAGAGTGCTGACGAGATTTCGGAGGCGTACTTCAGGGCGAGGAGTCCATACCTAGAGGGCGGCAACGCTCCGAGCCACGCATTTACACAAGCCGAGGTTGCCCGGTACGACATGGACGGGGCGTGCATCTACGACACCATCAAGCAGATGTTAGGCCATGCGTCCTACGACGCCGCCATCCGTCTCGACTAGCTGACATTCACCGGGGCTTGTCCTTTCACCCGGTGTGGTCATCCTGTGGGAGTGCACGCCCACGGGAACGGCACCCGTCCGTCGTGGCGGGTGCTTTTTCGTGGCCTCAGAACGGGTCGATTTCGGGTTAGTTGGGCCGTTTGGGTGAACTCAGGGTGAACAGCTGGGTGAACAGAATCGAGGCATGAAAAAACCTCTGACCCATTTCAGCAGGTCAGAGGCCCTAAATTCATGGTGGCTGGGGAGGGAGTCGAACCCCCGACACAGGGATTTTCAGTCCCCTGCTCTACCAACTGAGCTACCCAGCCGAGTGCTTGTCGCTTGCAAGCCTGTTTAATATACCAGACTCCAGCGACGCGTCAATGCCCATCTTGCAGTTTTTTGGCATCCACAGAATTTGCTGGGGCGACCACGCCGGTCGCCCCATCCTTGACGCATCGTTTGCCGCTAGTTCTCCAGCGTAAAGCTTCCGGAGCTCTCCATCTGCTGCAGCCTGCGCTCCCCCTCCTCGGCAATCTGGCGGAAGTCGGCGATGGTCTGCTGCATCTGCGGCAGGGCACGCTGCTTGTACACCGAGATGTCATTGAGGGCAGACAGCGCGTCGTTGAAGGCCGCCTTGAGCGTCTCCGGGGAGATGGAGGCCTCGGTCGCCTGGCGCTGCACGGCAACGCCCTGCTCCTTGAGCATGCGCGACGTGGCGGCAATCATGTCGTTGGTGGTGGCGTTAAGCGCCTGCACCTTGTCGAGGACGATCTTCTGGTTGTAGAGCGCGCCGGCAACCGTGACGGCCGTGCGCAGCGATGCAACCGTCACGTGCTCGGCGCGGTCGACCGCACGCACGAGCTCGAGGTTGTTGCGACGCACCACGTCCATGGCCACGATGCCCTGCTGGTTGACCACCAGAAGCTGCTGGAAGTCCATGATCTTCTGGCGCAGCGGGAAGATGACCTCCTCCTCGAGGAAGGCGACGCGCTCGTCGTCGTTGCCTGCCGCGCGGATCTCCTCGACCTTTGAGGTGAGGTACGCGTCGAGGTCGATGGCCATCTCGAGCTTTTGGTTGAGCTGCTTGGTGAGGTCGCGCATGGCGCCCTCCTCCAGCTCGAGGGTCACGTTGTCCTGCTTGAGCGTGGTGCGGCCACGGTCGAGCGACTTGACGATGTCGGCAATCTCGCCGTCGGCGCTCTTGTAGCGCTCGAAGTAGCGGCGCACGGGGTTGAACAGCCCGCCCAGCGGACCGGACTTTGCGAAGTCGATGCCCGACGGGTCGAGGTCGCGCATCTTGATCGCCAGGTCCTCAAGGCTCCTGGCAACCTCGCCGCTCTCGCTTCCGCCGCGCGAGAGCTCGCCCATGCGCTTGGCGAGAATCGCGTTCTTGGTGGCCGAGCGCTCCATGATGTCGGTGCCGAGGTCGTTGACGGCACTGGTGATCTCGCGACGGCTCTGCACCGAGTCGAGGTTGACGTTGATGATCTGGTCGCCCTTCTCGCTGGCCGCGGAGTCGACCGCGCTGGCATAGGCGGGCGTTACCGCCGTCTCCTGCTTGACAAGGTCCTTCACCTCATCGGGATCGGGAATCTCAAGGTCGAAGCCCATGCGACACACTCCTTACTTGTCAATCGCGGCCAGGGCCGCCCTCTTACATGTTGGCGTTGAACAGGTTCTTGAGCTGATAGACCACGTCGTCCGTCGATGCGTCGATGCTTGCCGCCTCGTTGATGGAGCTGATCTTCTTCAACGCATCGATATTGGCGTTATACCCAATGGTGTAGACGGGAATACGCAGTGCCTTGAGAATGCCCTCGACGTCGGCGAGGTCGTGACCGGTGTTGGTCTCGCCATCCGAGAGCACGAAGATGAGCGGCTTGGCGTCGGGGTGCTCCACAAGGGCCTCCTGCACCATTTGCGTGGCCACGGCAATGCCGTCAAAGGTGGCCGTGCCGCCACCGGCGCGGAGATTCTCGACCGCGCCCTTGAAGTAGGCCTGCTGGTTGAGGTCGAACTCGCCGATGGGCAGTTCGATGGTCACGAAGTCGGAGTAGGAGACCATGCCCACGTAGTTGTCGCTCTTGATGTAGCGCATGCTGTTGACGAGCGACTCCTGCAGCGCGCGCATCGGCGCACCGTCCATGGAGCCCGAGACGTCGGCCACGAAGACCGCCACCACCGGCTTGCCGTTGTCCTTGTTGTCCTTGTAGACCCTCTGGGCCTGCAGAAGCGTCTTGCCGTCGATCTCGGGGTTCTCGCTCTTGTAGTCGTCGAGGCCATTGAAGCCGTACTTCTTGGCCAGGTCGGCACCGTTGTCATCGCAGTAGGCAGCAAAGAGCTCCAGGATCTGGCGCTTGTCGTCGTCCACGCCCGGCAGCACCACCAGCGGGTTGTCATGCCGGTAGCCAAAGGGAACGAACTTGTACGACTTGGAGAGCGAGGGCTCGTTGGCGTAGAGCTGGTACTCGAGGACAAAGCCGTCCAGCGAGCCGCGCTCGGCCGCGTCACGCATCTGGACGGTGGTCATGGCGACGAAGGGCACGTTCGCCTGGAACTGGCTGAAGCCGTCGATGGCGGTATCAGACAGGGGGTCCTTGCGGTCGTAGCGCTGCAGCGTGGAGACGAGGAAGTTGAGGCCCGTGCTGCTGGTGAAGGGGTTGGTGTAGCCCATGGCGAGCTTGCCCTCGCCCACGGCCTCGGTCACAGCCTTGAGGTCTGCCTGGCCATACTCGTCCACGAGCGCGTCATAGTGCTCCTGGTCGACGAGGAAGCCGGCTACGTTGCCCACCGTACGCTCGCGCACGTACTCGCAGTTGATGTTCTTGGCCGCGAGCATGTCGATCCACAGGCGGCTCGAGGGGGTGTATCCGTCGGGCTTGGCCTTGCCCGTGGTGATGTAGTCGTTGCCAAGGCCGCTCGAGACGTTGCGGATCTGCACGGAGACCTGCTGTCCGCCCACCTCGTAGCCGGCCCTGTTGAAGCCTTCCGCGAGCTCGCGCATCCAGCCGTCGCTTCCCTGCCCCGCCTTCTCGGGCGAGCACCAGATCTCGGCATAGAGGCTGGTGGTGGCCTCGGCGGTCACCTTGTTGTTGTCGAGGTCGGGCAGCTCGTCGGCGGTGGTGTCCTCCTGCTCGGTGTACTCCACAGACGACTTGACGGGCGTCGCGGTCGTCGGGTCGATGCTGTCGACCATGCGCGTGAGGGTGGTGGTCGCGTCCTCCACCGTGCGCACGTTCTTGGGAACCATGACGTTGCGTGCCACGATGAAAGCGCCGAACACCACGATACTCACCACCACGATGCCCGCGATTACCGCGATGATCGACTTAGCGTTATTGCGGCTCATTTCTTCCTCCAAGCCTTTGGCGCTGCGCGCCTACCGGTAGTACTTCATCTGCTCGAGCAGGCCCTTGACCTCATCGAGCATCTTGGTGTTGTCCTCGCGGTTGTCGTCGCCCTGGAGGTCGGAGAGCTCCATCTCGAGCTTGCCCATCTCCAGCAAAAGCCGCTCGTTGGCCTCGAGCACCTCGCGCATGTCGGAGAGTGCGTCCTCGTAGACCGCAAGCTGCTCGCTTGTGAGGGTGCTCTCCTTGGCCCCGGGGAGCCTGCGCCTTGACTTGCGATATGCGTCGACGTCAAATGCCTGGATGCGGTTGGCGAGAAGGGCGCAGTTGCGCAGCAGGGTGCTTCTCGCGGAGTCCGCCACCGCGCAGAACTTGCCGGCGCTGAGGCTCGTCTCGCCAAAGGTGGACTCTATCACGCGGTAGAGACGCTGATGGCGGCGTTCCATGGTCTCGACTTGGCCCGCCGCCTCCTCGGCATAGCTGCCCACCACGGGAAGCTCGGCCATGGACTTCAGATAGGGCAGCACGTCCTCCGTGTCGCTCACCTGGCCCGTCTCAAGCAGGTGGTACTCGGGCTCGTGCAGGTAGGCATAGGTGGAGGCACCGAAGCCGCCCGCCAGCAGGATGCCGCAGATGACCGAGAGGCCCGCACGCAGAATCGACGGATCGGAGGGGGTGAGCCCCACCAGCCATGGCGTATAGAGCACCATGCCCGTGATGGCAAGTGCCGCGTATGAGCCAAGTAGACGCGCGTACCTTCTCATCCCTGAAGTCTCCGAGACCAGAATTGACCAACAGAGTCTATTGTACCCATCTGGGCCACAAAGCCCTCGGACCGCAGGCGGGACAAGACGCTAGAAGGCACCTCCGCCGCCACCGCCGCCGAAGCCGCCACCGCCGCCACCGGAGAAGCCGCCGCCTCCGCCGCCACCGGAGCTCGACTCGGAGGCTGCCAGCGCCGCAGAGCTGACATGGTGCGCGCTCTCGTAGCTCGAGTTGAAGCTCTCGTAGGGCCGCCCGTGGGGTCCGACGTAGTACCAACCGTATGTGGGTGCCATCGCAGAGCTCTCGAGCATCTCGGGCGCAATCATCTTGAGCTGCTTGATGACCTCGTCCGCCACGCCAAGCACGACAGCCATCACCAGCAGGCGGTTCCACAGAACGACGTCGCGCGGCACAGCCTCCTCCAGGCGCGTGAAGTCCTTGAGCCAGCGCCTCAGGGCCTCGAGCTTGGCCTTGAGCTCGATCGCCTCGTCGGAGATGGGCACACACTTGATGGCGATGTATATCGACAGGATGCATCCCAGGATCTGAAGGAGAATGAGCGGGGTGAACAGCAGCCATGCCTCCGTCGCGATGAGCAGCAGGACCGACGCCACGAAGAGGACGACGTCGAGCACGAAGCAGGTGATGGCGAGGGCTCGACCCGACGGCTTTCCCTTGCATTCCCTAAAGAACTGACGCGTCGCGACGGTGGCGTCCACCTTTGCGTTCCAGTTCGAGAACGCGTCGTGGTAGCGCTCGGGATGCTTCTTGGCCACCTTCTCCAGGTCGCCGAAGCAGACGGAGGTTCCCGCCTTGCCATCGCCCTTGTTGGAGGGGGCGAACCGTCCGACCTTCTCGAAGATGGTGTCGAGCGCCTTGCGGTCGATGTCGGACATGTCCATGGTCTCGGCCCTGCTCGTCAACGTCAGGCGATAGTCCTCCCTCGTCTTGACGCGCCCGAGCATGCCCTTGCTCTCGATAGTGACGAGCTCGAGCGTGATGGCCCCCATGTCGGTGAGGCGCATGAGCGTTGCGGTGAAGTCCTCGCCCGATACGCTGCCATCCCTGTAGAGCGCACCGAGCACCGCGGGATGGTCGTCCGAGGGGACGTCACGGAAGTACTTGTCGTCGAAGGCCGCCTTGTGCGTCCTGCGGTAGCGCACCATGGCGTAGATCGCTGCGATGATGCTGCCGATCGTGGCGATGGCCTCGATGCCGGCACCGCCGTATGTGAGCCTGCGTGCGCGGGTACGTCTCGCGTTGGCCTCGTCTGCCCAGGCCCGCTCCTCCGCGAGGATCTCCTGCAGGACCGTTCCGCCTTGGGAGGTGGCGTCGCTCAGCCAGTCATCGGGGAAGGTAATGCGCGCCTCCGCAAACTCGGACGTGCCAACACCAGGCACCACGTACACGACATCGTTGCCGTCAAAGCTCACCGACGCGTCGAGCGGCCCATGGCCCCAGGCACGGACGTTCTCCTCGGGCTCCACCTGCTTGCCGGCAGGCACCGGCAGGTGCACGACGCAGGTGACGTTGTGCGACGTGACGTCCCAGCCGTCCGAGACGAACTTCCAGTACAGCTCAGAGACGTCGTCATAACGCGCAGCGAGGTTGCTGTCGGTATAGCCGATGACAAAGGTCGCGTCCTCGTCGGAGTGTGCCGAGTAGAGCTTGACGCGCACGTAGCTGCCATAGTCATCCACCTGATAGGTGTGGTCGTAGCCGGAGTAGTCCTCGTCAAAGGGCACGAAGGTGCCCGAGACCATCTCGCCGACCGTGGTGATGGTGGGCTCGACCATGCGACCCTCGTAATAGCCCGAGGGAATCTTCCAGTAGACCCCGTGAAAGTCCCCGTCGAAGTCGAAGGTGCGGTGCTCGAGGACGTCGACCGAGCCATCGGTGTTGACCGTCGCGTCGATGTTGACCTGATCGATTGAATAGTCGTCAGCGAGCGCCAGACGCGCGGGCAGCACCAACGCAACAACTAGCGCGATGAGCAGTGCGGCGATCCCCTTGCTTACGGGCCTTGCCTGCCTGGTTGACAACATGGAAGCCTCCTAATTGCTCAGGCACCTCGGATAGGCGCCTGAGCAAAGGATACCAGAGCCATACAGTAACCTGCGCACGTGCCAGCAGCACGTCATGCCGCAGGGTCGGGTTGATCAGTCTCCACGCGCAGCAGGATGCCGCAGACGTCCACCTCCTCCCCCTCGGCCAGCCGCATCGTCCCCTCGATCGGATTTCCATGCATCTGGGCGGGGTTGGTTGCCCCGCAGTCCTGCGCGAGAACGTGGTCGTCAGCCGGCACGAGCCGCAGGTGCGAGCGCGATACCGCACGGGAGAACAGGATGATGTCGTTGGAGTCGTCGCGTCCCACCGATAGCCCCTGGCTGGGTATGGGCACCTTTACCTGCATGTCGCGCGAACGCGCCACCACTCTGAATCTGGGCGGTTGGTAGGCCTGCGCCACCAGGCAGGTCTTGCCGGGATCACCCGCGTCCGTCCCATCCGCCAATGCGCCGAAAGGCACCGCACCCAAGTCCAGCGTATCCGCGGGAGGGCGTCGCTGCCCCTTGCTGTGGCGCGGGATGCCCTGTCCGCGCCCCTCCTCTTGGGATGAGGCCGTGTCATCCTCAGGCGGGTCGTCGTCAATCTCGTCGAGCTCGATGGCGTCAAGGGGATCCGACCCATTGCCCTTCACGCTCAGACCCGTGTCCTGGGGCTGCCGGCCCGACACCACCCTCAACCGCTGGCGCTGGAGCGCCTTGGACCGCGCGCGCTCGTCTCGGGAGAAGTCATAGAGGCATCCGTAGCAGACGTCCATGTCGGCGAAGAGCATCTCTCCACATCGCGGGCACGTCTTGTAGCCCAACCCCTCCCTCTTCTCCGTGCTCCCCGCGAAGACATATCTCGTCGGCGTGCGGGCTTCTTGCCTGCCCTTGATCTCCTGTTCCATCATCACCCATCCTTTCTCAACGTCATGCGAACCTTCTCGCCCTGTGCGAGCCACGTGCCACGCCGATGCGGACGCTCGAGCGTCACCCACGCCCGGCGGTTTGCGAGCAGCCTGCCCGGTGGCACCGAGCGCCACACCGCGAGCACCGTCCCGCTGCGCCCCACAAAGGCGATGTCGAGCCGATAGCCCATCCCAATGGTGTGTACCGACGAGCAGCCCATGAGCGCCACCGGACCTGCGTCGGAACCCGTGCCGAGAAGCCCTCTCAGCCGATCGAACGGGCTGCTCAGCACCCTGAAGCTCAGCAGCTCCCCCACACCGAACCCGCGCTCGACCTCAAGCGTCATAGCTCCCATCTACACCACCACCCCTGGCCTGAACCGATCGACCGTAAGCGTCCTCGTATGCGTCAGCGCCACCGGTGGCGAGAAGACGACGCCCGCCATCACAAACGATCCCGGCCACGGCCTGTATCGGAGCGTGCAGGTGAAGGTCGTGAGCAGGGGCGACACGGAAAAGCCCAGACCATGACCGGCAGCGCGATCCTGTTGCGCACCCGACACCTGCACCGACACCTCGCACGAGGACATGTCGAGAGCGCTCTGGATGGACGAGCGAACCTGTCCTGCCGCCGAGAGCGCGCTCTGCTCCCCTGCCGGCGACACCCCCAGCGCGATCACCGCATCGGGTGCCACGCGGTCGAAGGTCGCACATGCCTCCACGAAACGACAGAGGTTGTACGCTACCAGACCGACCACGATGCAGACGGGAAGCACCACGGCGAGCTCCACGGCCATCTGCCCGCGCTCGGCACGACTACGCCAAGCCCCGCACCTCATGAGCCACCACCCACCTTCGAGAGGTCGATGGTGAGAGGTATGGTCACGCCCTCGAGGCCGGGGACGGGCAGCTCGGCCACCGTGAACTCGCCGGACCCGAGCAGGGAGGCCACGCGCCCTTGCAGGTACGACACCAGCTCCCCAGGCGAGGTCGGCAGCTCCTGCAGCACCTGACGCGCCGTTGCCACCTTGCCGTAGCCAGCCTTGTCCAGAACCGTCTGGCTGTTGACCAGCACGGGCTTCCGCAGGCGCAGGTCCGCAGGCTCGAGACCAGCCCCTCCCACGAGGCCGCTCAGCTTGCTGCGCAGCCACGAGGCGACCTTCTCGCCAAAGACCCCCTCCACCCCGTTGAGGAAGCTGCCGGCAGCCGTCTCGACCTTCCCATACGCAGACCCATAGCCCACGAGGAGGTCTCCCCAAAGGGCCGTTACGCTCCCGACGAGATCAAGGGCAAGTCCGGTGCCAGGCACCTCCGCGCGCAGCCCGTCAAAGGCTCGAGCAAGGATCGTGTTGCCTGCCGTAGAGTCATCGGGGGCCAGTACGGCCGCCGAGACCGCCGCTCCCTCCGGAAGCTGTGTGCCCGAGAGAAACGCGCTGGTCAGCTCGCTTGGCGTCGCGGTTGCCCGCGGGCGGCACACCACGCTCACGCATCCCCAGGCCCCCGGCGGACAGAACTTCGGCCTATCGACCGAGAGCGCGTCCATGGCCTCGTCAAAGGCGGAGCGCCCATCCTCAGCCGCCTGCTGCATCTCCCTCTCCGCGGCAATCTCGTCCCTGCGGGCGCGCTCGTACTCCTTGGAGGCCTCGACGACGATCCGCCAATAGTGCTCGAAGCCGTTGTCGATGTTGGTCGAGGCGTCGGCGACGTTGCCCATGGCCTTCGCGTCCATGAGGCAGACGGGGCACCTCAGCGCCGATCCGCCATCGATGCCCGCGAGCGAGGCATTACCCACAAACGCACCGGTCGCACCCGGGCAGCGCAGGGAGCAATGCAGCGTCGTGCCTGCCTCCTCGCCCGTGCAGGGCCACACGACATCGGTGTAGAGCCTGGTCTCCCGCACCATCTGCGTGGTGTGGGGCAGCAACTCGAGGTTCATGGAGACCTCGGTGTCGGTGTCCTTGCACGACATCTTTCCCAGCGCCTCGATGGCATACCCGTAGAACTGCTTGCGCGCGCACGAGCGCTGTAGCTCGTCGGTTCCACCACCGGCAAAGTGCTCCGTCGCGTAGCGCCTGGAGTAGTAGTTGCGGGCTCGGATGCGTGCGTACTCGAACTCCCAGAGCTCCACCGACGGGTAATGGGGATTGAGAGCGCTGCCCAGGCTGGTGAGCGTCGCCACGCGACTGCGCAGGCACTTGGGGTTGTCGACGTTGTCCGCCGTCCAAGCCCGCGTCTTTGCCGCATTGGCACGCTCGTGCGCCTCCTGCTTCTTGGCCGACGCCTCTGCCAGGCGGTCGGCATCCTGCTCCATCTCAGAGGCGTCCACATCCTGCTCCAAGAAGGAGTAATCCGTCTTGGAGGTCTGTGGGAAGGGCACGGCCATGCCCACATAGGTCAGACCACCAGTGGAGTTTGCCTCTGTGCACGAGGCAGAGTTGGCCATGATGAGCGCAGGCAGCGCCGTCTCGAACGTCTTGAGGCCCTGGGCGGCCGACTTTGCAAAGCTGCGCCTGGCATCCAAGACCCTTCGCCCCGCATCGACGATGGCAGGCGACTTTGCCTGAAGCGGAGGTATGGCAGCCACCACCAGACCCGCCCCGCAGACCACCACACCCGTTATCCCCATGGTGAGCACGCAGGCGTCCAGCACCTGTGCGACGGTCGAGAACGCCGCCACGCAGTTCTCGCCAGCCATGGCGGCGGCGTCAGCGACCTCCTGGACGTCAGCCGCTCGAGCCATCGTCCAGTGGGCCGCCGCCGTGCCGAAGACAAGCGACAGGCTCACCAACAGGGCAACTGCCACCGCAAGGGACGTATAGCCACCCTCATCGCGCACGAAGGACTGGATCCCAAAGCCACAGGCCCCACCTCGCGTATCAGCCCCACATCGACTGCCAGTCACTGTAGTCACCTCCCACCCAACTCGGCCGCGTCTGCTCGGTGAGGCTAACGCGGAGAACCACACCCTTCCCATCACGCATCGAGCCCAGGGCGGAGAGGGCTCCCAGGAGCGGCAGCGGGCGGGCATGCCCGGTTATCTGCACGCTCACCTGACCCTCTCCGCTGTCGATCTGGATGGACCAGTCCGCCTGCCCGCCCACGTGAAAGAGCGGGACCTCGGGCACGGCTGCGAGCCTGCGCAGGGCGAAGGCCTTGCACGCGCCCATGTCCGACCCGTACGCGGTCGCTGCGGCACGGGCGCACTCGCCGGCCGCCCCGCGCATGACGGCCCGCGTGTAGGAGAGGCACACCGGCTGGAGCAGCAGGGCAAACACGAGCATCACCGATGGCAGGACCATCGCAGCCTCGACAGTCGACTGCCCCCTCTCGCCATATGGGTTCATGCCAACCTCCCCTCGCAAAAGCGCCAGCGCGCCAGACTCAAAACAGCGCAATGTCCCGCGCCGCACCCAAGAGACCACCGTCACCGGCGGCATGCGATGCGGCCCCAACCGCAAGCTCAAGCAGCGCTCCGTCTCTCCCCGCCTGCCAGATGGCGCCCAGTGTGACGACCATCGTGAGAAATGCCACCATGACCAGCGCATACTCGACCGTCGACTGGCCCCTGGCATTACCCACCCTGTCAAGGACTCGTCTCAGCAAGCTCATGTCAACCTCCATCTCCCTCACCCGAACCCATGTCCACGGGGGCATCCGCCCCAAGCGCCTCCGCCACGTCAGGCGCGTTCATGCGCATCACGTGAACCCGACAGGACGCATCGTCAACCCGCTCGACCACGCACACGTCCACCCACTGGTCGCCCTGAACCACGCAACCCCAGACCGATCCGAGAAGGTCCAAATACTCTGCATCGGCCAAGACGCAGTCATGCCCGTCGCGGTAGGAGGCGAGCAGGCGAGTCGCCACCTGCTCGACCTCTCCCACCTCGCTGCGGACGGCCACGTCCGAGGCAGAAACCGCGCTAGGCACGGGAAGCCCGTCTTTGCCAAGCGTGCCCACACCCGAAAGCCCGACCTCGTCCGGCGCCAGCGCCGTGACGTTCCCATCGGGACTCGCAGGCTCCGTCTGGCCCTCCTGCTCTTGCGTTGGCATGGCCCTGCCAGCACTTCCATCGTCCATGCGACCCCATCCCCGCAGGCTCAGCAGGACGAGTGCGACCAGCGCGACCATTCCCGCGAGCAGCTTGCCGGCATCCGCCAGGCTCCCGACCACCTTGCGCTTCATCTCGGCGCCTAGAGCGCGTTCATCCCGTTTACGATTGCCGTCCAGAGCTCCTGGACCTTGCCGCGAAAGGCGATGATGGCGAGTATCGCGATCACCACCAGCACGCCAACCAGAATCGCGTACTCGGTCGTTCCCTGGCCGCGCTCCTCCCTGAGCAGACGGCTCACCTCACGCGGCATGACGGCACCTGACGTCGACAGTCTCTGCATCTCCTGCTCCTCTCCCACCGATGGGCCAGACACGACCGGCCCAAACCACTACCTGCCATAACTCCTGCTACCCAAGCGAAATCGAGGCGCCAAAGAGAGGTCCTAGGATCGCCAGGAGCATTGCCGGAACGATCAGCACCCCCAAGGGGATGAGCATCTTGACTGGCACCTGCTCGATCTCCTCCTCGATCTGCGAGCGCTGCTCGTCGCGAATCGCCTGCGCCTGGTGCTCGAGCGTCACCGCGAGGGGCGACCCGAAGGCAAGCGCCTGCGTGACCACGCCCACAAAGCGGTCGAACGAGGCCACCTGCAGCCTGCCCGCCACACCCAGAAGCGCCTCCTCCCTGCTCTCGGTGCCCAGCCGCCACGAGAGCATCGCCGCGCCTAGCGCCCGCGCCAGATCGTTCTCGTAACGGCTGCAATAGAGCTCGAGCGACGAGTCGAACGAGAGCCCCGCCGAGAGCCCAAGGGTCACCACGTCGAGCATCGTGGGCATCTGCTTGAGGCACTGCGCCCGCCCGCGTGCCGTGGAAGCCTGCTCCTCCATGCGCTCCAGCAGTGGCAGGCGACGGACGCGTGCGAGCAGTGCGTCCAGCGGGTCCTCTGTCGGCGAGGCGCGAGCCCAGTGGCTGGTGCCTCCACCCGCGAGCACGAACGACGCGGCAAACGCGCTGCAGCCACAGGCGCCACAGCTGGCCAAGAGCGCAAGGTCCACCTCAGATCACCCCTCTCATTAGTCGCCTGATCAAGACCAGGGCACAGCCATCCATCCCTGCCGCAACAAGCAGGCTCACCGTTCCCGCCGGCGTGGACAACCCGTTTTGGTAGTCCACGGAGATGAGCGACAGCAGGCACACCAGCACGAGCGGCAGCAGGCACACGATGCGGACCGACAGGCGTACCTGTGCGGTCTTGACCGCAAGGAGCCGCTCGTACTCGCCCTGGCGCTCCACCAGCCGCGCCGAGCTCTGGAAGAGTGAGCGCAGGGGACTTCCCGTGCGCTGGGCTATGGCCAGTGCGGTCACAAGCAGACCAACCCCCGGCGCATCGAGCTCGCTGCTCAGCTGCGCCATCGCGTCCTCCGTGGAGGCTCCGCAACGCAGCCTGAGCGCAACGCGCACAAATGCCTCTCCCGCATACCCACGCTCGTGCACCCCCACGTACTCGATCGCCTGGGTCAGGGTCTCCCCCGATCCCAGCGCCATCGCAAGCGTGCGGAACACCTGGGGCATCTCGTCGATGAGCGCCCTCTCGCGAGCACGGACGCGCGACGAGTGCCAGAGCTCGACACCCACGGCGACCGCCAGCATGCCCACGACGCAACCCAGGGCCGTCCGCGCGGAAAGCCCCGCGGCAAGCGCAAGCACCGCAGATGCAAGGGCGAAGAGCGCGCAGGCCTCCTCGCGCCCGACGTAGAGGCCCCTGTGCCCCAGGGCGTGGGCAAGCGAGTCGGCCATGTTCCGC
Organism: uncultured Coriobacteriaceae bacterium; assembly: GCA_902777325.1. Classification (GTDB taxonomy): domain Bacteria; phylum Actinomycetota; class Coriobacteriia; order Coriobacteriales; family Atopobiaceae; genus UBA1367. Next base: position 113,532 of record CACYTH010000006.1, read on the forward strand.
CACGAGGCAAGCCGCAGCATCACGCCCACCAGCGGCGTCGCGCCCACCAGGGTGCAGATCCGTCGCATTCGCAGGTACATGCTTCGAACGATCCAACCGTTGGCGTGACGTGCCCTGCCGCCTCCCACAGCCACATAGGCAGAGAGTCCCCAGCAGGCAGCGCAGCTCACGATGCCAAGCGTCTCCACTGCCTCACCTCCCCCGCATCCAGAAGGCCCTCCTCGACCGACCTCTCCACAAAGGCCGGCTCTCGCTCGAGGTGCCAGCTGTCATCGACAGACGAGTAGGACACCAGCTCGGTCAGCCGCACGCTGCCGTCCTGCGCCCTGCCCACTTGCGAGAGCGAGGTGATGCGCCGCGAGCCATCGCTGCGTCGCGCAGACATCACGATCAGGTCGAGCGCGGTCGCCACCTGCTCCTCGATGATCGAGGCAGGCAGGTCCATGCCAAAGCGCGCCATGAGCACCAGGCGCAACACCGCCTCCTCGGCAGTGCCGCTATGCAGCGTCGTCAGCGATCCGTCATGCCCAGTGTTCATGGCCTGCAGCATGTCTATGGCCTCAGCGCCTCTGACCTCGCCCACCACGATGCGGTCAGGTCTCTGCCTGAGGGCGTTCTTGACCAGGTCGCGTATGGTCACCTCGCCGGTGCCCTCTATGGAGGCGTCGCGCGCCTCCATGCGCACCACGTGCGCACGCCGGTCAAAGCGCAGCTCGGCAGAGTCCTCGATGGTGATCACGCGCTCGCCATGGTCTATCTCGCAGGACAGCGCGTTGAGCAGCGTGGTCTTTCCCGACCCCGTGCCGCCCGCCACGGCGATGTCCTGGCGCACCCGCACCGCCCACGAGAGCAGGGTCGCGTACCACAGGGGCACCGAGCCAAGCTCCACCAGCCGCGCCATGGACGTGATGCGGTTGGAGAACTTGCGGATGGTGACGTACGGGCCATCGATGGCGATGGGGACCGCAACCGCATTGACGCGGTCCCCGTTTGCAAGACGTGCGTTGACCAGAGGCGAGCTCTTGTCGAGCCTTCTGCCCAGCGGCGCCAGGATGCGATCGATCACCATCATGATCTGGTCCGCAGACTCAAAGCGCACCTCAGAGAGGTGCAGCCTTCCTGCCCGCTCGTAGTAGATGGCGTCGCAGCCGTTGACCATCACCTCGGAGACGCTCGCATCGTCAAGCAGCGGTTGGATGGGCCCGAGGCCCACCACCTCGTCGAGCACCCTCGAGATGACGGCCTCGCGCTCCTCGCCCGAAAGCCCGGAGAAGCGCTCCTCGTTGAGGATTGCCTGGCAGGTGACCCGAAGCTCGTCGCGCGCCTTGTCGGCGTCGGAAGCCCCCACCATGTCGGCGACGGTCGCCAGGCCCAGACGCCGCATCAGCTCGCGCTTGAGCGTGGAGGAGACCGTCTCGCCCTCTGGGCCCGCGCCAAGGGGCCCTCCCTCGGAGGGCGTCTCGAGCACGACGCCACGGGCCTCCTGCTCGCGCACGCGTTCCAAGACTGACATCAGACCGCCTCCTTGCGACGGCTGAAGAGCGCACGACGGCGCTTGCCGGTACGCAGCTCGGATGCCTTGCGAGCCGCCTCGTTGTCGGGCAGCTTGCCCAGCTCGGCAAGGGTCTGGGCAAGAAGCGTGGAGACGCAGGCCACCACGTCAGAGCCCGTTCCCACCAGCTCCTCCACCTTGCCGGAGACAAGCAGGTCCTCCGCCTCGACACCACCGTCCACCACGCGGTGCATGCGGGCTGTCTCCAGGCCCACCTCGGCACGCCCCTCGAAGGCGTTGGCCTTGGCACGCGGATCTCCCAGGTTGACCACGCGCACGATGCGCGTGCGAGCCACACCAAGCCTGACGGCCAGGGCACTGATGCGGGCAGCGGACGCCACGGCACCTGGGCGCTCGTCATGCGTCACCAACAGTCGGTCGCACGACTGCACGGCCTGCGCAACCCCGTCGGTAAAGGTCGTCGAGGTGTCCACCAGCACCAGGTCATACCTGTTGGACAGGTACGAGAGGAGCGTGGCCACGTGTGGCATCACCAGCTCGGCCATCTCCGGCCTCTCGCACGGGCCCCACAGGTGGACATGCTCGGCGCAGCGCACGCTCGCACGCCCCATCGACTCAGGCGTAGGCACCCCGTCGGGAGCGATGCGCACGAGGTCGGGCCCCTTGTTCACCCCAAAGCAGGAATGCAGGTTGCCGCAGGAGAGGTCGAGGTCGACCACCGCCACGTCCATGCCCCAGTGCGCGGCGACGCTCGCCATAAGCGCCACCAGGGCGGTCTTGCCCACGCCCCCGCGGCCAGACGACACGGTGAGGATGGGGGCGGCATCGGCTACCCGCACAGCCCGTCCCGCTTGCGAGGCCTCGGGAAGCCCGGCCTTGACCAGTGGTGCCTCCCGTGCCTGATGAGGCTCCACCGCAGGCACCTTTTCTGCCAATGCCGCCGGACGCTCGCGCTGGCCACCAGCCTCTCCCATGCGTGTGGGAGCAGCGCCGTCACTTGCCAAGAGCCGCTCCTCCCCGCCCGCATCCACGAGCTCGAAGGCGGGCGCCACCGTGGCATCCACCACACGCGCGATGCCGGCACGACTGGCGCGCGACCGCAGCGAGCCACTGGCACCCCGAGCGACAAGCACCACCTCTGAGGCGTAGCCATCATGAGCGAGCGCCGCCGCAAGGTTCATGTCCGACACGCCCTCTGACGAGTGCCCCACGATGGCACCAACCGTGCCGGGCTCCTCGTCATGCAAACGCTCTCGCAGGTCCTGTGCGCTCTGGGCAAACACCACCGCCGACCCCGGCGCAATCCTGCGCAACGCCATGAGCACCTCGCGTCTCCCTGACTTCTCCGCATAGCCAAGCCACATGTCCGTCATCACGCGGCACCTCCCTCGTCCTGGTCCTTCTCAACCGCTGTCTCGGCATTGCCCTCGTCCTGGCCTTCGTCCGCCTCGTCTGGCGCGACCTCGTCAGGCGGTCCCACCTGAGGCGCGTCACCTCCCACCTCGACGTCGTCGGCCGGAATCACGAGCCTCAGGGCGCCAGACGCGCTCGCGGCAAGCACGGCGGCGACGTCGTTTGGCAGGACGGCTATCGTCACCTGCTGCGACGCAACGATCCCCGTGGTGGAGCCAAGCTCCGAGAGCACCTCGATGTCACTGGCGATGAGACGTGGGCCCTCGTCCGAGACCGCATAGGCCGAAAGCCGCGCGCCTCTCGTGACCCCACGGGAGATGCCGAGCTTCTCGGTCACCGGAACGCTCACGGCAACATGACCCGCGGGCACCTCGGCGAGCACGGACTCGTCACGAAAGTTGAGCTCGGTAAGCGGGGCACCCTCGGCAACGGGGACGCTCACCTGGCGTCCCACGACGTCATCCAAGCTTGTGAGGGCCCCGGAGGGCGCCAGATCGGACACCCAGTCGCGCACGCTGACATCGCTCTCCGTTACTACGTCACCTGCCTCGAGCGCACGATTCGCCACCACGAGACTGGCCACCTCGCCGCCAAAGCGCGCGATGGCATCGGAGCGCACGCGCTCCGCCTCGCTTCTGACGGAATCGGCGTAGGCAAGGCAAGACACCACGCCCAGCAGCGCGAAGGCCAGCGAAAGCACGATCCTGAACCTCCCTGACATGAACACCCCCCAAGGTCCCAAGCGGACCACGCGGCCCGCATCATCAATTCTTGGGGCAGGCAAGGCTCGGGAGCCCATGCTTCTGAACTCATATACGCGCTGGGTAGGTAGCCAGTAGGCCCAAGGTAGGTCGCAGCCCTTTTTGCAGATGACCGCAGCTTTTTGTGATGATGGTGCGTGTGTGGGGCGCATGGAGGCGCAAGCCGCCTGCACGCACCCTCCACACACGTGAATGGGGCCTACCGAAAAAACGGCGGACCCCACGGCAACAGTCATGTGTTTACGCAGCTAGATGCTGCCTTTTCCAATCAGGCGCCTCAGATGACCACATCCGGGTCGAGCACCTGGCGCGACGTGCGCATCTCGTGGGCAAGGGAGAGGTATGCATCGAGACGTCGCCCCGCGTATCCCAGCTCCTCCGCATGCCCGATGACGGCGCAACCCGGCTCGTGCGTGTGCGTGCAGTCGCGGAAGCGGCAGGCGGCCGCCTCGTGCGCGATGTCGGGAAAGACCAGCGCCAAACCCCGCTCGTGACCGACCAGTGGCAGGCTCCTCAAGCCTGGCTCGTCCACGATGACGCCCGCATCGGGCAGGCTCACCATGCGACGCGCGACCGTAGTGTGACGTCCCGCGTCGTCGGAGGCGCGTACGGCACCGGTCTCGAGCACGTTGCGTCCCAGAAGCGCGTTGAGCAGCGTGGACTTGCCCGCGCCGGACTCCCCCAGCACGATGGCCACCACGCCCGCCGGCACCAGCTCGCGCACGCCCTGCTCGCCAAAGGCCACCCCACACGCCTCGGCAGCCTGTCGTGCGGCCGCAACGTCCGCGTCGCCCTGCGCCCCGGCGGAGGTGACCACCAGGCGCACGCCCTGGCCCAGCACCTCGCGCAGGGCCGCCACGTCGCGCGCCACGCCCTCGGCACCCGCGCGATCGGCCTTGGAGAGCACCACGGCCAGCTCGGCGCCGCAGTCGCGCACGATCACCGCCGAGCGTGCCACGCGGGCAAAGTCGACCTCGCGCTCGCCCAGCTGCTGTACCACGATCACCAGGTCTACGTTTGCCGCCAGCGTCTGGCGCTCGCCGCGATTGCCCCCGCGCCAGCGGGCGATGTCGCTCTCGCGCGGCAGGATCTGCTCGATGAGCCCCATCTCATGTGCGGCGGGACGTCTGGCGCACACCCAGTCGCCCACGGCGACGCGGAAGAAGTCACCCTTGGTCAGACGCGTGGCAAACTCCGCCCTGAAGGTAGCGTCCTCGCACACGATGGCCGGATAGCCCCGGTCGAGACGCACCACGCAACCGAGCACCAGCTCGCTGGCGGCATCCCCCGCCTGCGCGCGAGCCTCCTCGAAGGCCTGCACCTGCCTCTCGCTCGCCCGCAGCTCCCCAAAGGCGGGCAGCTCGGTCAGGGAGGAGAGCGCCGGCAGGGCATCGAGCGCCCTGTTCGCACGTACCTCGCGCACGCGGCGCGCCTTTGCCTTCTTTGCCATCGGTACCTCCTCGTCGCAACCCAGCACCTCCATAATAGCGAGCGGGCGGAGCCGCGACACCAGTCGCAACCCCGCCCGCTCGAAGGCGTCTATGTCAGTTGAGGGTTAGTCCTTCTCGACCGCGCGCATGATCGCCTTGTAGATCTCGATGATCGGGATGATCGAGAACGCGAGGCCCATGGCGATGCCATAGTGCATCACGTCGAGCTCGGCGAAGTTGAACAGGTTGGAGAGCGGGGTCTCGATGACGACGTAGGTCAGCACCAGAGACAGCGCGAAGGCGCCCCACGCCCAGCCGTTCTGCGTGGGCAGGGTGAAAACCGAGCCACGGCGGCTGCGCATGTTGAGCGAGTGGAACATCTCGACCATGGAGAGGGTCAGGAACGCCATGGTCATGCCCACGAGCGCGGGCTCGCTGCCAGCCTCGGCGTAGTGCACGCCGATGAAGTACGACACGAGCGTGAGCGCGGCGATGACCGCACCCTGGACGAGCGTGTCAAGGCCCATGCCATTGGCAAAGATGCCGTCCTTGGAGTTACGCGGCTTGCGACGCATGATGTCGGGCTCGGCAGACTCCATGCACATGGCCAGTGCCGGCAGAGAGTCGGTGATGAGGTTGATCCAGAGCAGGTGCGTGGGCTCGAGGATGGTGAATCCGACGAGCGACGCGACGAACACCGAGATGACCTCGGCCAGGTTGGAGGAGAGCAGGAACTGGATGGCCTTGCGGATGTTGTCGTAGATACGACGACCCTCCTCGACGGCGCCGATGATGGTGGCAAAGTTGTCGTCGGCCAGAACCATGTCGGCAACGCCCTTGGTGACGTCGGTGCCGGTGATGCCCATGCCCACGCCGATGTCGGCGCGCTTGATGGAGGGAGCGTCGTTGACGCCGTCGCCGGTCATGGCGACGACCATGCCCTTCTTCTTCCAGGTGTCGACGATGCGGGTCTTGTGCTCGGGCTGGACGCGCGCGTAGACGTTGATCTGCTCGACGCGCGTGAGGAAGTCCTCGTCAGAGATCTTGTCGAGCTCGGCACCGGTGATGGCGCCCTCGCGACCCTCGACGATGCCCAGCTCCTTGGCGATAGCCACGGCGGTGTCGATGTGGTCGCCGGTGATCATGACGACGTTCATGCCGGCCTCGTGGGCCTCCTTGATGGCGTCCTTGACCTCGGGGCGGACCGGGTCGATCATGCCGCACAGGCCGATGAAGACCATGTCCTTCTCGAGGTCGGCGGCAGCGTAGCTCTCAGGGGCGGTCTTGCCGTAGTTGATGCGGGCGGCAGCCATGACGCGCAGCGCGTCGTCGGCCATGGCCTTGTTCTGCTCCATGATCTTTGCGCGGATCTCGTCGGTCATGGGCACGTCGCCCTCGGCGGTGTGGAACTTGGTGCAGCGGGCCAGCACCACGTCGGGGCCACCCTTGGTGTGCTGCACGTAGTCGCCCATGGGCGAGAGGTTGACGACCGACATCATCTTGCGGCCGGAGTCGAAGGGGGCCTCGCCCACGCGCGGGTTGGCGGAGTCGAGGTCGCCGGTGATGAAGCCGAGCTTGGCGGCATCGGCCACGAGGGCAGCCTCGGTCGGCTCGCCCACGGCCTCCTGCGCGGCCACGTCCCACTTGGCGTCGGAGCACATGGCCATGCAGCGCACGAGACGGTCGATGTCCTCGGAGTAGTGGCGGACGACGGTCATCTTGTTCTGGGTGAGGGTGCCGGTCTTGTCGGAGCAGATGACCTGCGTGCAGCCGAGGGTCTCGACGGCGTTCATCTTGCGGACGATGGCGTTGCGCTTGCTCATCTTGGTGACGCCGATGGAGAGCGCGATGGTGACGACGGCGACCAGGCCCTCGGGGATGGCGGCGACGGCCAGCGAGACGGCCACCATGAACGTGTTGAGCACCAGGCCCATGTCGTTGAAGAAGGCAAGGCCGCCGTTGCGGAACATGCCCACGAGGAACACGATGCCGCAGATGCCCACGACCAGCTTGGTGAGGACGCCGGAGAGCTCGTTGAGCTTGATCTGCAGCGGGGTGAGCTCGTCGGCTGCCTGCGCGATGGCGTCGGCGATCTTGCCCATCTCGGTCTTCATGCCGGTGGCGACGACGACGGCCACGCCGCGGCCGTACACCACGGTGGAGCCCATGTAGCACATGTTCTTGCGGTCGCCCAGGGGCACGTCGTCGGTGCCGGCGGGCAGGCCCAGGATCTGGGCGATCTTGTCGGCGGGGACGGACTCGCCGGTAAGGGCGCTCTCCTCGATCTTCATCGAGGCGCTCTCGATGATGCGGCAGTCGGCGGGCACGGCGTCTCCGGCCTCGAGGATCACGATGTCACCGGGCACCAGCTCGGCGGAGGGCACCGTGATCTGACGGCCGTCGCGGATGACCTTGGACTGGGCGGCGCTCATCTCCTGCAGGGCGGCAAGGGCGTTCTCCGCCTGGTACTCCTGCACCACGCCGAGCACGGAGTTGAGCACGACGACGAACATGATGATGAAGACGTCGGCAAAGTCTGCCTCGCCCTGCGCCATGCCCGTCACGGCCGAGATGACGGCGGCGATGATGAGCATGATGACCATCGGGTCGGCCATCATGGCGAAGAACCTCTTCCACAGAGGGTCCTTCTCGGCTTCCTTGAGCTTGTTGGGGCCATACGTCGCTAGGCGAGATGTGGCCTCGGCAGCGGTGATGCCGTTTGAGGCATCGGTCTTTACCTCGGCAAGTACGTCACTTGCAGAGGAGAGGTATTCCCTCATGGCTTCCTCCTGGGTCTGTAGTCCTTGAGCGGCCAGACAGAATGATTCCCGATCATAATTCCCCAGGAGGGGCAAGGGCTCATCAAGACTGCCGAGACAGGCCACCTTTTACGTGCTGTCATTCTAACGCAACGCAACCACTGCACGCGTCCGTGCGGTGCAATTGACGATTCTCTTACCTACAAAGGCACGGGCCGGACGCCAGCTTGGCAAAGCCAGCGCCCGGCCCCAGATGTGGCCTGTTACTTGGTGACCTCACCGGAGGTGGGGTTGTAGACGCTCTCGCCGCGGGTCTTGCCCATGACGTCCTCCTCGGAGAGGGTCACCCACTTGACGCCCTTGCGGGTCTCGTAGGCGTAGGCGAGGTGGATCATGCCGTCAGCGGCCTGCATGATGCAGGGGTACTCGTACTGCATGTTGTTGGACTTGTTCTCGTCGCCGACGAAGCCCTGGCCGCGCTCGATGTGGCGGATCAGCGGGAAGGTCTTGCCGCCGTCCTCGGACAGGGCGATGCTCACGGGGCAGCGCAGGCCAGGCCAGGCGCCACGGTTGGTGTAGCTGGCGGCGGCGCTGGAGTGGTTGTAGGTCACGGCAATGCGGCCGCTCTTGAGCTTGATGGCGCAGATGCCGGAGTTGTTGTTGGGCAGCACCGTCGGGACGGGCTCGGTCCAGGTGTCACCGTAGTCGAAGGACTCGCTGCGGTAGATCCAGTCGGCCTCGCGGGAGCGCATGAACTCCACCAGATGCCCGTCCTCGAGCTCGACCACGGTGGGATGCACGCGGCCGGAGGACCTCGGCGCTCGACGTACTGCAGGCCTTCCAGTTCTCCGAGGACATCAATGGCAAGCGGGCAGTGGTTGGCTTCCAGGGCATCACTGATGCCGCCCGACTCACCAGCGACGTGCTTCACCTCGACTTGGACATCTTCACCCTGGTCGACGAGGGAGACGTCCACAACGTGACCGAGATCCTTACGGAGCGGGGCTATGACACCGTGTTGTGCGACGTGATCTCGAGCACCGTCTTTCGCGAGGCGGGCTTTAACACGGTACTCATCACCTCCGGCACCAACTCGGTGCGCGAGTCCATCGACGAGGCCGTGCGCGTTGCCCACCACATGAGAAGCGTGCGCAACGAGAACGTCTTCTTCCGTGAGGTCATCAGCAACAGCGGGACGGACACCGTCATCTTCCAAGAGGATGACAGCCTCTCGTTTACCACCGTCGACCGAGGTGGTGGCAAAGCTTTAATCGAGACGCTCAAGGCCCTCTTGCCCGAGGTACGCCACGGCGCGGCCGACACGATCCGCAGGACCATAGGCGGTCACAGTTACATCATCAGGACGCTCGTTTCGGAGAGCCCAGAGGGCAGCAAGGTCGTGTTCTACGTCTCGCAGGGTGGTGGAGGCGGCACGCGCAACGCGGGCATCGCCTACTACACAAAGGTGGAGGCACTCGGCGAGTACATGAAGAGCCCCTACAGCCTTGCGGGCGACGTGAATGGCGTCAACAAGTCGCTGCAGGACATGCTCGAGTCGAGCAGACCGCTGCTCATCACCGGCGAGTACGGAACCGGCAGAACCGCCGTCGCGACGCAGGCCTACACCATCTCCAAGCTCGCCTCGCACCCGCTTGTCGAGATCGACTGCGGCATGCTCACCGACCGCTCGAGCTATGGCATCGACCTCGACCGTCCGCTCGCCCAGATAGAGCGTGACATCGTCGAGGAGGTCATCCGAAAGCACGGGGGCAACCAGAGCGCCGCCGCACGCAGCCTCGGGATCAGCCGCACCACCCTCTGGCGCATGACAAAGGACCAAGGCGAAAGATAGAGGCGTGGCGGAACGCCGAGAGTGCCGCGGGTGACCGCGCGGGGCCGTATTTGGTCGCGTTTGAGCTACCCGTTGGTGGAATCGTCCAGTCACTGCGCTACTATTTGCTTGTCTGTGGACACACTGCAGAGGCAGGCAGCGGCCAAGTGGCCTAACGAAAGGACGCACCATGAAGATTCTGTTCTTTGGCACGAGGGACTATGACCGGGATTCCTTCACCAAGGTTATGGGTGACTATCCCGAGATTCAGATCGAGTTCACCAAGACCAACCTGACCTGGCGTACCGCCGTTCTGGCCAAGGGCTATGACGCCGTCTGCGCGTTCGTCAACGCCAACGTCAACGCCATGGCTCTCGAGATTCTCGCCGGCATGGGCGTCAAGCTCGTCCTCATGCGCTGCGCCGGCTTCGACGCCGTCAACATCCCCATGGCCAAGGACCTCGGCATTCGCGTGTGCAACGTGCCCGCATATAGCCCCGAGGCCATCGCCGAGCACGCCATGGCCATCGGCCAGGCCGCCAACCGCCGCATCGTCAAGGGCTACAACCGCGTGCGCGAGAACAACTACGACCTCAACAACCTCGTCGGCGTCACCCTCAAGGGCAAGACCGCTGGCGTCATCGGCACCGGCCGCATCGGCGCCGCCCTCTGCCGCATCTGCAAGGGTTATGGCATGCATGTCATCGGCGCGGACCTCGGTCCGGCCAAGGCTCTCGTGGACGAGGGCGTCGTGGACGAGTACGTGCCCGTCTACGACAAGGCCGGCAACATGGTCTACGACGAGAAGGGCAACTGCCTGATCGAGGGCGTCGGCTTTGGCGACCGCGTCGTGAGCTACGTGCCGCTGTACAACCGCGCTGACTTCATCTCCCTGCACGCCTTCCTCAACTCCGAGAGCTACCACATGATCGACGATGCCGCCATCGCCGAGATGAAGGACGGCGTCATCTTCGTCAACACCGGTCGCGGCGGCCTGGCCGACACCGAGGCCATCATCCGTGGCATCGTGTCCGGCAAGATCGGCGCTGCCGGCCTCGACGTCTACGAGGAGGAGAACGCCAACGTCTACAAGAACCGCTCCGGCGAGGTCTACGAGTCCATCACCGCGCGCCTGACCTCCTTCCCCAACGTGGTCGTCACCAGCCACCAGGCATTCTTCACCGAGGAGGCCCTGGCCGAGATCGCCCACGTCACCCTCACCAACGCCCAGGCATACGCCAAGCAGGCTCCCGACAGCGAGTACGTCTTCCGCAGCATCGTCTGCTAGCACCCGCTAGGGCCTAGCGTCAAGCGACGTCCGAGCACCCTCACACGACTTTGTGTAGCTATTTCGCTCCTAAAGTCGGTGAGGGTGCTCTTTTTGTCGGCAGTCGTTACCATTGGTGCCATAGATACCAACATCACGTGATAGGTCCCCCCAATCCCGTGACAGACATAGGAGCATCATGGCGACACACAAGAAGAGGACCAAGATCATCTGCACCATGGGCCCGGCGACCGAGGACGACGAGGTACTGCGCCAGCTCATCCTCCACGGCATGAACGTCGCGCGCTTCAACTTCTCCCACGGCAGCCACGAGTACCACCGCCGCAACATCGAGCGCGTGCGGAGCATCTCTGAGGAGCTCTCCATCCCCGTGGCCATCCTGCTCGACACCAAGGGTCCCGAGATCCGCACGGGAGAGCTCTTTGACCATCGCCCCGTCACCCTCAAGCGCGGGGCGACCGTAGTGGTCACCACGCGCACGGTCATCGGCTCGGCCGAGTGCTTCTCCATCGACTACGCCAACCTCCCCGACGAGGTGCGTCAGGGCTCCACCATCCTGGTTGACGACGGCCTCATCGAGCTGACCGTCGACCACGTGGACGGCTCCGACATGTATTGCATCGTGGAGAACGGCGGCGAGCTCAAGGAGCACAAGGGCGTCAACGTCCCCAACGTCGAGGTCGGCCTGCCCTCCGTCACCGAGCGCGACCGCGCCGACATCATGTTTGGCTGCGAGCTGGGCGTTGACGCCATCGCGGCGTCGTTCATCCGCAGCGGCGCGGCCGTGGACGAGATCCGCAAGATCTGCACGTCGATGGGCATGCGCAACATGTACATCATGTCCAAGATCGAGAGTGCCACGGCGGTCAAGAACTTTGACGAGATCCTCGAGCACTCCGACGGCATCATGGTGGCGCGCGGCGACCTGGGCGTGGAGATGCCCGCCGAGCAGGTGCCCCACATCCAGAAGACCATCATCAACAAGTGCGGAAACGCCTACAAGCCGGTCATCGTGGCCACGCAGATGCTCGACTCCATGACCCACAACCCGCGCCCCACGCGCGCCGAGGTGGGCGACGTGGCCAACGCCGTCTACGACGGCACCGACTGCGTGATGCTCTCGGGCGAGACGGCCGCTGGCTCCTACCCCATCGAGGCGGTCAAGACGATGTCGGCCATCTGCAAGGAGACCGAGCGCTATCTGGAGGAGCGTCAGGTCTATCACGACCGCGGCGGCGTGCGCAACGTCAACAGTGCCATCGGCTTTGCGGCCGTGGAGATCGCCGATCGCGTGGGCGCCAAGTGCATCATCTGCCCCACCCACTCCGGCCGCACGGCGCGCCTGATCTCAAACTTCAGGCCCGACCTGCCCATCTACGCCATGTCCCCCTCCAAGCAGGCCATTCGCAAGACCTGCTTCCTCTGGGGAGTCTTTGCGTACAAGACCGTCGAGCAGGGCTCGCTCTCCTCGACCCTCAACGAGTCGCTGCAGTGCGCCAAGGACGAGCATCTCGTCAACGTCGGCGACGTGGTGGTCATCACCTCCGGCGACCCGCAGACCTCACCCCAGCAGGGCGACTACGTGACCTCGACCAACATGGCGATGGTCGCCCAGGTGCAGTAGCCAAAACGGATGACAAGACAAGGGGGTGGCCCCCAGTGTCTCGGGTATGAGACGCTGGGGGCCACCCCCTTGTCTTGCGATAATGCGTCAGTAGGCGCCGCCTCCGCCTCCGCCACCGCCTCCGCCACCTCCGCCAGAGGCGCCGCCGCCACTGCCCGAGGCACTTGCGGCACTGGAGAAGCCACTGCTGAAGGCGCTTGCGGGAGAGTAGTCGCTCGTTCCCGCGTTGCACCACATGACGGTCGAGGCGAGGTGGCTGTCATCGACAACCTGCGGCGCGGCGATCTTGAGCTGCTCGATCACCCTGTCGGACACGCCAAGCATGACGGCCATGACCAGGAGGCGGTCCCAGAGCACCACATCGGTGGGCACGGCCTCCTCCAGGCGCGTGAAGTCCTTGAGCCATCGCTTGAGCGCATCCAGCTTGGCCTTGATCTCGATGCCCTCGTCTGACAGGTCACGCTGGCTGGCTGCCGAGACGATCAGTGCCACAAAGCCAGCGGCAAGCACACCGACACGTGCCAAGACCGCGCCCCACTGCCCCGTCATCTCCAGAGCGGCGTCAGAGATGATAAAGACGTCGACCAAGGCGAGCACCACCATGATGAGATCGACGATGAGCAGGATGATGCAGGGCAGCGGGAAGCTGTCCGTATCGTCTGTGTCCAACCCACGGTTTTCGAGAGCCTCGGTGACACACTCCTTCCAGGAGTCCAGATGGCTCTCGTAGATCTCCTCGTCCTTTGTGGCGACCCGCTTGAAGTCGGACATGCGCACCGCGCCTTCGAGGCGTTCGTTGAGGTCATCCAGCGCATAGGCGCGCTCGCCCACGTAATCGAAGACGAACTCCATGGTCGCACGGTCGATGGGGTCCGTGATCTTCTGGGCACGATCATCGACGCGCCTGAGCAGCCAGTCTTCCTCCTCCTTGGGCTTGCGCCCCAAGCGCTTCTTGAGGGTCGTCGTCTTCTCGAGCGTGAGGGCACCCAGGTCGTTCAGGCGCATGAGCGTCGCCGTGAAGTCCGGACCCGAGCCCGCCTGTCCGGTATACAGCAGGTGAAGGATTGCCGGATGGTCGTCGGAGGGCACGTCGCGGAAGTACTTGTCGTCGAATGCCGCCTTGTGGGTACGGCGGTACCTGACGTGCATGAAGGCCGCAGCCACCGCCGACAGCGCCCCCATGATGGTATAGACCCACTTCTTGATGGTGGCAAACTTCTCCACGCGCTCGAAGCGGGCATTGGCTGCGTCCGCCCAGCCGGCCTCCTCCGTGAGGATGGTGTCGAGCCGCGTCTCGGAGCGCTGCTTTGCCGCGCCCAGCCATTCGGCCGGAAACGCCACCCTGACCTCTGCAAACTCATCGCTACGCACCTTGCCCAGCGCCGCGCTGATGGTGCCGGGATCACCCTGCTCCATGTCGTCCCAAGCTGGGACCGTCCCGGACGGGACCTCGATCTTGCCGTTGAGCGAGCGGTTGTGCAGCCATCCGCGGATGTTCTCGCCAGCCGTCAGCTTTTCGCCCTCAGGAGCACCCGCGAAGAAGAGGTTGCATTCGACGTCAAGGGAGTCCTGGTCCCAGTTGTCACCGACAAACTTCCAGTACAGCTCGCCAGTGTCACCCCAGCGCGCGACGACCCCATCGATGGTGTACGTGACATAGAAGACCGCACGCTCGTCGGTCTTGTCAAAGTGCACGTCGACGCGATCGTAGGAGCTCTTCTCCTTGAGCGTCCAAGTCCCCTCATCATCGCCAGACGGGGCATAGGCGTAGGGAATGAGACGCCCCTCGTCGTCGACCTCACCCGCCTCGATCACTTCGACGGACACCTCGCCCAGCTCGCAGTCCCTGGTGCTGAGCTCCCAATAGAAGCCATGGAAGTTGCCATCGAAGTCAACGAGGCGCTGCTCGGTGACATCGAGCGTGCCGGCTTGGTCGACGGTCGCCCAAATGCCAGTGGCATCGAGCGAGTACTCGTCGTCGGCCAGGGCTCTTTCCGGCAACGACAGCAGCAACGCACACACGCAAATGGCCAACGCAAACAGGTGCCGGATACGAAGACGCGTGCTCATGGGAGCCTCCCTGGCGAGAAGGTGTCCTGACATCTCAATTGTACGCGTGGGCGTCTGCCTCTAGCGCTCGCACTTCCAGAAGTGGGCGGAGAAGGGCCCAACCTCGCTGCCAGCGCCAAAGTCGTGGTCGCCACCGGTGATGAGGTCGACCGCGCGCCCGCAACCCGCGTCAAAGTGGAAGGTGAACGGCTCGGTCGAAGCGTTGATGGCCACAAAGACGCGCTCGCCGTCAGTCTTGCGCTCAAAGAGCAGCTGCTGCGGGCTCACCATGACCTCACGGTACTCGCCCCAGCACAGGGCCTCGCTGTCGCGCTTGGCATGGGCGAGCGCGCAGAGGTAGTCGGTCAGCTCGTTCCACTCGGGCGCATCGAGCGCCGGACGCAGCTCGTGATCGCCAAACTTCTGCTCGCCCTCGATGCCCCACTCGCTGCCGTAGTAGATGCACGGGACGCCGCACATGCCAAAGAGCACGCCGTAGAGCGGGTAGAGGTGGCGCTTGTCCTCGAGCTTGGTGGCAATGCGCGGGACGTCGTGGTTGTCGGCAAAGTTGAGCAGGTGGCGACCGGTGTAGAGGTCCCACGGATCGTTGCCGCTCTGGCGTTTGAGGGCATAGGCCACCTCGTGCATATTGGCAGCGTTCATCGAGCTCCAGAGGCCCTTGTACACCTCGTAGTTGGTGACCGTATCGCATAGGGTGTCGCCCATCCAGCGGTTGTAGTCACCAAACATCGTCTCGCCGAGCAGCAGGAACTTCTGTCCGCGCTTGGCGGTGAGCCTATCCGCCACATCGCGCAGGAAGGAGAGGAAGTCCTCGTCCAGGCAGTAGGCGACGTCCAGCCGGAGGCCGTCGATGTCATACTCGCTCTCCCACGTGCGGATGACGTCCGCGCAATAGGAGTTGAGGTCAAAGTTGCGGTGGTTGAGCTTCACCAGGTACGGCACGCCCGCCCAGGTCTCGTAGCTAAAGCCGTCGCCGTACTCGTTGTTGCCGCTCCAGTTGATGTTGAACCAGTCCGAGCACTCGGAGCCGCCACGGCTCTCGAGCACGTCGCGGAAGGCCGGGAAGTCGCGGCCCACATGGTTGAAGACGCCGTCGAGCAGGACCCTGATGCCCGCCTGATGGAAGGCCTCCACCACGCGACGAAGGTCGTCGTTGGTGCCCAGGCGGCAGTCGACGGTGAGGTAGTCGGTGGTGTCGTAGCCGTGGCTGATGCTCTGGAACACCGGGTTCAGGATGACGCAGGTGGCGCCGAGGCGCTTGATGTGCTCGATCCAACCGTCGTCGATGAGCTTGAGCAGGCGATGCTCGAGCACGCCATCGTTCTCGTAGGGGGCTCCGCAGAGGCCGAGCGGATAGATCTGATAGAACACGGAGGTCTCAAACCAAGACATGGTGACTCCTTAGTACGCATGGTTGCGGCAGCCGCCAGAGCTGCGCCTTTGTCGTCCCGTGACGGGCTAGACCATCTCCTCCGGATGGAACACCTCGTCAAAGCGCTCCTCGCTCAGATAGCCCAGCCCCACGCAGGCCTCGCGCAGGCTGATGCCCTCGTCAAAGGCCTTGTGTGCCACACGGGCCGCGTTCTCGTAGCCAATGTGGGGGTTGAGGCAGGTGACCAGCATGAGAGAGTTGTGCAGGTTGTCATGCATGCGCTCGCGATCCGCCACGATGCCGCATGCGCAGTGCTCGTCAAAGCTGCGGATGGCATCGGCAAGCAGGCGCACCGACTGCAGGTAGTTGTAGGCGATGACCGGCATGAAGACGTTGAGCTCGAAGTTGCCCTGGCTGGCGGCGATGCCAACGACGGCGTCGTTGCCCATGACCTGCACGGCCACCATCGTGACGGCCTCGCACTGCGTGGGGTTGACCTTGCCGGGCATGATCGAGCTGCCGGGCTCGTTCTCGGGAATGCGGATCTCGCCCAGGCCCAGACGCGGACCCGAGGCGAGCCAGCGCACGTCGTTGGCGATCTTCATCATATTGGCCGCGAGCGCCTTGATGGCACCGTGCGAGAAGACCAGCGCATCCTTGGACGTGAGCGCATGGAACTTGTTGGGGTCGGTCACAAAGGGCCGACCCGTAAGATCGGCCAGCTTGCTGGCCACCAGCGTGTCGAAGCCCTCAGGCGCATTGAGGCCCGTGCCAACCGCCGTGCCGCCGAGGGCCAGCCGGCAGAGAGGCGCAAGCGACGCCTCGAGCATCTCCACACCGCACTCCACGAGGCCACGCCAGCCGCTGATCTCCTGCGAGAAGGAGATGGGCACGGCGTCCTGCAGGTGCGTGCGGCCGCTCTTTACCACGCCCTCGTTCTCGCGCTCGAGTCGCTCGAAGGTTGCGACGAGCTGCTGTGCGGCAGGGATGAGCTGCTCCTTTACCGCGACGACCGCAGCGATGTGCATGGCCGTGGGGAAGGTGTCGTTGGAGCTCTGGGAGTGGTTGACGTCGTCGTTGGGGTGCACGGGGCGAGCAAGCGCGACGCCCTGCTCGGCAGCCAGCTGGTTGGCACGCGTGGCCACCACCTCGTTGACGTTCATGTTGGACTGCGTGCCCGAGCCCGTCTGCCACACCTTGAGGGGGAACTCCGCGTCCCAGGTGCCGGCATAGACCTCGTCGCACGCCTGGGCGATCAGGGAGCCAACCGAGCCGTCAAGCACGCCAAGCTCAACGTTTGCCTGTGCGGCCGCCTTCTTGAGCAGGGCGAACGCGCGGATGATGCCCTCTGGCTGGGTCTCGGTGCCAATGCGGAAGTTCTCGTAGGAGCGCTGGGTCTGCGCACCCCAGAGCGCGTCGGCGGGAACGCGCATCTCGCCCATCGAGTCGTGCTCGATACGATAATCGTCGGCCATAATGGTCCTCTCGTTAGCGACTGACCGTCTCATTGTAGGTCAGCACGTCACCTCAAGTCGAACATGGGCTGGAGGCAGAGGAGAGCCTTCGGGTATACGGGCTCATCCAGGCGCTGTGAATGTATTGACACGTTCGAGCGGCACCTTGGTGTAGAGACCCCGATTCGAAATCTGTCATCGTGTCAGTAGGCAAATCAGATCGATCACACTTATCTAAAGCCCTGACAGATACTATGACAACCTGCCACATCGATTATGTTAATAACATGCCCTCAATAACATTTCGTCTACCGCTCAATTATCGGAATGCTCCAGCCAGACTAATATCTATTCTGACAGGATGCATTTAATATATGATGCTCTCGAAATGCAGTTGAAATGTCGTGCAAGCAAGCAATACCGCAAGAGCTGAGCCGTACGGAGGGTGGTCGACGTGAAGAAGACGCTAATACTTGTGTTGATGATTGTCTGCCTACTGAGCGTTACCGTAGGGTGCGGATCCGAGTCCCAAGAACCCGCAAAGAAAGACTATGGCCCGCCCATGGACATAAGCCTGAGTTCCGAAGAGTCCGAAACGCCTGGGATTCACCTGCGTCTTCCTGACAATTCTCCGCTCGTGCAGAGCGAGGATGATAAGAACTACTACCAAACCTCTGTAAACCTGGACGAGCCCCTCAGTAGCGAAATCGTGGTCCACGTTCGTTTCTATCCTGCGAAGGATTGCACCCATTTCTCCACTTCAGCGAGCGAGGAGGACTATACGGCTGCATCGGCCTTAATCAACTGGTCCGAGGCCAACATCAATAGCGATGTTAGAACGGTTAAGGAGAGGGGGCACATCGGCGGCACCGCTGCTCTTGTGACAACATGGAGCGAAAAGGGAAGCTGGTCCGACGATATGTACGAATGCACCGAGATTCTGCTCGCCATGAATTCGGGGTATACCTCGATCATCTACGATGACCTGGGCGGAAGATACGGCGACCTTATTCAGCAGAGCATCGATAGTATTCGCATCGACGAAGGGGAAATCCCTGAAATCGTTCGTATGACAAGCCCTGAAGGTCTGCAGGAAGTTGGATTGCGCGAACAACCCTGGGAGATTGATGCCGAGTCCTTCGGTGTTTATTTGAACACCCCCACGGACTTCATACCCCTCAAACAAGACAATGGGAACCTTGTCTGGATAGCTCCCGATGGGAACACCATGATTTCGGCGGAGGTTACCGACACGACCATTATCAAGGCAGACGGGAAATCGGTGGAGAAGAGCCTAGCCCAAACGATACCGGGGTTTGGTGATTTTGATTTCTCCACGGATCCGCAAAACGATCTGTACGCCGCCAGACTCAAATACAAGACGGAAGGCAACAGTGGCGAGACGTGGGTCAACGTGGTCACGGTCGCACCACAAATCAACGGAGAAGCGATTGCCGTGATGGTGGCCAGCCGCTCCGAGGAAAACGCAGCGTTGCCTGAAGTGATGAAAACCCTGCGTTTTGCTGACGGATGGAACAATGGCGGCGCCTTGGACATGGAGGCAATCGCCGTATCCGCCGAAGACCAAGGTGAAGACCAGGACTAGTCGATCAGCGCGGCGGACAACGTCAGGGGGCTTGCCCCCTATCTCGCGCGAGGGTGGTATCGGGCCGAACAGGCTCCCCTACCTGCTGGCCTCGCCCTTGATCACGCAGCGGTTGGCGGGCAGCCAGACGCTGCCCCACTCCACGGGCGTGCCGTCGTCGAGGTGCACGAGCTGCTCCATCTGCAGCACCGGCGCGTGGCTGTCGCAGTCGAGCAGTCCGCCGCGGCGGCTTCCCGCCACGCGGGCGCTGTAGGTCACCTCAGACCCGCCGATGCCCCGTCCGCTCGTGCGCTCGATCACCCGAAACACCGACTCCCGCTCGAAGTCGGCCTCGTCGAGCCCGGGACAGGCGCCCAGGTTCAGATGGCTCTCGATGTACATCACAGGATGGCCGTCGACGCTGCGCACGCGCTCGAGATAGAGATAGCGCTCCCCCACGTCGATGCCAAGATGCCGCGCGCAGATCTCCGACGCCTGCCGCACCTCCTGCGAGACCACGCGGGTGACGTGCGAGATGCCCGCCTCACCCATGGACTCGGCAAACGAGAGCAGGTGCCCCGAGGTCGGCCGCGCCATCACAGGGCTCGCCACAAAGGTGCCACGTCCGCGCTGCTGCACGAGAAGTCCCTCGTCGACCAGCGTGCGCACGCCACGCTTGACCGTGCCGCGCGAGAGACTGAGCATCTCGGAGAGCTCGTGCTCCGAGGGAATGGGCTCGTTGACGCCCCACTCACGCGCGTAGATCTTCTCGCGCACGAAGTCGGTCACCTGCTCGTGGAGCCGCCGGTCGCTGCCCCGCTGTGGCTCCTCGCTCATCTCTGCCTCCCCCACGTGGGGTCGCCCGCCGCGTAGGCGTGCAGAGCATCGCGCATAAGGGCATCCAGCTCGTCGGGCACTCGGCTGAAGTAGTCCCCGCCAAGCAAGCTGTAGTTGGGGTCATCCACATGGTGCTCGACGTTGTCGCGCACGATACCAGCCATGACCTCGCAAGCTGCGCGCACATCCTGCTCCGCGATGGCATACTGCGGGAACGCCGCGCACTGCTCTATGAGCTCGGGCGTGGCCTCGGGCACCATCGAGATGTCGAGGGTGCGCCCAAAGGTGGCAAAGTCGGACTGCTTGCGGATTCGAATCTCGGTACCAGGCTTGAGCCCCCGCTCGTCGAGCAGCCGATTGAAGTGGGCGTTGTACACGTGATCCGCCACAAGGTGCGTCCACGCGCCGAGCATGACGTCGGTCACGCGACCGTCCGCGTCGGTGTAAGGCGCAACCCACCGCTCGAAGAACTCCCCGTAGCGGGGCTCGGGCACATAGCCCGGGTCGGCAAAGTGCGTCTCGCGGTAGTCGATCTTGCGCGTGGGATCGGGCACCATGTAGCCCACGTAGACGTCGGGTACGAGGTTCCCAAAGAGGAAGGCGTTGACGTCGCGAATACCCAGCGCGGTAGGGGTCTCCTGGCTCAGGAGACGCTCGACGTGCGCGGTATGTATGTTCCAGCTCGGCATGAGACGTATGGTAGCACGTAGCGACCCCCTACGATGCGCGTGCCTCGGTGGCACACGCGTCAACAGGCCTACAGCTCCCTCAGCACCACGTAGCCAGCTTGGCGCACAGCGTCACGCAGGACTCGCCCATCCGCAGGAGCCTTCGTCCTCACGCGGGCCATATGATCGGAGATGCTCACCGTAGCCCAGGTTCCCTCGAGCGCGTTCAGGGCATTCTCTACCTTGCGGGCACAGTTGTCGCAGGTCATGCCACCTATTTCGAGGCGAATCTCGTAGGCGTAGTGGCGCCGGTCGGCATCCCTTGCGCCCGTGCGCGCCACGGTCTGCTCGTGCTCGCCGCAGCAGTCGCTGCCCTTGCGGGCGCGGCGCACGCTCTTCCAAACCGCCCAGGCGATCAGCACGGCCAGCGCGCATACGATGGCGATGGTCGCGCTCACCGACGCTCGCCTCGCAGGGCGCATCCCTCAGCGTGCGCGCAACCCGCACAACAGCTCGAGCACCCGCGGCGCGCATCCCTGCGCGAGCCCGCAAACGCCAGGCCGACAACCACGCCGACCAGGGCAAGCACGATGACATCAGCAAAGACCATGTCCCTCTCCCATCACGCAAAGCCGAGCGCGAGGCCCACGAGCCTGACCGCGAAGGCGACCAGCCACGCGATGAGGCACTGCCAGACGACCACGTTGACGGCCCACTTGGAGCCAAGCTCTCGCCTGATGGAGGCGATGGCAGCCACGCAGGGCGTGTACAGGAGGCTGAAGGCGAGCATGCTCGCGGCGGTGAGCGGTGAGAGCGCGGCAGCGACTCCACCCGTCGAGCTGAAGAGCACCTCCATGACCGAGACGACGCTCTCCTTGGCCATGAACCCGCTCACGAGCGAGGTGACGATGCGCCAGTCACCCATGCCGAGGGGCCTGAAGAGAGGCGCCACGACCGTCGAGATGGTGGCAAGCATGCTCGCGTGCTGGTCCTCGACCATGTTGAGGCCGAAGTCAAAGCTGCTCAGGAACCACACCACGATGGTCGCGATCAGAATGACCGAGAAGGCCCTCTGCAGGAAGTCCTTGGCCTTGTCCCACAGAAGCTGCAGGACGTTGCGCGGACGCGGAAGTCGGTAGTTGGGAAGCTCCATCACAAAGGGAACGGCCTCGCCCTTGAAGAGCGTGCTCTTGAAAAGCAGGGCGATCACGATGCCCGTGACGATGCCCAGCAGGTACAGGCCGGTCATGATCAGCCCGCTGTAGGTCGGGAAGAACGCCTGCACGAAGAAGCCGTAGATGGGCAGCTTTGCCGTGCAGCTCATGAAGGGCGTGAGCAGGATGGTCATCTTGCGGTCGCGCTCGCTGGGGAGGGTCCTGGTGGACATGACTGCGGGGACGGTGCAGCCAAAGCCGATGAGCAGCGCCACGATGGAGCGCCCGGAGAGGCCGATCCTGCGCAGCAGCTTGTCCATGAAGAACGCCACGCGCGCAAGGTACCCGCTGTCCTCCAGAAGCGAGAGGAAGAAGAACATCGTCACGATGATGGGCAAGAAGGAGAGCACGCTTCCCACGCCCTCGAAGATGCCCTTCATGACCAGGCCCTTCACGACCTCGCTCACCCCCGCCGACGTCATGGCCGACTCCACGACGCCAGCCAGAGACTCGATGCCCGCGGCAAGCAAATCCTGCAGCCACGCACCGATCACGTTGAACGTGAGGTAGAAGACCGCCGCCATGATGGCGACAAAGACCGGGATGGCCGTGAAGCGGCCCGTGAGGATCTGGTCCATGCGCGAGCTGCGCAGATGCTCGCGGCTCTCGCGGGGTTTGGTGACGCACTGGTCGCACACGCGCTGGATGAAGGCAAAGCGCATGTCGGCGATGGCGGCAGAGCGGTCGAGGCCGCGCTCGCGCTCCATCTGGACGGCTATGTGCTCGAGCGTCTCGCGCTCGTTCTCGTCGAGGTCAAGCTGGGCCAAGATGAGCTCGTCGCCCTCGAGCAGCTTGCTTGCGGCAAAGCGCACCGGCAGGCCCGTGCGCTCGGCGTGGTCCTCGATCAGGTGACTGACGGCATGCAGGGCACGGTGCACCGCACCACCATGGTCGTGCGCGTCGCAGAAATCCTGGCGGAGGGGCTTTTCCTGATAGTGCGCCACGTGCAGGGCATGCGAGACCAGCTCGGCGACGCCCTCGTTGTGCGCGGCCGAGATCGGGACGACGGGCACGCCCAGCTGGGCCTCCATCGCATTTACGTCGATGGACCCGCCATTGCCCACCACCTCGTCCATCATGTTGAGCGCCACCACCATGGGGACGCCCATCTCGAGCAGCTGCATGGTGAGGTAGAGGTTGCGCTCGATGTTGGTCGCGTCGACGATGTCGATGATGCCGTGGGGATGCTCATTGATTACGTAGTTGCGCGAGACCAGCTCCTCCGGCGAGTAGGGCGACATCGAGTAGATGCCCGGGAGGTCGACGACCGAGGTGTTGGCGTGCCCGCGGATGGGGCCGTCCTTGCGGTCGACCGTCACGCCGGGGAAGTTGCCCACATGCTGGTTGGAGCCCGTCAGCTGGTTGAAGAGGGTGGTCTTTCCGCTGTTCTGGTTGCCCACGAGCGCAAAGGTGAGGACGGTGTCCTCGGGCAGGGGGTCACCGCTGCCCTTTGGATGGAACTTGCCCCCCTCGCCCAGGCCTGGATGCTGGCTCTCGCCGGACCGCTCGCGTCCATGCTCGACAGTCTCATGAGAATGCCGCTCTTGGACAGGCACCACGCCTACCTCGGCAGCTTCGGCAAGCCGCATGGTCAGCTCGTACCCATGGATGCGCACCTCCATGGGGTCTCCCAGCGGCGCGAGCTTGACCACGCTGAGCTGTGCCCCTGGGATGACACCCATGTCAAGCAGGTGCTGCCTGAGCGCCCCCTCGCCACCGACGGTCGCAATGCACGCGGAGTCACCCGGGCCGAGCTCGCTCAGTCTCATTGTCTTGTTTGTCAATGCCATGTCGTCAACTACCTTCTATAAGTATCTTTTGCTCATACCTCTTTGATAAAGCTATTGGTAGAACCTTTTCCTAAAAGCCTTTTCTCTAAATAAAAAACGAACCCCTACCTGCGCGAAGTGTTATGGATGGAGCGGATGCACCTACGGAAGATCCTCACGAACTCGGTTGCGTCGGTGGTACCCAGGCTCTCGAGCAGCTCGCCATGGGCAGCCACGGCCGAGTCCCTGAGCTCGCGGGCATACGCCTCGCCCTGCTCGGTGAGGCTCACGTGCACGCAACGGCGATCGAGCTCGTCCTGCACACGGCTGACAAGGCCCTTTGACTCAAGCTTGCGCAGGATGTTTGCGATGCGCCCCGTGCTGAGACCGGTCTGCTCCCCCAGCTCGCCCGCCAGAAGCGTCCCCTCGGACGCAAAGAGGCAGAGCACGACGCCATCCTCGCCCCTGTTGGAGACCATCGACCCAAGACGGTTGATCTCCGAGAGGTTCTCGTAATGAAGGCGCGTGAGCTCCTCGGCAAGCTGTTTGGTACGCTCGGTCATTCGTGGCTTCTCGTCAAAAGTTTTCCTAGACTAACTAGAGAATTTTGCTGCAAGGCGCGTGACATGTCAAGCACCGGCGCCATGCCGGATCGCCCCAGTCACGCCCCGGTGCGCGCGGACAAAAAGGGGCCGGGGCGCGCCGTTTGGGTTGGAACCCACACGGCGCGCCCCGGCCATACCAGAGAGCCTATGTCAGTCCGGCCTTACGACCTAACCTCGCCACCGGTACTCTTCATGACCTTGGTCACGAGCTTGAGGTGCGCCTTCTCGACCTCCTCCGAGGTGAGGGTGCGGTCGTCGGCACGGTACGTGAGCGAGAAGGCCATCGACTTCTTGCCGACGCCCACGCGCACAGGGTCGCGATAGACATCAAAGAGGCGGACGTCCTTGAGCAGCTTGCCACCGGCGCTCGTGATGCGCTGGACCAGCATCTCGTAGGTGACCGACTCGTCCACGACGATGGCCAGGTCGACGTCGACGCCAGGCAGCGTGGGAACGTCCTGGTAGGGCAGCTGCTTCTGGGCGAGCGACTGCAGCGTCTCGACGGAGAGCTCGAAGGCGATCACCGCGTCGGAGAGGCCGAAGTTCTTGAGCGAGGCGGGATGGATGTTGCCCACCCAGCCAAGGGTGCGGTTCTGGGCGATGACCTCAGCGCCGAGGCCAGGCTGCAGCCAGCCGTACTTCTCGGGGTCCGCCGGCTTGAACTTGACCTTGGTGATGCGCAGCGTGCGCAGCAGCTCCTCCACGATGCCCTTGGCATCAAAGAAGTCGTGCTTGGGGTACTTGGCGTTCCAGGCGTCGTCGTCCCACGAGCCGGAGAGCACGCCAGCCACGAGCGTGGGCTCCTTGGGCAGGCTCTTGTTCTCGCGGCCAAAGAGCACGCGGCCGATCTCGTACAGGTGCACGTTGGCAACGCCGTGGTCCTTGTTGAAGGCCACCGCGCGCAGCAGCCCGGGCATCAGGTCGCGGCGCATCTCGGACTGGTCGGCAACCAGAGGACGGATGATCTTGACGGGCACGCCCTTGCCCTCGTCCGCCATGCCCAGACGCTCGAGGTCACGCGGGTCGGCGAAGCAGTAGGTGCTGGTCTCGGAGAGGCCACAGGCGCGCAGGGTCTGGCCGATGGTGCGCAGGCGCATCTGCTCTGGTGTCAGGCCGCCGGCGTGGTTCTTGGCCGCGGGCAGCGTGGGCTCGATGTCGCCCTCGCCGTACAGGCGCACGACCTCCTCGATGAGGTCGATCTCGCGCGTGAGGTCCGGACGGTTGGTGGGAGCGGTCACCGTCCAGCTCTCGTCGCTCGTGCGCTCGACCGTGCAGCCGAGGCGCTCGAGGCGCACGGCCATGAAGTCGTCCTCGATGGGCGCACCACCGATGAGGCGGGCACGGGCCGGGCGGAAGGACATCTTGGGAGCCTCGGCGGGAGCGGGGTAGCAATCGACGATGCCCGGGCACACCGTGGCGCCGCAGCAGCTCTCAAAGAGGGCGGCGGCGATGTTCGACACGTTGACGCAGCCGTTGACGTCCACCACGCGCTCGTAGCGGATGGAGGCCTCGCTCATGAGGTCGAGCACGCGGCTGGTGCGGCTGATGTTTCCGCTGTTGAAGGCCGCGCTCTCGAGCAGGACGTCCACCGTCTCGTCGGTGATCTCGGAGTCCAGGCCACCCATCACGCCAGCCAGGGCCACGGGGGTCTCGCCGTCGTCGGTGATGAGCAGGTTCTCGGTCGTGAGCTTGCGCTCCTGGCCGTCCAGCGTGGTAAGCATCTCGCCCTCGCGCGCCGCGCGCACCACGATGTGGCGCTTGCCGTCGCGCTCGGAGAGCTTGCCCAGGTCAAAGGCGTGCAGGGGCTGGCCAGTGAGGAACATCACGTAGTTGGTGACGTCCACCACATTGTTGATGGGACGGGCGCCAGCCGCGCGCACGCGGTTGGCGAGCCACTCGGGGCTGGGGCCGATCTTGACGCCACGCACCACGCGCGCGGTGTAGCGCGGGCAGAGGTTGGCGTCCTCGATGGTCACGTCCACGAGGTCGGCGGCATCGGGGCCCTCCTCCTTCTGGATGCTCGGCAGCTCGATGTGGGTGTCCTCGTCGAGCATGGCGGAGACCTCCACGGCCACGCCCATCATCGACAGGCAGTCCGGACGGTTGGGGGTCATCTCGCAGTCGATGACGGTGTCGGAAAGCCCCTGATAGTCGGCGAAGTCCATGCCCAGCGGAGCGTCCTCGGGCAGCACGATGATGCCGGAGTGGTCATCGGAGAGACCCAGCTCGCGCCACGAGCAGCACATGCCGCAAGACTCGACGCCGCGCAGCTTGCTCTTCTTGATCTCGAAGCCGCCAGGCAGCACCGCACCGATCATGGCCACCACGATGTGGTCGCCCTGCTCGAAGTTCTGGGCGCCGCAGACGATTTGCAACGGAGCGGGATTGCCGTCCTTGTCGAGGTTCTTCTCGCCCACGGAGACGGCGAGCTTCCACATGTGGTCGGAGTCGGGGTGCGGCTCCTTGGAGATGACCTGGCCGGTCACCACGTGGTCGAGGTCGGCACCCATGCGATCCACGGCCTCCACCTCGGTGCCCGTGCGGACGAACTCCGCCACCAGGTCCTGCGGGTCGGCGGGAACGTCAACCATCTCTTTGAGCCATTCATATGAGACGCGCATCTTGTAAGCCTTTCTTCTACGCGATTGATCTTTGCCAGCAACCTGCCATGGGGGGTTACCCCCTTTGGCATGCCCGTGGCAGATGCTAGAACTGACGCAGGAAGCGCATGTCGCCTTCCATGAGCATGCGCAGGTCGGGCAGGTCGTAGCGCAGGGCCGCAACGCGCTCCACGCCGATGCCGAAGGCGAAGCCGGTGTACTTCTCGGAGTCGATGCCGCAGTTCTCCAGAACGTTGGGGTCGACCATGCCGCAGCCCAGGATCTCGAGCCAGCCGGTGTTCTTGCAGAAGCGGCAGCCCTTTCCGTGGCACACGCCGCAGGAGACGTCAACCTCACAGCTGGGCTCGGTGAACGGGAAGAAGTGCGGGCGATAGCGCGTGGCGCGGTCCTTGCCAAAGATCTCGCGCGTGAAGTAGTCGAGCGTGCCCTTGAGGTCGCCGAAGGTGATGCCCTCGTCCACCACGAGGCCCTCCACCTGGTTGAACTGCGGCAGGTGGTTTGCGTCGGCGGTGTCGGGACGGAAGACGGTGCCCGGGCAGATCATGTAGATGGGCGGCTTGTTCTGCTCCATGTAGTGCACCTGCATGCCCGAGGTCTGGGTGCGCAGAAGCACGTCGGAGTCGCCAAGCACCAGGGGCTCCTTACCCTCGGGGGCGTTGTCGACCACGTAGAAGGAGTCGCGTGCGGAGCGGCTGGGGTGGTCGGCAGGAGCGTTCAGAGCAGTGAAGTTGTACCAGGTGGTCTCCACGTAGGGACCGTCGGCCACGATGTAGCCAAGGCCGGCGAAGATGTCCTCGATCTCCTCGCGGATCTGCGTGATGAGGTGCTGGGTGCCCTGGTTGAGAACGCGGCCGGGAAGGGTGACGTCTGCTGCCTCAGCCTCCATCTTCTTGGCCAGGGCCAGCTTGGCGAGCTCCTCCTTGCGCTGCTTGATGGCCGTCTCGACGTTGGAGCGCACCGTGTTTGCGAGCTGGCCCATGGCCGGGCGCTCCTCGGCCGGAATCTTTCCCATCATGCGCATGAGGGCCGTGAGCTGGCCCTTCTTGCCCAGCGCCTTGATGCGCAGGTCCTCCAGCGCCTTCATGTCCTGAACGCCTACAAGACTCTCAGTCACTTGCGCCTCAATGGCCTTGAGGTCGTCGGATAGTGCCATACAAGCTCCCCTTTCAAACAAAAAACCGTCCTCGTGCATCAGCACAAGGACGGAAGTCTCCGCGGTACCACCTTGCTTGACGCGCATGTTGTCTCTCATGCGCGACCACTTTAGGGCCTTGCAGCCCCTGTGCCCCGTTCCGTGGGGTAGACGGCTTGCCTACTTGCGCCGTGGCGCGTTCAGGTCGCAGCTGGTGGAGTGAACTCCCGCTCTCTAGGCCCGTGGGTGCCTCTCAACCGATGGGCGCCCTCTCTGTCCGTGCCAAACGCGAGTGCGAGACCTCTCCGTCATCGCCTAGGGACGCATGGTAGCACATAGTGACCTGCGGTTTGTGTGGCATTTTGCCCATTGCCCCGCGCTTCGTGAAATCGCCGAAGTGTTGCCGCCGCAGGGGCTCGCAATGGCCACCTGATAGGATCGTGGCCCTCACCACATTCGACAGAGAAAGAAATTTCCAAGCTGGTGCACTCGATGCCAGAATCCAGTGCACCACGTGCGCAATTTTCTCTCCGACAGGATCGACTTGGGTCCCGCAGCGCATGCCTATGCCTCAAACGGCCACTCCCCCGCCGCAATCGCCTCGATGGCAGCCGGCACGGCGTCGTCCTCGCAACGACCGATGTGCCAGCGCGCCGCCGCCTTGACCTCGGGCACCGCACCGGCAACTGCCACGCCGTTGGGAATGTTGCCCACCAGCTCGATGTCGTTGCCACCGTCACCAAAGGTGACCGCCTGGTCAATGCCAATGCCCAGCGCCTCGCACAGGATCTCGATGCCCGTAGCCTTGCTGTATCCCAGGGGCGTGAGGTTGAGGAACCCCGCCATGGGCAGGTTGAAGTCAAGCTCGGGGACCTCTCTCACGAGAAGGTCGAGCAGCTCGCGCGTGAGCTCGATGCCACCGGAGTTGAACACGTTGAGCTTGATCACGGGAAAGTCGGGAATCCCCACATGGTCGATCGCCTGCTCCGCATACACCGGGAAGCTCTCTGCCAGGTCCTCGCGGGCGCCCTCGACCAGCAAAGGCGTACCCCCGTCAAAGACGATGGCTCCCACGCCAGGCCGGCCATGGATGGTAGCAAGCACATGCTCGAGAGCGTCGTGGTCGAGATGCTCCTCGTGAATCAGCTGGCCATCGAGGTAGACCTGCATGCCGTTGGTGCCCAGGGCTGTGGCCACACAGGCGTCGTCTCCCGCAAAGGTGGGAACCACGTGGCTGATGCCGCGGCCACTCGCCGGCCCCACGCGAATCCCCGCATCCATGGCCGCATGGAAGGCGTCGATTACGCGCCGCGAAACGACCCTCTGTCCGTAGGGCAGAATCGTCCCGTCGATGTCGGTCAGGATGAGCTTGATGTCGGGATGAGCGCTCACAAGGGCTCCCTTTCGCGTAGGATGGGGACACCATCATTCTATGCTTTGCTGGAGGCTCCCATGCGCGTGTTTGACCTGCACTGCGACACCATCGACTCGCTCGCCTACGCTGACTACGGCGCGTTTTCCGAGTACGTGCAGGGTGCCCGAGGCGGAGACCTTGTCCACAACTCCATCCAGCTGGCGGCCGACCGCATGCCCTGCCCGTGGTGCCAGTGCTATGCCGTCTGGGTTCCCGACGACCTGGCCCCCTTTGGCATGACGGCGCTCGAGTTCTATCGCGGCGCGCGTGACTGGTTTTTTGCCCACACCTCGCCCGACGGTCCCGTGACGCAGGTCCGCGACGCGCGCGAGGTCGAGGCGACACTTGAGGCCGGCAAGGTGGCAGCGCTGCTCACCATCGAGAACGGCCTCCCGCTTGACAGCATCGAGCTTATCGACGAGGCAGCCTCCGATGGCGTGAAGATGGTCACGCTCACCTGGAACGCCGCCAACCCCATCGCCCACGGCAGCCAGGCAAACGGAGGTCTCACGAGCTACGGACGCGAGGCCCTGCGTGCGCTCGAGGACCGACATATCGTGGTAGACGTGAGTCACCTCAACGACGAGAGCTTCTGGGACGTGGCGCGCGCGGCGCGGCGTCCCTTTGCCGCAAGCCACTCCAACGCGCGCAGCGTCTGCGGCCACCCGCGCAACCTCACCGACGACCAGTTCCGTGCCATCGTGGACGCCGGTGGCGTGGTGGGCATCAACTACTTCCGCGGCTTCGTGTCCAACCGCGTGACCGGCTTTGACGCGCCAGCTGACGGCGAGGTCACCTTCGACGAGCTGGCCGCCCACGTGGAGCGCTTCCTCGACCTGGGCGGTGAGCACGCCATCGCCCTCGGCAGCGACTTCGACGGGTCGGAGACCCCCGATTGGCTGGGTGCCTGCGAGAAGGTCGCCCCGTTCTACGGGCTCATTTCCGACCGCTTTGGACAGGACCTCGCCGACTGCATGTTCTGGGACAACGCCCGCGAGTTCTTTGTCCGCAATGAGACGGCGTAGCTGCATAATCGCCCTATGCCGACGCACCCCGAAAGGTCATGCCGATGAAGAACAAAGCCGATACGCCCAAGCGCTCGAAGCGCGACGGCCTGCTGGCCGTCGCGGTGACCGGAGCGGTCTCGCTGCTCATCGCCATCGCGGTGCCCGCAGGTTGCGCCTTGTCGCTCATGGGCAATTACCACCGCTTCATCCAAGACCTCGGCAACAGCCTCCTGTACGCGCGCGAGCACGGCACGCTCGAGACGAGCGTCGACGGCGAGATGCGCGCCGGCGACATGGACCAGGTCGAGAAGCTCTACCAGCTCATCAGCGAGACGGGCATGGGGTCGCCTCTGAGCGAGCTGCCCGACGGAGAGCCCCTCTCCTTCGCCTTTGGTGACGGAAGCGCCCTGCAGGTATTTCCCACGACGATCAACGAGACCGACGGGACGACCGCAGACGGGGCTATCATCAGCTACACGCGCCTGGATGGGCACGTGTTCTCCTACGACACCGACAAGATCGCCTATCAGGACATCCTTTCGCGCATAGGCGTCACGGGGTAAGGATTGGCTCGGTGCGGCTGTCTTACCGAACGATGGTCATGTAGTCGTTGTACAGCTCACCAATCTCGTGCCGTATCTTCACGTACATGTTCCGAATGGCCTCGTCATCAGACACGAATAGGTAGTCCTCGCTCCTGATGAGATCGATCAAGGCGCGCTTGCCCTCGTAGTCCCTGACCGCGTCATCGGTCCGAGACTCCAACATGCTCAGATAGGACCGTAGAAAGCCCAGGTACTGCCCGTGAAGCTCCCGATACGCGCATAGCTCCTTGATGCGGCGGTAGTGGCTGGAGATGCCGCGTGCTATGTGCTGGCCCCAGTACTTGATCTGGTCTGGCTCGGACGAGAATCCGTAGTCGAAAGGCGTCTTGATGTCGGTACCCATGAGGGTGAACCTGCGCCGGTAGCAGCCTTGCATCAGCGAGTTCAGCTTGGGGAACAGGCTGGTGAACGTCGAGAAGTCATCAAAGAGGACAGCGTTTGCAACGGCGGTGTTGGTCTTGATGTCATGTACGCCGGTTCTCGAGACCCAGCAGGGGTACTGCCCGTCCATGCTCGCCAGGATGAGCACCTCGTCATGCGGGAGGTACGCGAAGTCGATGACGCGCCGGGCACCCAGGTCCTGCAGATAGCCGGGCGTCACCGGATTGAAGCGCGCAACCTCGTTGAGCTCGTACACGCTCCGACCATGCCCCTGCTCTTGGCTTTTCCCGTGCTTCTGAAAACCCTGGAACCACATGCGTCGGCCTACCTTCCACGCCTTGAGGGCAGGCGGGGCCTTCACTCCCCCGCTTGCCACCCATGGTAGCCCACGTCGCAACGGCGGGAGACGGACCGTGCGCCTGCGCCTCATCCGCCCGAGCAGAATTAATCCCCGATACATCTTGGATTAATCCTCACTGGGTATACCTATACCTGTCGCGCGGGCATGGGGCCTGCGCACGAGATATAGAAAGTGAGTCGTCATGTTGACCGCCATCGTCCTTGCCTTCTTCGTCCTTCCGGTTGTCGCCGGCGCGATGAAGCTAGCCATGCGCTTGCTGGGCTGGACCTTGCAGCTCGCCGTAGGCATCTTCCTGCTCCCCCTGTGGATTGTGGTCGCCCTCGTAGGTGGACTTGCCGCTGCCGCCCAGCTGCTGCTTCCGCTGTTTCTGGTCTTCCTCCTCATCTCGGTATTCCTGCCCGAGGAGTAACCGTCGGCGACTCCTCAACGACGCCCTCTTCCTTCCGAGGACCCCGGAGCAATCTGGGGTCCTTGCTTCTTTTCCAAGGCCGCACGCCGTCGTGGCCCTTCATCTATCATGGACAGGTAACGCTGAGGCCGAAGGGACTGCTATGACCAAGCTCTTTGCAACCGACTTTGACGGCACGCTGTACTTTCACGACCAACCCGAGCCGATCCGCAGGGCCGACCTCGATGTCATCGCCACATTCCAGCAGGCAGGAGGCCTCTTTGGTGCCTGCACGGGACGCCCGGTGCGTGCCCTGGCAACGCAGACCCTGGGCGTCGTCCCCTTTGACTTCTACATCGCGCTGACAGGAGCCACGCTACACGACCGCAACGTGCAGCCGATCATGGAGGCTTCCATCAGCCGGGAGCTTGCCCGCGAGCTCTACGACCACTATGCGCCGCATGCGCGCGACAACACCGCCCTCGTCTGCGCCGCCGACGACTACTGGACCTTTGACAGCACGTTGGCAGCCGCGTGGCCGATCTCCTATGCGCCGAGCTTCGAGGACCTCCCCGACCCTATGCAGGGCTTTGGCCTGGAGACCGTCACCATCGAGGAGGCACAGCGGCTGGCAGACGAGATCAACGAGCGCTATGCCAGCATCGTCTGCTCCTACGTCAACCTCGCGAGCATCGACGTGCTGCCGGCCGGCCACTCCAAGGGCACTGGTCTGCATGCCGCAGCCAAGCACTTTGGCGCGACGCTCACCGCCGGAATTGGTGACTCCTTCAACGACCTCCCCCTGCTTGAGGCGGCGGACGTCGCCTATACCTTCAACAGTGCTCCGGATGGCATGAAGGAGAAGGCAGACGTGCTGGTAGACAGCGTAGCCGAGGCCCTCGCCGACTTCATTGCGCGTTAGGAGCGTCCCATGCCAAAGCCTCTCGCCACGTACGCAATCCGTCTGGTCGTGGAGCGCACCCTCGGGCTGTTGCTCTACCTCGTGGGCGCTGGCTGGGCGCTTGACGGACGAGCGACGGCTTGGTTTGTAGCCTACTTTGCCGCCATCAGCTCGGGCGTCTGGCTTGCCGCCAAGCGCCCCGACACGATGGCCCGCCGCGCAGACATCGCCTCCACCAAAGACACTACGCCCGTTTGGGACAAGGTCATTCTCGCCCTGTTCTGGCTGCTTGCCTACTTTGTCGTCTACTACGTGGCGGGCGCCTCCCACCTGCTCGCACCGGTGTGGCCCGTGGCCATCGCGCTCGGCCTTGCCATCTACGCAGCCTCGTGCGTATTGACCGCAGCGGCACTCATGGAGAACGCCCATGCCGAGTCAGTCGCGCGCCTTCAGCCGGAGCGCTCGCAGACCGTCTGCCAAACTGGCCCCTACGCCTGGGTACGCCACCCCATGTATGCAGCCATTATCATGTGGTGCGTTGCCATCGTACTGGTCTTTCCCTGCATCCCGGTAGCACTTATATCTGTAGCGGTGGCCGCGCTCATCGTCTGCCGCACGCTTCTGGAGGAGCGCATGCTGGTGGCAGGGCTGCCTGGCTACGATACCTACCGGCACGCGGTGCGTTGGCGGCTTGTCCCCTTCGTTTTCTAGGGCTCAATTGCAGAATATGCGCCCCAGCTAGACCCACCCGATGGCACCCAGCCACGTTTTATGCATGCCGAAAGCTAACTTGCACAAATTTGTGCAAGTTAGGCGCCTAGTGAGCGCGTGCAACCCTCCTGCACGCTCACTAGGACCCTAATTTGCAAATTCTTGTGCAAGTTAGCGGTCTACCGACCCCAGCTTATACATTTTGCCGTGCGCTACCCCAGATTCTCCGGGTTCGTTGCCGCCTCGGACAGCTCGCTGAAGCTCACGCTCGCGACGGGCAGGTCTGCAATGGCCGTCTCGTCGTAGGTGTCGACGTCCTCAGGCACGGTTCCGTCCAACGTTATCTCGTAGCGGAAGTCGTCCTTGTCGAACTGGCCCACGGTCTCCTCGCCGCCATAGTAGGTGAGGCCAAAGAAGATGTAGCCATCATCGAGCAGCTCCTGGGCGGTCTTGCCCACCAGCGCGTCCATCTCCTCCTGGCTCGGGAGCCGGTCGGAGTAGTCATCGAGGCTTGCAAGCTCCAATCCGCCGATGATCTCCTTGAGCTTCTCGTCGTGATGCTCGTCGAGGAAGTCGAGAGCCTCAATCTGGCTGTAGAGCTCCGGCGTCAGCTCTGCCACCGCGCGAAGGGGCGCACCGTTGACGTCGACCACGTAGATGTAGCGCTGCTCGTTCCACGTCGCGACGTTATTCTCGCTCTCGATGCCCATCACGTCACCCAGCGTCTTGAGCGACGAGATATCGACCTCCGCCGTGCCCTGGTCCGTAGCGTCCTCAGGAACCTCCGCACTTTGATCGCCCGAGGTACCCTGTCCCGAGCAAGCGGCGAGCGGCATGGCCGCCAATCCCAGCGTGAGCGCCCAAGCCACACGCGCCATGGTCTGCTTCCTCATTGCAACCCCCTCATTTGTTGCCGCCGGTTTCCCTGGCTGCAAGGCCACATGGATAGTTGAAGCGTACCCGATGGCCAACCGCTTGTGTAGCAGCATCAGCGGAACGTGCCACAACAAGGCGCCAGGAGGTTTCGAGCCCATGGCCAACCGCCATGGGCTCGCTTGTCAGGCGTACACTGTCCGTTGGGAGGGAACCATGACGCATGCCAAGACATCCACAACCGCCAGTGGCGCCTATGCCACGTGGCTGGCGCTTGGCTCGTGGATCGGCAGCCACCTCATGATCATCGTTCCCGCCGGCGTTGCCATCGGGGTGTTGTTTCCGCAGGTGCTGCTGCCTGTCAAGCCTTACATCCCCCTGCTGTTCGCCATCATGACCTTCCAGAACTCGCTCGGCAACGACCTGCGCTCCATGCGCAGGGCGCTCTCGCGACCAATGGCCCTTGTGGCCATGCTGCTTATGGTGCACGTGGCCATGCCACTCGTAACGTACGCCACGGCTTGCCTCGTCTTTGGCGCAGGATCGCCCACCGTCGCCGGCGTGGTGCTGGAGTACTCGGTGCCCATCGGGGCATCCACGGTCATGTGGATCGGCATGTTTGCAGGCGAGCTGGCGCTCGGGCTCTCCGCCCTGCTCGCCTCAACGCTCCTGGCGCCCTTCAGCATTCCCCTCACGCTCAAGCTGCTGGTAGGCACTACCGTCGAGGTGGACGCCCTCGGCATGATGGGTAACATGCTGGTGATGATCGCCCTGCCCGCCCTCGCCGCAACCATCCTGAACGAGCTCACCGGCGGCTGGTCAAAGGAGCGCCTCTCCCCCGCCACCACGCCCGTCTCTCGCATACTCCTGCCTGTCATCGTCTCCACCAACGCCACGGGAATCTCGAGCTACCTGCACAACCTCACCCCGCGCCTCGTGGGGATCATGCTCTTCATGCTTGCCTTTGCCGTGCTGAGCTTTGTGGTGGCCATGGGCCTCGCCCGCCTGCTCACCTCGGACCGCGCGCGCTTTGTGGCCATCTCCTTCTGCGGGGGCATCCGCAACGTGTCCGCGGGTGCCGTGCTTGCCGCCCAGTTCTTTGGCCCAGAAGTCATGTTCCCCGCCGTCATCGGCACGCTCTTCCAGCAGTTTCTTGCCGCGCTCTTCGGACGCGTGATGCAGCGCGTTCTCGACCGCTCCAACCTTGCCTGAGCGTTCGCTATTCCTCGGGCAATGCCACCGAGTCATCCGTTGCACGCAAGGGCGGCGCTTGGGAAACCCCTCGCACCGCCCCTTTCGGATGAACCTTTCCGCTCGGGAAAGCTATCCCTCGTATCCGTTGGGGTTCTTGGACTGCCAGTTCCAGCTATCGCGGCACATCTCGGCAATGCCGTATCTGGCCTCCCAGCCGAGCATCTCCTTCGCCTTGGTGCAGTCGGCGTAGTTGGCGGTCACGTCGCCGGCGCGGCGCGGCTCGATCACGTAGGGCAGCTCGCACCCGCAGGCCGCGGCGTAGGCATCAATCACTTCGAGCACGCTGGTGCCACGACCGGTGCCCAGGTTGAAGACCTCGCAGCCCGAGCGCCCTGCCATCCATGCAAGTGCTGCCGCATGGCCCTCCGCAAGGTCCATCACGTGGATGTAGTCGCGGACTCCGGTGCCGTCGGGGGTGTCGTAGTCGTCGCCGAAGACGTGCACGGCGTCGCGACGGCCCACGGCCACCTGCGCCACGTAGGGCAGCAGGTTGTTCGGGATGCCCTTGGGGTCCTCGCCCATGAGCCC
Organism: uncultured Coriobacteriaceae bacterium; assembly: GCA_902777325.1. Taxonomy (GTDB): domain Bacteria; phylum Actinomycetota; class Coriobacteriia; order Coriobacteriales; family Atopobiaceae; genus UBA1367. The sequence goes on from CACYTH010000006.1 coordinate 149,901, forward strand.
GCTGGGATGCGCGCCGATGGGGTTGAAGTAGCGCAGCAGCACGACGTCCCACTCGGGGTCTGCCACCACCAGCGAGCGCAGGATCTCCTCGATCATCCACTTGGTCCAGCCGTAGGGGTTGGTGGCCGGCTTCTTGGGGCTCTCCTCGGTGAGCGGCAGGGCGTCCGGGTCGCCGGAGGAGAAGATGATGGACTTGCACCCGTGCTCGCGCATCACGTCGACGAGCGTGAGGGTGTTGCCGATGTTGTTGGAGAAGTACTCTACGGGCTTTGCGACGCTTTCACCCACGGCTTTGTAGCCCGCAAAGTGGATGACGGCGTCTACGTCGTGGCTCGAGAAGATCTTCCCCAGTACCGGCGCATCCCTGACGTCGGCCTCATAGAACACAAGCCGCTTTGCCGCCTCCTCACCCACAATCTGGGCGATGCGCTCGAGCACCTCGGGGCTCGAGTTGCAAAGGTTATCGACCACCACGACCTCATAGCCACGCTGCAGCAGGACGACCACGGTGTGGCTGCCGATGAATCCGCATCCACCCGTCACAAGCACGCTGCTGCCCCGCAGCTTCTTAGCATCACTCATGAGCTGCTCCTCACAGTTGGGTCCAACGGACGCAGGAAGGCCGGACACTCCCCTGTCCTTGCTGCGTCGGCAAGTGCAAAGAGGGCGTCTGCCACGGCATCGTCAGCCGCAAGACCAATCCGATAGTTGGCCGCTGCCACGGCATCGGCACTTGCGTTGCGCACCACCACGGAGTGCGGAACCGCCTCGAGCATGGAGATGTCGTTCTCCGAGTCACCAAACACCGCAATCTCGTCGAGTGTGATTCCCAGATACTCGGCGAGCACCTTCACTGCGCAGCCCTTGCTCCACCCATGGGGCAGGATGTCGATAAAGGGCCCGTTCAGGGTCGGGAAGACAAAGTCAAACATCGGGAACTGCCTCCGCAACTCGTTACGGAGAACAATCATCTCGCGCCAAGGAATATCGCAGCGCACATTTGACTTGATGTACGTGGGGCGGTCGAGATGGCCGAGCATGCGCGGATTGCGCCCGAAGGTCGCCTCGTGCCGCGCGAGCTCGTCGGCCGTTGTCCCCAGGTAGTAGGCGGCGCCATCGGTGGTCTCGGTCAGGTCGTCCAGGTCATACACCACCAAGGCACAGCCCTCATAGCTTCTTATCCAGGCGCCAACCTTGGCAAGCTCCCTTCCCGACAGCAGCTCCGCATGCACCGGCTGGCCATCAACGTAGACCAGCTGGCCGTTGACGAAGGCGCCCGTCCTGCTGCACGCCTCGTCTCCCCCAAACATCCAACGCATCGCAGCGGGCACTCTTCCCGACACGGGGCCAAAGTGCAGGCCAGCGTCGAGCATTGCGTGGATGGCGGCAATGGCGCGCAGGCTGGCATGTGGTGCGCCGAGAGGTATCAGTGTGTTATCGAGGTCAGTCAAGGCTAGCTTGATCATGCAGGCCTCCTTTCTTGTAAGGGCGTGCCGTAGAAACAGCCCCCTCCGGTTTCACCATGCCGAAGGGGGCTGCCCCTCAGTACGCCGACGGGTTGTGGCGTGAGTCGGAAGAGGGAGTCCTTTCGCCTCAACCGCCAACAGTACATGCTACAAACTCTGCAGGAAACGCCAGAGGGCCGCGCGACCCTCCTCGTCCCACTTGAACACACCCGCATCCTCCAAGACGCGTCCGAAGACAGAGCCGATCTCGTCCCGCGTGAGAGTTCCCTCGGCAAGGTCGTCCAGCAGGCGCGGAGGCAGAATGGCCATGCCCATGACCTCGATAAGACCGATGTTCTCCTTCTTGACGTGCCACTTGTCCTCATGCGGATGGAACACGCCCAGAGGATGCTCGGGAGAGGTCACATTGCAGCGCAGGGCAAGGAAAAGCTCGTAGCCGCCCTCGAGACGCCGCGCCACGGGTGTCACCGTGTTGTGAGGCGTGCCATCAGGATCGTGTGCCAGCACTCCCACCGTCGCGTCGCTCCATGAGCGCCAGGCCTCCGTGATGTGACAGGCGGCATCGAGCAGCTCGTATCGGTCGGCACACCACAGGCGCAGCACCGACATGGGCCAACGCAGCACTGCGCAGGACACCCCCGCATAGCCGGGCAACTCGACCTTGCAATCCGCCTTCGCGCGCATCATGGGGAACTCGTGCCGTCCCGCCTGGAAGTGGTCATGCGAGAGGATCGATCCGCCCACGATGGGCAAATCGGCGTTCGACCCCACAAAGTAGTGGGGAAACAGATCCACGAAGTCCAGCAGGCGTCCCATGTTCTCGCGGCTCACGGTCATCGGCCGGTGCTCCACGCTCATGGCAATGCTGTGCTCCTCGAAGTAGGCATAGGGGCTGTACTGGAAGCCCCAAGGCTCCTTGCCTAGCTCGATGGGCACCACACGCAGGTTCTGACGCGCCGGATGGGCCCCAAAGGCAGCCCCCGCCCCACGTCCGTAGTAGCCCTCGTTCTCGACGCAGAGCTGACAGGCCGGATACTGCGCTCCCGTCGGGGCCTTGCCTGCCGCCGCGATGGCTGCCGGATCCTTCTCGGGCTTGGAGAGGTTGATGGTTATCTCCAGGCCGCCCCAGGCGGTGGGAGCCATCCAGCTCACGTTACGCGAGATGGCCGCCTCACGTACGTAGCGCACGTCACAGCACAGGCGATAGAACCAGTCGGTTGCTGCCTGCGGCCCCTCGGTCTTGCGCAGCACATGGAAGCGCGTGTTGATCTCGCAGGGACGGGCCAGGAGAAGACCCATGATCTCGGTCTCGATGCGATCGTGCCCCGAGGGGGTGTCCTCGTCGAGCCCCGCCGCGACGCCGGCCGCACTGAGACGCGCCATGACCGCCTCAAGGTCAAACGCCTCCATGTCCACCGCATCCCATGCCGGTGCAGGCCCCGTCTCGCGAAGGGCGCCGAGCACGCGGTTGAATGCCCACGCCCGATCGTCCGGACAGATGATTGCGCATCGTGCCGCATAAGACACCAGAGCCGCTACGTATTGCGCTAGATCCATTGTGCCACCGCCCCCTCGTCAGATATCGCGTATACCATGCTTGCGTCGGCGCCCAGCCACTCGTTCATGTGGTCGACGTAGTCGTCCACCGCATCGAGCGGCACGAACGTCTGGATTGACCCGCCAAAGCCACCGCCATGTATGCGCGTGGCACCCCTGCCGCCCAGCAGGCGCTCGGAGAACGCAAGGGCCACCATGGCATCCTGCTCTCGCGTGCCACACGCGCTCACGTTCTGCAGGAACATGGCAGAGCTGGCACCCGAGAGTTGCGTCAGCGCCAGGAAGGTCCTCATGTCCCCCTCCCTGAGCGCGTCCCAGCGCTCGTCGACCAAGTCCATCTCCTGGAAGTAGTGAAGGGCGCGCAGCACCGGTCGGTCGCCAAGCTGCCTACGCAGGGAAGGCAGGCGCTCGAGCAGCACGTCTTCCTTGACTTCGCACAGGCGCGTGGACCCCAGCGTCTCGGCGACGAGCTTCATCTCGACGGGTACGGCAGCGTACTCGTCGGTGTAGGCGCTGTGGTCGCACCCGACGTTCGTCAGCACCAGCGCATACCCATAGGCGGCAAAGTCGCAGGAGAGCTTCTCGGCACAGGGCTCTTCGTGCTCAAAGTCCATGTACGCGAGGCCACCCAAGCTCACCGCCAGCTGGTCCATCAGGCCGCACGGCTTGCCAAACCAGTCCTGCTCCACGCGCTGCGCCATCTTGGCAGCCTCCACGGCATCGACCTCAGGCCCCGGCCATAGGGCCTCCATCGTACGACACAGCGCCAGCTCATAGGCGGCTGAGGACGAGAGGCCACCGCCCGAGGGAATGTCGCTTGTCATAACCAGGTCGAACCCGTGCGGAACGCGTCCCGTGACAGTCATCTGGGCTGCCATGCCACGTACCAGCCCCGCAGAGCTCACCTGCTCGTCCTCACGCGGATCAAGGTTGTCGATCGTCACGCACACCGGGTCGAAGCCCTGGCTGAACACCCGAATCTCATCTGCCTCGCGTGCGACGGCCAAACACTCGATACTGCGGTCGAGCGCCCCGGCGATCACGCGACCACCCTCATGGTCGGTGTGGTTGCCTGCGATCTCGCTGCGTGCCGGCGCACGCACGGCAAGGACCTTCTCGTTGGAACCTCCCGTCAGCTGAACGAGTCGGTCGCCCAGCCGCAATGTCAAACCTTGGACGTCTCTCATCTGATCCATCCTCTCTGAGGTGTGGCAAACGACTGGTTCCCCTCCCGTTTGCCACCCACCAAACGTTACCCGTTCCACAACGGGCATTGACGCTGGTCCCACCGAAATCGCGCCGTACGAAAGTGCCCCTCGCCAAACGCGAGGCCAAGCAACCGTATGCCAGCATCCAGCGGCGCTCGTTTCTTAGGGACTACTCTTCAGAACAGCCTTTCCACAGAGCCCTACAAAAGCCTCCCCGTACGTGCCACCTGGGCAAACCAGTACGCTGATGCCTTGGGTATGCGCTGCTGCGTCTCGAAGTCGACATAGAAGAACCCGTAGCGCTTGTTGTAGCCGTTGGTCCAGCTGAACATGTCCATGAGCGACCACAGGAAGTAGCCCGTCATGTTGACGCCGGCATCCACGGCAGCAAGCAGCCAGTGCAGGTGGGCACGGACGTAGTCGATGCGATAGGAGTCATCGATGACACCGGCGACCAGCTCGTCTTTGGCACCCATGCCGTTCTCGGTAATCATAATCTCCCGATAGTTGGGGTACTGCAGACGGATGCGCACGAGCAGGTCGTACATGCCCTCCGGGTATATGAGCCAGTCCCAGTCGGTACGGGGAATCCCCTCCTTGTTCACGCGTTCGCCCACGCCCGAAAGCGCATAGCGCTCGGTGCCCTTGTCGCCCGTGGCATTGTGGTGCAGGATGCTCGGGCCGTCGTAGCCACGCAGGAAGCGACTCTGGTAGTAGTTGATGCCCAGGAAGTCGTTGTGCAGCGCAGCCTCGCGCATGCAGACAAGGTCCTCCTCGCGGATGTCCAGCTCGCCCCCCGAGAGCGCCGCAAGGCGCGTGGCGCACTCCATCGTGTCGGGTGCGTAGTCTCCGCGGAAGGTGGCGTCGAGCAGAAACTGGTTCTGCAACACGTCCTCGTTCTTGGCCGCCTGGATGTCAGCAGGGTCAAGCTCGTCATAGGGATACTTTCCCTCGAGCGTGTGCACCACGCCGATCTTGCCCTCGTAGCCGCCCTCATGGAAGGCGTTCACCGCACGGGCATGTGCCAGCATCATGTTGTGGTTGCACTGCAGGGCCTTGTCGAGCGCACAGGTGATGCCACCCGGCGGGAAGGTGCCCTCGATGAAGGTGTTGCTGGACACCGCCCAGATCTCGTTGAACGTGAACCAGTAGCGCACCTCATCGCGATATTCCTCGAAGCAGAAGCGCGCATACGCCTCAAAGGCATCGATGGTGTCACGATTCAGGAAGCCACCCTTCTCAAAGAGCGCGAGCGGCGTGTCAAAGTGGTGCAGCGTGACATAGGGCTCTACGCCATGCGCCTTGCAAGCACGAAGAACGTCGTGATAGAACGCAACGCCTTCGGGATTGACATCACCTGTCCCCTGGGGAAAGACGCGGCTCCATGCGATGGAGACACGGATGCCGTTGAGCCCGAACTGCTCGCAGAGAGCGAGGTCGCGCTCGTAGTAGTGGTAGAAGTCGGAAGCGGGATCGGCGGAGAAGCGGCCCCTCTTGGCGAGGAAGGGGTCCCATGAGACCTCTCCCTTGCCATGGGCGTGCGTCTCGCCCTCGCACTGATAGGCAGCGGTTGCTCCGCCAAAGACAAAGCCAGCGGGAAACGCTAACGATGAGGCCATGACGACACTCCTTTACGGCTTTGGATGCGACTGACGATCACGACGAAGCGAGCGTGACGTACGGGCGCCCGACCAGCAGGCCGGACGCCCGTTGGAAGGAACCTATCCGGCAAGCTGCTCGCGGACAAACTCGAGCGCTGCTGCGCCGTCACGGGTGAGGGCAATGTACTGCCTTCCCTCGCAGGCGGCAGCCTTTACGCCCATGCGGTCGGCATCGAGCTTGAGGTCCTCGTAGTACGAGGCAACTTGCGGGGCAAGCACCACCAGGTCGAAGTCGGGCATGATGTCCAGATGCGCGCCATAAGCACCTGCCGCACTCTCGAGATCGAGCCCGCGCTCCTTGGCAGCCTTTGCCAAGGCATTTGCCAGAAGGCCAGAGGTGCCGCCTCCAGCGCAGAGCACCAGAACCTTCTTGCCGCTCAGGTCGCCATCGGATGCGGCAGCCTTTGCCGCCTGCGGAGCTGCCTCTGCGACCTCTTCGACCTGTGCGGCGACCGACGTGGAGGGAGCCTTGCCCTGGAAGGCATCGCTCATGCGGGCGGCCTTGTCGGCAGCGCGAGCCTCAAGCTCCTCAGCCTCGATCTGCGCCTCTTCCTCGCACTTCTCCATGTCGTACATCTTGAAGAACGGGTAGTAGATGGCAAAGTCCATGGCAAGGGCCACCGCCACATAGACGAACGAGAGCACGCTGAGGCCGCAGCCAAGCACGATGCCAAGCGGTGCGGGCGTGGTCCACGGCAGCGTGTAGAGGAAGCCGTTCATACCCAGGATGTCGATGAACATCTTGAAGACCCATGCGTTGGCAACGGGCGCGATCACGAACGGGACCAGGAAGACGGGGTTGAGCACCATCGGCGCACCAAAGAGGAAGGGCTCGTTGACGCCAAAGCTCACCGGAATCGCCGAGGCGCGACCCACTGCCCTGAGCTCCTTGGACTTTGCCATGAAGGCAAACATCATGCAGGGGACCAGCGTGGCACCGGTGCCACCCATGGTCACTACGAAGTACTGCAGGCCAAGGCTGAGCGCATGGTTTGCATGCAGGCCAGCCTGATAGGCGGCCAGGTTCTCGGTCATGCCGGCAAGGAGTGCGACCTCGACGGCGGGCTCCACGATAGAGGGTCCGTGCACGCCCACGAACCAGAAGAGCGACATGGCGCCGTAGATGATGGCGATGCCGATGTAGCTGTCGGCTGCCGAGAAGATGGGCTGGAACAGATGGATGACGCCCTCTGCCACGCAAGCGCCCGTCAGGTTACGCACGACCAGGTCAATTGCCCAGAACAGCACGACCGAAATCGAGAAGGGAATGATGTCCTTGAAGGTCTGCGAGATGTTGGGCGGCACCTGCTCGGGCATGTGAATGGTGATGTTGCGCGAGACGCAGAACTGGTAGATGCCACAGACGACAAACGCCGACATGAAGGCGGTGAGCAGACCCTTGCTGCCCAGACAGTCGGATGCAAAGCCGCCCTCCAGCGGATCGGAGGCGAGGATGAGCAGTCCCACCAACGCGCAAACCATGGTTGACAGGAAGTTAATCTGGTTGTTGCGCGGCATGTCGCGGTTGAGGGTATCCGTGAAGTGCTTGGCAGTGGTTGCCGCCACCACCAGCGACAGCACGCCCATGGAATAGTTGTACGGCTTGGTGATGGCCGCCTCGATGTGCGCCGGCCACGAGAAGCCCCAGATGTTGGGCACGTAGGCAACCAGAAGGAAGATCGACGAGAAGATGACGATGGGCATGGCCGAGATGAAGCCATCCTTGACGGCCTTGAGGTACTTGTTGCGGGCAATCTGGTCAAAGAACGGCTTGCCCTTCTGGATGGTGGCAATGAGTTTGTCCATGACAACTCCCCCTTTCCGGTGTGGATGTGACCTATCGATAGATGTCGACAAGGGCATCGATGACATCGCGCAGAAGCATGGTGGTCATCAGGTGGTCTTGGGCATGCACGAGCAGGACGGTCGGGGCCGTCACCTCTCCACGCGCCTCGAGAGTGAGCAGCTCGGTCTGCGACTTGTGCGCATCGTTCAGCAGCTCCTGGGCCTCGTCCACCAGAGCCTTGGCACGGTCGAAGTTACGCGCCTTGGCCTCCTTGACGGCAGTTAGCAGCTTGGTACGTGCGTCACCCGAGAGGGCGACGATTTCAATCATGGTCAGCTCTAGTTCTTCGGCAGTAATCATGTCCTTTCCCTTCTGTGCGGAACCCTCCGTTGGTCGCAACACGCGAATGTTAACGTTAACATTCGCCGTGATGTTCACGTTAACATTCAGTGCCGGACACTTCGTTCGCAAACCGCGAGCGCTCGTTTTGAACGGTAAGCGGCGAAGGGCTCGCGAAGGCCGTGAGAAGCCTGCCCGAGCCATGCTGGAGGGCTCCCGCTGCGCCAAGCGTCCTGTGGGCGGTCGACATCCCCCCTAATCGAATTGGTTGCGTTACCATTTGTACTTGTAGAGAAGGGATGCACAACATGGCACACGGCCCAGGCACAGGCGCCTCGCTCGCTGACGTGGCGAAGCTCGCTAAGGTGTCCACGCAGACGGCGTCACGAGTGGCAAACGGCTCTGACGCCGTTCGCCCCGACACCAGAGAGCGCGTGCTGGCGGCCATGGCCGAGCTGAGCTATCGCCCGAGCTTTGCCGCACGAAGCCTGAGGGCGGGAAGCTACCACAGCATCGGGCTCTCCATGTCAGGCAACATGGAAGCCACCGGAAGGCGCTTTCAGGTAGAAGGCCTCACCGCAGCCGCAACCCGCCGCCGCTACGCCATCACCCTGCTGCAGCTAGACGATGACGAAGCAAACCTGAGCGAGGCCTCTCGCCGGATGGCGTCACTCCCCGTTGACGGCCAGATACTCTACCTCGGTGCGACCCCTCCCGACTTCGCCACGTTCGAGCCACCCCAAGCGCTGCCCACCGTCATCATCAGCACGCAGCACCACCCCTACTGCGCCACCATCAGCAACGACCAGACGGGCTGCTCGGTCTCGATCGTGAACCATTTCGTCCAGAAGGGGCATCGCGAGATTCGCTTTGTGGGCGGCCGACGCGAGTCGTTTGCCAACGTCAGTCGTCAGAAGGGCTGGGAGCAGGCCCTGCGCATGCGCGGACTGCACGTTGTCGAGCCCATGCACGGCGATTGGACCGCCGACAGTGGCTACGAGATTGGCATGCAGCTCGTAAACGACAAGTCGTGCACCGCAATCTATGCCTCCAACGACGCCATCGCAGTCGGCATTATCTACGCCCTGCGCGACGCGGGCCTGCGCGTGCCTCAGGATATCAGCGTTATCGGTGTCGATGATTCGCTCGTGGGTGTGATCCCCCATTTGGAGCTGAGCTCGTACCGCTTCAACGACACGCAGGTGGGAGCTCTCGCCTTCGATCTTGCCACCAACCCGCCCGAAGGCAAGAAGCCGCCCCACATCCTGGTTCCCGGCACACTCGTGGAGCGCTCGACCGTTGCGCAGGCACCGAGGTAGCGGGCCGACTTGTCTGAGCGTTCGTTGCGCCACGATCGTTGCCGCTTCGTCACACGCTTATCCCATAAGAACGAGCAGCTTGCGAGCGTTCCCGCCCACTGCAGATTATTTCATCGTATAAATGAAGGTGGGTTTATAGGGAACGGGAGGGGACCCATGTTTAGTACATCAACCGCGTTGCTTTCGTTTTTGGTCGGTATCGTCGGCTGCATCTTTGGCGGCACCCAAACCTTTATCGTCACGGGCTTTGTGGGGTTGTTCATCTATGCCCTCCAGGCCGTGGGCATCCAATCGGAGTTCCTGACCGAGACCCTGCTCAACACCGTCTTTCTGCCGGCCATCATCTTCAACGCGGCATCGGTCTCCACGGCCTACGCCGCCAAGTGCTACGACATCGAGGGCTGGGACATCAACCACAGCCTGCTGTTTACCCACGACCCCATCGTCTCGCTGATGGGCGGCCTGGGCGGCGTGATCGGCTACCTGGTGTTTGCCTTCGCGCGCGGCATCGGACTGCCGGCCGACCAAGGCTCCTTCTCCGTCATCCTCGTGGGCGTGCTGACGCGCCTCCTTCTGGGCGACGGCCACTGGACCAACCCCAACGCAACCGCCTACTACAAGAAGGAGGGTCCGCGCTACTGGGCGTTCCAGTTCATCAACGCGCTGGGCATCTGCGGGCTCACCGCACTCGTGCTCGAGCAGATGGACCCGGCGTTCTACAACATCGTGTTCAACATCTCGGCCGCGCTCATCCTGCTCTCCATCTTCGACCAGCAGCGCCGCACGTACCCCACCACCCACCACGAGACCCTCGTGGTGGCCTACGCCATGGCGGCGACCGGCGCCAACGTGGTCGTCTCCATCGCCTTCGGCATGCTGGCCAACCTCATCTACCTGCTGTTTGCCCGTTACTTCAACGAGAACTGCGACACCCACATCGACCCGCCCGCCGTGGCGATCGAGATCTGCTCGCTGATCCTGTTCACCTGCTTCTAGACCTTGTCGCCGGCAGGCGCTATGCTGACGGGGCGCTCCCCCAGCCGCCCGTCAGGAGAAGCCCATGGCACGACACAAGCCAGCAACCCCCAGCAACCTCACAGAGGTGCTCGCCTATGACGAGGCACTTGACCGGCGCGTCTGCGGTGTCTCCCTCTCCGAGGAGCGAGAGACGCGCTTTGCCGAGGAGGGCGCGCACGATCCCACGGCCACACATTACTTTGTCCTGGAGGAGCTGTTCTCCCACCTCGACTTTGACGGCAGCTCGCACCTGTTGGACGTGGGCTGCGGCAAGGGACGCGTGCTGGCGCACTTTGTGCGGAAGTGCTATCCGGGCAAGGCAACAGGCGTGGAGCTCGACCCGGAGCTCGCTGAGGTCGCAGCTAGATGGGTGGGGCGCTACGAGTGCCTGAGCGTCATAAACGCGAGCGTGCTCGACCTCGACCTTTGCCGCTACACCCACTTCTACCTCTTCAACCCCTTCTCGCCCGGCGTGCTGCAGGCCTTTATCGAGAGCATCGAGGCGCAGCTCACGCATGCGGCAACCATCGTGCACATGTCGGACAACGGGGACACCTGGAACTACGTGGGACGCACCGGCTGGACCGAGCTGGCGTCAGGCGCCATCCAGTACGGTCACAACGCGCGGGGCTATCCGTTTGAGGTCTACGACTGCCCGCAGCACTACACCATCTGGCGCTACGAACCATGAGTGACACACCAACTCCCACGGAGCGAATGTGTCACCGCCACAACAACGCGGCGGTGACACATTCGCTCCGTGGGAGTTGGTGTGTCACTTGCTAGTCGTCGAGGGGAACGACCTGGTTGTAGAGCACCGTGTGGGGCTTGTCGTCCGGCAGGTCCATGTGGAGGTGCCCAAAGTACCAGCGCTTGTAGGCAAAGGTGCCCTCGACGTGGCGCTCCAGCCAGTCGGTGTACTCGTCGGAAGGCCCCCAGAAGCCGGCATAGCGGGCACGGTAACGCTGGTACTGGCCTGTTGGCGGGCAATGCGTGAGCACGTAGTCCACCTCGCCGACCTCCGCCGCACGCGTGGCAATGTAGCGACGCTCCTCCTCGTCCGGCACCTCCTGGGGCCACCACGTGCGATGCGGCGTGCGCCACTGCCTGTCGATCGAGTGTGCACCGCCCACCACAAAGAAGGAGTGCCCGCCAAAGCGATAGGTCTCGCCGCGCATGAGGTGCAGCACATGCGGACGGATGCGCTGGACGCGACCGCCTGCCCACGACTCCTCGGGCAGCGCGTCGAGCAGGTCGAAGTTCTCATGGTTGCCGTCCACCACGAGCGTGGTCCAGGGGCGCTCCTCGAGCCAGTCGAGCCGGGAGGTCTCCTTCTCGCTGGGCGGGTCCGACCAGAGCAGGCCAAAGTCACCGAGGATGACGAGGTAGTCGTCACGTGTGAGCGTGGCCCCCTCGCCCGCCGCAAACTGGTCGACCTTGCCCATGTCCAGCTCGCCGTGCGTGTCGCCCGTCAGGAAGACTGCCATCGGTGCCATCCGTTCCTGTAGAAGTGCGGCGCGCACCTCCCGTGCGCGCCGCCTTTGCCTAACCTCTACAGGGTAGTACGACCGTAGGCCTTCTGCCAGTTGGCGGTGAACTCCTCCATGGCGATGGCCGTACCGGGATGGCTGACCATGTCGCGGATGGTATCCGGGTTGACCGTGATCGAGGGCACGCCCGCCGCCAGCAGCTTGTGCACCTGGTCAACGTTCTTGAACGATGCCGCGCACACCTTGGCCTCAAAGCCGTACTGCGCAAGCGTCTTGACCAGCTCCACGACCTGGGCCACGCCATCGCCGTAGTTGCACATGCGGTTGACGTAGGGAGCGAGGTAGTCGGCTCCGGCCTTGGCGGCCCAGAAGGCCTGGTCAGGCGAGTAGATGCCCGTGGCCAGCACGGAGATGCCCTTGGCTTTGACGGCGGGGATGGCGCGCAGGCCCTCGCGCGTCACAGGGATCTTGACCACGATGTTCTTGCCGCCGCGGATGGAGGCGATCTTCTCGGCCTCGGCGAGAATGCCCTCGTAGTCGAGCGAGACGACCTGTGCGATGATCTTCTGGTCCTCGGTCAGCACCTCGGCGAGCTCCGCAAAGACCTGCTCGGGCTCCTTGCCGCTCTTGGTGATGATGGTCGGGTTGGTGGTGACGCCATCGATGGGCAGGAAGCTGCAAAGCTCGCGGATCGCCTCGATGTCAGCGCTGTCAATAAAGAACTCCATGATCATTTCCTTTCCTAGGTGATTGACGCTATGAGTCGTGGTCGGTGTCAGTTAGAGCACCTGCTCCGTACGGTCGATGATATCGTCCTGGGTAGCCTTGCTGAGCACGTTGAAGAAGGCGCTGTAGCCAGCTACGCGGACGATGAGGTCCTTGTGACGCTCAGGATGCGCCTGCGCATCCAGCAGCGTGGCACGGTCGACCACATTGAACTGCACGTGATACCCATGCAGGCGGTTGAAGAAGGTGCGCAGCATCATCTCGAGCTTCTGCTTGTTCTCCTCGCGGGCAAGCATGGTGGGGGTGACCTTCTGGTTGAGCAGCACGCCGCCGGTAATCTTGTCGGTCGGGAGCTTGGAGACGGTCTTGAACACGGCCGTCGGACCCTGCTTGTCGCAGTTGTGCGCGGGGCTGCAGCCCTCTGCCAGCGGCTCGTGCGCACGGCGGCCGTCGGGCGTAGCCATGGTACCCATGCCCTGGCCCACGTTTGCGCTGATGGAGCTCGTGCCGGCGTAGCGGATGCCACCGATGGGGCCACGGCCGAAGCGCGTGTTGTGGTACTTGGCGACCTCGTCGATGTAGGGCTCGTAGCACTCCACGGCCAGGCTGTCCACGTAGTCGTCGTCGTTGCCATACTTGGGCGCGCCATCGATGAGCAGCTGCTGGATGCGCGCGCCCTCCTCGCCGGCAAAGTCGCTCTGCAGGGCGTCCCAGAGCTGCTGGCGCGTGAAAACGCCCTCCTCGTAGACGAGCTTCTTGATGGCGGCCAGGCTGTCGGCCATGTTGGCGATGCCCACCTGCAGGCCTGAGATGAAGTCGTAGACGGCGCCGCCCTCCTTGATGGTCTTGCCGCGGGCGATGCAGTCGTCGGTGAGGGCAGAGCACAGCACGTCGGGCACGTCACGCTCGGAAGCCTTGTCGATGGCGTTCTCCACAACCACCGACCAGCGGCACATCTCGCGCAGACTTGCATCCCAAGCGGCCATGAGATCGTCGAAGCTCTCCCACTCGAGGAAGTTGCCGTGACCCTCGACGAAGCGCTTGCCGGAGGTGAGGTCCACACCGCCGTTCATGGCACACAGCAGCAGGCGCGGGAAGTTGATGTAGCTCATGCCGGTGCAGCGGTAGCCCCAGCGGCCAGGTACGGCGGTCTCCACGCAGCCGATGGCGGAGTAGTTGTACGCATCGTACTCGCTCACGCCCCAAGCGAGGAAGCTCGGGATGATGATCTCGTCGTTGTTGAGCGCCGGCATGCCAAAGCCGAGCTTCATGACCTCGATGCACTCGTCAAAGAACGCCTTGTCGAGGTTGGCGTGGTAGCGAACGGTGAGGTTGGGCTGGGTGAGGCGGGTCTGCGCGACGGAGCGCAGGACGAGCCAGCTCATGGGGTTGACCGCGTCCTCGTGGGTGTCGGGCGTCTGGCCGCCGATGGTGACGTTCTGGTACATGGGGCTGCCGGCGCTGGAGTAGGTGTGCGCCTGGGAGCGGATCTTCTGCACGGTGAGCGTCTTGATCCAGAGGTTGGTGAGCAGCTCGAGCGCTTCGTCCTCGGTGATGCGACCGGCCGCGAGGTCAGCCTCATAGAATGGGTCCATGTACTGGTCGAAGCGGCCAAAGGAGAGGCTGTGGCCGTTAGACTCGATCTGCAGCAGCACCTGGCTGAACCATGCGGCCTGCACGGCCTCGAAGAAGGTCTCAGCAGGCTCGTAGGGCACGCGGGCGCAGGCGGCTGCCATGCGCTCGAGCTCGGCCTTGCGGGCGGGGTCGGCGCAGGCGGCAGCCTGCTCGGCGGCCAGGTCGGCGTAGCGTCCAGCCCAGCGGCGGACGGCGTCGATGACGATAAGAACAGCCTTGTAGAAGACGTACTTGTCGATGGAGTCAGGATCGCAGAGGTCGAGGGCAGCCTTGGCGGCACGGGTGCGCTCCTCGTAGCCGCGCAGGCCCTCCTTGAGCATGCGTGCGTGGTTGATGGCGAGGTGTGCGTCGCCGGCGTTGAGCTTGCCCTCCATGCCAAAGACGCCCGTCTCCATGAAGACGGAGACCTCCTCGGGCAAAAGGGCCTCGCCGCGCGAGCGCAGGTTGTTGTTCTCCCAGAACGGGGCGATGTCACGGACGGCCTGTTTGTCCTCTTCGGTCATGTAGAAGACGTCGCCGTCGCGCTTCTCGAACTTGTCGAGCTCGTCGATCACAAAGCCGAGCGTGTACTCGGGAAAGACCGGCGCGTTGCCGTTCTTGGTGGCTTGGTTGCCAGCAATGAGCGTCTTGTCCTCGATGTAGATGCTCATGTTGTCGAGCACGTGCGCGAAGGCGAGGGCGCGGCGCATCACGGGCGGTTGGTTGAGCGTCTGGCGATACGACTCGGTGTACAGCACGGCACGCTCTGCGTCGACGAAGGGCTTCTCGTCGAGCACCTCCTCGCGGTAGGCCTGCATGCGCTCGGTGAGGGCGCCGAAGTGCTCGCGGTTCTCCATGGGCGGTTCCTTTCTCTATCGCAAGCAATAATGCTTTCGTTCGTAATTCATGATACGAACCTATTCTCTCCATGTCAAGAAGAAATTTTGTCCGTTTGAGTATTTACTTTCGTTCGTAAGTTTTCTAAGCTGTATATGGACGTTGAGATAGTGGGATCACGCCCGACGTCTCGATACGCTACGGAGGAGCCATGCAAACTGCGACCGTCTTCAACATCCAGAAGTTCAGCCTCGACGACGGGCCGGGCATCCGTACCGTCGTCTTCCTCAAGGGCTGCCCGCTGCGTTGCGCCTGGTGTGCCAACCCCGAGAGTCAGCGACGAGCACCGCAGCTGGAGTGGAAGGAGAGCGCCTGCATCGGCTGTGGCTCCTGCATCGAGGCCGCACCCAGCGCCAACACAGTAGAGTACGCAGGCAAGCACCACATCGACGTGCGCAGCTTGCGCGGAGACGCGCCCGAGGCCCAGGCTGCCGTGCACAACTGCCCCACCCGTGCCCTCACCTGCACTGGAGAGACCAAGACCGTCGACGAGGTCGTCAAGGTCTGCCTGCAGGATCAGCCCTTCTACGAGGACTCGGGCGGCGGAGTCACCCTGTCGGGCGGCGAGGCGCTCACCTGGCCGGACTTCTGCGAGGAGCTCCTTGTCCGTCTGCATGAGGAGGGCATCGACACCTGCATAGAGACCGAGGCGCACGTGGCACCCCAGACGTTCCAGCGCATCGCCCGGCACCTCGACCACCTGCTCATGGACCTCAAGCACGTGGACCCCGTGCGCCTGCAAGAACACACCGGCGTCGACGACCACCTCATGCTCGCAAACCTGCGCTGGGCCATCGAGCACGGCATGGACGTGCTGCCGCGCACGCCCGTCATCCCCGGTTTCAACGACAGCCTCGACGACGCGCGCGCGATGGCGCAGTGGCTGCGCGAAGCAGGGGCAAAGCGCGTGCAGCTCCTCCCCTTCCACAACTTCGGGGAGAACAAGTATGTGCTGCTCGACATGCCCTACAGCCTGCACGGGGTCAAGAACCTGCACCCCGAGGATCTCGAGGACTACCGCCAGGTCTATCTGGACGAGGGCATCGAAGCCTTCTTCTAGGCAACAACCACCCCTGTTCGACGATTCGTCAAAGAGAGGATCTTTCCATGAGCAAGCACATAACCGTCTATGGCGTATCAGACATGACCGGCGAGACTGTCGAGCGCATCGTTCGCGCAGCGTCGGCGCAGTTCCCAGCTGGTGAGGTGACCATTAAGATGCTCCAGCACGCCAGCGACGCGCAGCAGGTCATTGACTTCATCGAGCAGCAGGGCGACACCGAAACCCCAACGGCAGTGTTCCATACCATCCTGAGCCCCCGCACCCGAGCGGATCTGCGCAGCGCTTGCCAGACGCTGCGCATCCCCTCGATCGACCTGCTGGGATCGACCGCTCATGTGATGGCTGACCTGCTCGACGAACGCCCGACGACCACCCCTGGCATCACCATCGAGGACGGAGCCGAGCCCCTTTGGTTCGACCTGGCGTAAGGCGAAACCGCCAGACTCACATCCCTCCTACTCGGGACGTTGCGCAAAAGCGACGCCCCTTTTGATGCGCGTGATGACTGGCATCCCCATCGATACCGCTCGTATGGCTGGCACAGGCATCTCACGCACAATGGGCCACAGGCGCGCTACGATAAACTCACAACTGCATACTACCGGATGACGGAGTCGGGAGAGACCGCACATGCGGCGCCGAAGGGGAGGCAAGAACTCTCAGGCAGAAGGACCGATTCCTGACGGAACCTTGGAAAGGCCCCGCGGGGCCACCGAAGAAGCAATCTGGTTTCCAGAGAATCTTTCAGGTTGAGGACAAGGGCACAAGAGGCGCGTAAGGCGCTGCGTGTCCCTTGTCTTTTTTATGCGCCCGGCATCCAAGGAGGTAGATCCGATGGAGCGGAAGACCCCCCTGTACGACATCCATGTGGAGGAGGGTGGCAAAGTCGTCCCGTTTGCAGGCTATCTGCTGCCCGTCCAGTACGGCACCGGCATAAAGGCCGAGCACGAGGCAGTGCGCACCAAGGTCGGTCTCTTTGACGTATCGCATATGGGCGAGGTCGTGTTCCGCGGCCCTGGCGCATTGGCCACAATCAACCACCTCTTCACCAACGACTACACGGACATGCCGGTGGGACGCGTTCGTTACGGCGTGATGTGCAACGCCCACGGCGGCTGCATAGACGATCTGATTGTCTACAAGTTTGGCGACGAGGAGTACTTCGTGGTCGTCAACGCCTCTAATCGCGAGAAGGACGTCGCCCATATGGCGGCCAATCTCCTCCCCGACACGAGATTCGAGGACCAGAGCGACGGCATCGCCGAGCTGGCATTGCAGGGACCGCGTGCCAAGGACGTGCTGGCAAAGATCTGCGATGTCGCCGAGCTTCCGCAGCGCTACTACACGGCCGTGCGACACGTTGAGGTGGCCGGTATCGACTGCATGGTCTCGCGCACGGGCTACACGGGCGAGTTTGGCTACGAGCTGTACTGCGCACCGGGCGATGCGGTTGCGCTCTGGCGAGCGCTTCGGCAGGCAGGAGAGGAGTTCGGCCTCATTCCCTGCGGACTCGGCGCACGTGACACCCTGCGCCTCGAGGCGTCCATGCCGCTCTACGGCCACGAGATGGACGAGGACACCACGCCGCTCGAAGCGGGCCTCCAGCTGGGCGTTCGCATGGAGAAACCCGAGTTCATCGGCCGCGAGGCCATCCTTGCGGCAGGAGAGCCGACGCAGGTGCGCGTGGGGCTCGAGGTCACGGGCCGCGGCATCGTGCGCGAGCAGATGAGCGTCTACGCAGGTGACAGGCTTGTGGGCCACACCACGTCGGGCACCTTTGCCCCGCACCTCAAGAAGGCCATCGCCATGGCTCGCGTCGAGACGTCCGTTGCCGCCGAGGGTACTGCCCTCATGGTTGACGTGCGCGGACGACGCATCGAGGCAGTTGTCGTCCCCATGCCCTTCTACAAGCACGCATAGGCCAGGCAAGGCAGCCTGATCAGAACGTCATTCATTTCCTGAGAGAGGAGACACCATGTCCGTCATTCCCGCAGAGCTTAGCTACACCACGTCCCACGAATGGGTGAGCGTCGAGGGCGATACGTACACCATCGGCCTTACCGACTTTGCCCAGGATGCCTTGGGCGACCTCGTCTTTGTCAATCTGCCGATGGAGGGCGACGAGGTCGTGGCCGGCGAGGCCTTCGCCGACGTTGAGTCGGTCAAGGCAGTCTCGGACGTCTTCAGCCCCGTGACCGGCACGGTAGTGCAGATCAACGAGGACCTGCTGGATGCCCCCGAGGCCATCAACGAGGATCCGTATGGCGCATGGCTGGTGCGCGTCGAGGAGGTCAGCGAGGTGGGCGACCTTCTCGACGCCGATGCCTACGAGGCGCATTGCGCACAGGAGGCCTAGGTTCCCATGGGCAGCTACCTTCCCGAAACCGACGAGGGCCGCGCGGGCATGCTTGCTGCGCTGGGACTCACGAAGAGTGACGAGCTCTTCTCCGTCATACCTCCCGAGGTCCGCATCGACGCGCTCGACCTGCCCGAAGGTCGCTCAGAGCTTGAGGTCGTATCGCACCTCGAGGCTCTGGCACGCGAGAACCGCCACTTTGACGTGGTGCTTCGTGGCGCCGGTGCCTATCGCCACCACATCCCCTCGATCGTGAAGTCCGTCACCTCCAAGGAGGAGTTCGTGACGGCCTACACTCCCTACCAGGCCGAGATCAGCCAGGGAGTGCTTCAGTCCATCTTCGAGTACCAGACGCAGATTTGCGAGCTCACCGGCATGGACGTCGCCAACGCAAGCGTCTACGACGGCGCCACGGCCGCAGCCGAGGGCGTACTGATGTGCCGTGACCGCAGGCGCAACGAGGTTGTCGTTGCCGAGACCGTACACCCTGACGTCATGACCGTCATCAAGACCTATTGCGCGAGCCGCGACGTACCCGTCGTAACCGTGCCCGCGACAAGCGACCTCATGGTGGACCTCGACGCGCTGCGTGCGGCAGTCGGTCCCACCACGGCGGCAGTCTACGTGCAGAGCCCCAACTACCTAGGCATCATCGAGGACATGGACGGCATTGTGGCAGCCTCCCACGAGGCCGGATCCAAGGTCGTCATGGGCTTTAACCCCATCGCGCTCGGCATCCTCCGCACCCCCGGCGAGTACGGTGTCGACGTCGCGGTCGGAGAGGGCCAGCCCCTCGGCTTGCCGCTTGGCTTCGGAGGCCCTTACCTGGGCATCATGGCCACCACCAAGGCGCTCATGCGCAAGCTTCCCGGGCGCATCGTGGGCGAGACCAGCGATGCCGAGGGCAGGCGCGCCTTCGTGCTCACCCTGCAGGCCCGCGAGCAGCACATCCGTCGCGAGAAGGCCTCGTCCAACATCTGCTCCAACGAGGCGCTGTGCGCCATGACGGCCTCGGTATACCTGGCAGCTGTGGGACCGGAGGGGCTTGCCCAGGTCGCACGGCTCTGTGCCGGCCACGCGCATTATCTCGCAGAAAAGCTTGCCGAACTGGGATTTGCCCCCATGAGCGACAAGCCCTTCTTCAACGAGTTCCTCACCACCTGTCCCGTGGACGCGCACCAGCTCGTCGATCAGCTGGCAGAGCACGGGATCCTGGCAGGCCTTCCCACGCATGACGGGATTCTGTGGTGCGCCACCGAACTCAACACGCGCGCGGAGATCGACCGCGTCGTCTCTGTCGTCAAGGAGGTGTGTGACCGATGAAGCTTCTCTTCGAACGGAGCGTCGCTGGTCGCAAGCAGACCATCTTTCCCGACCTCGACGTGCCTGAGGCCACCTTTGACGAGACGCTCGTGCGCCAGAGCGCCCCTCGTCTGCCCCAGATGGCAGAGGTGGACCTAGGCCGTCACTACACCGAGCTCGCCAAGCAGACCCACGGGGTCAACGATGGCTTCTATCCGCTCGGATCGTGCACAATGAAGTACAACCCGCGCGTGAACGAGCAGGTCGCTGCCCTGCCAGGGTTCGCCGACATCCACCCGCTGCAGCCCGAGGAGACCGTCCAGGGGTGCCTTGGTGCCATGCACGAGCTTGAGGGCATGCTCGCGGAAATCTGTGGCATGGATGCCATGACACTGCAGCCCGCCGCCGGAGCCCACGGCGAGTACACGGGCCTGCTGCTCATCCGCGCGCACCACCTGGCAAACGGTGATACGGGCCGCACCAAGATCATCGTTCCCGACTCCGCGCACGGCACCAACCCGGCAAGCGCGGTGATGGCAGGGTTCACGGTAGTGTCGGTGCCGAGCGATGCGCAGGGCGGCGTGGACCTCGATGCCCTGCGTGCGGCCGTAGGACCGGACACCGCGGGCCTCATGCTCACCAACCCCAACACGCTGGGCCTCTTCGATCCCAACATCGTCGAGATCTGCCAGATCATTCACGAGGCCGGCGGCCTGTGTTACTACGACGGCGCCAACCTCAACGCCGTCATGGGTCACGCGCGCCCGGGCGACATGGGTTTCGACTGCGTGCACGTCAACCTGCACAAGACCTTCTCCACTCCGCATGGCGGTGGCGGTCCCGGCTCGGGGCCAGTGGGCTGCAAGGCGTTTCTTGCGCCGTACCTCCCCAATCCGCGCGTGGTCGAGCGGCCGGACGGTACGCTTGCCTTCTCGTGCAGCGAGCAGAGCGTAGGCAAGGTTCGCAGTTTCTACGGCAACTTCCTCGTTGCGGTACGCGCGCTCGCCTACATCCTCACCCTTGGTCGCGAGGGCATCCCCGAAGCCTCGGCATCGGCCGTGCTCAACGCCAACTACCTTGCGCACTTCCTGGCCGAGGCAGGCTACGCGCTTCCCTACGGCGAGCGCTGCATGCATGAGTTTGTCATCGACGTGGGACCGCTCAAGGCTGAGACGGGCGTCTCTGCCATGGATGTCGCCAAGCGCCTGCTCGACTTTGGCGTCCATCCGCCCACCATGTACTTCCCGCTCATCGTGCACGAGGCGCTCATGGCAGAGCCCACCGAGACGGAGAGCCGCGAGACGCTGGACGAGTTCGTCGGTCTCATGACGGGCATCCTCAAGGAGGCCCACGAGGACGGCGAGAGGCTGCACAGCGCCCCGTTCACCTGCCCCATCGGAAGGCCGGACGAGGTCAAGGCCGCGCGCAAGCCGCACGTGCGCTACGAGTTCGACGAGGAGGGCTGATGCCCCGAACGCCGCGCTACATAGAGAGCCGGTCAACCGACCCGTACACCAACCTCGCCATCGAGGCGTGTCTCATGCGTTCTGCCAGAGAGGGGGAGCCCACCCTCTATCTCTGGCAGAACGAGCGGACCGTGGTCATCGGGCGAAACCAGTGCGCCTCGGCGGAGTGTGACATCGAACGGCTCGAGCGTGACGGCGGGCATCTGGCCCGCAGACGCTCTGGCGGAGGCGCGGTCTATCACGACCTGGGCAATCTTAACTTCACGTTCATCACCACACCAACGGAGTATGACCAGGCGGAGCAAACCGACGTGATTCTGAACGCCGTCCGCTCGCTGGGCATCGCCGCCGAGCGCACGGGCCGCAACGACCTCGTGGTCGATGGCGGACGCAAGTTCTCTGGTCATGCCTACCAGCATACCGGCGAGGCCAGCTGCCATCACGGCACCATCATGGTGGCGGTCGACGTCGATGCGCTCGGCCACTACCTCACCGTGAGCCCGCTCAAGCTTCAAGCCAAGGGCGTGCGCTCGGTGCGCTCCCGCGTCGTCAACCTGCGGGAACTTAATCCGAGGCTCTCGGTGGACACGCTCAAAGGCGCCCTCCGAGAATCTTTTGCCAACGTGATGAGACAGCCCGTCACGCGCCAAGACGTGAGCGAGCTCGACCAGCACGAGCTCGCGTACGAGCGTGAGCGCTTTTGCTCTCCCGCATGGCTATACAAGGGAGAGCGGAGGTTTGGGGAGAGTCGACAGGCCCGCTTTGACTGGGGAAGCGTGCGCGTCGACGTCACGCGCGAAGGCGGCATCATACGCGACCTCGTGGTCTTCTCGGATGGGCTCGACGCAGAGCTCATCGAGGGAATCTCGGATCTCCTCGTGGGGTCAAGCGACTCGTTGGAGGAGCTGGAGCGCCGGCTCCGGGCAGGTGGTTTCGGCGAAGAGGCCGCCATTGACGTGGCGCGCCTTGTCGCGGGATGACGGGCAAGCATCCGACAGGGGCACTGATACCAACCGCATGGCGGTTGGGAAAGGAGCACATCATGACCTATGACGTCGCCATCGTGGGCGGTGGGCCGGGAGGCTACACCGCAGCAGAGGAGGCGGCCTCGCGTGGACTCTCCGTTGTCCTGTTCGAGCGCGACCTCGTGGGCGGCACCTGTCTCAACCGCGGATGCATCCCCACGAAGGCACTGCTCCATGACGCCACGCTCCGAGCGAGCTTCACCGAGATGCATGCGCGCAAGCAGGCGGTAGTCGACCAACTGCGCGACGGTATAGAGAAGTTGCTCAAGCAGCGCAAGGTCACGGTCGTGCGAGGCCAGGCGTGCATCACTTCGCCAGGCATCGTGGAATGCGGCGGCCAGGCATACGAGGCGCACGACATCGTCGTCGCCACGGGATCGGTGCCGGCCACGATACCAGTCCCCGGCATCGACCTTCCAGGCACCTACACCTCAAACGACCTCCTCGAGGGCGAGGGCGTCATGCTCTCCTCTCTCGTCGTCATTGGTGGAGGCGTCATCGGCGTGGAGTTTGCCACCATGTATGCCCAGCTTGGGGCACATGTGACCATACTCGAGGCGACGGAGCGCATCCTCCCGCCCCTAGACAGGGAGATAGCGCAGCGTGTGACGATGCACCTCAAGAAGCGTGGCGTGAAGGTCGAGGCTTCCGCCCGCGTCACGGGCATCGAGGGCGAGCCCGGCTCCATGCAGGTGCACTACACCGACAGGCGTGGCAACGAGGGAGTGGCTGAGGCCGAAGGCGTTCTCGTCGCCTGCGGTAGGCGCGCTAACACGGAAGACCTCTTCTCCCCTGCCGTCCAGCCAGAACTCTCGCGGGGAGCTTTGGTTTGCGACGAGGCGGGTCGAACGAGCGAAGAGCACCTTTGGGCCATTGGTGACGTGGTGGCTGGCACCATACAGCTCGCCCACGTCGCGGAGGCGCAGGCACGCAATGTCATCGCGTCCATCTGTGGCGACGAGCCGCCCGTGGAGATGGGCATCATCCCCTCCTGCGTCTACACCTCACCTGAGGTCGCGTCCGTTGGCCTCACCGCGGACGAGGCGAAGGCGCGTGGCATCGCTGTGCGGACGGGCAAGGCGCTTACGGGCGCAAATGGCAAGTGTCTGGTCGAGGAGTCCGAGAGCGGGTTCGTCAAGCTGGTGGCAGATGCCGAGACCGGCGCCATCCTGGGAGCGCAGCTCGTCTGCCCACGGGCGACCGACCTCGTAGCCGAACTCGCACTGGCCATCTCGCTCGGCTGCACTGCTGCGCAGATCACACGCGTCATCCACCCGCATCCCACCGTGAGCGAGCTGGTCTCTTCGGCAGCGAGAGCTCTCGTCTGCTAGCCATACAAGTGGACGCTACGACAACCGCTACAGGCCCCAGGATCCGTGGCGGTTGCCTTTCCGAAGGCGCCCGAGCCGTATTCCCGGCCCGGGCGCCCTCACTGTGTGCATATCCGATCTGCCCCGCCTTGGGGCGAGGTCAGAGACTAGTCAAGATCCTCGCCGTTGCTCGCAATGACCTTCTGGTACCAGAAGTAGGAGTCCTTGAGCGAACGCTTGAAGCTGCCCTGGCCGTAGTCGTTGGCGTCGACGTAGATCTGGCCATAGCGCTTCTTCATCTCGCCTTCGCCGTTGGAGACCATGTCGACGCAGCCCCAGTACAGGTAGCCCATCAGGGGAATGCCGTCGAGCTCGACCGCGTCGCGCATGCTCTTGATGTTTGCGCGCATGTAGTCGATGCGATAGTCGTCATGCACCGTGCCGTCCACGAACTCGTCGTTCCAGCCGATGCCGCTCTCGACGCACCACAGTGGGCAGCGATAGCGATGGTACAGCGTGTTCAGCGTGATGCGCTGGCAGTTGGGGTCGGTCGCCCAGCCCCAGGCGTTGGTCTTGAGGTACGGGTTGGCCACCACGAAGTCGAAGGCACCGTTGCCCTCGCCCTTCTTCAAGCCCTCCTTGTGCACGGTCACCGTATGGCTCCCGTAGAGCGAGAAGGACAGGAAGTCGCAGGTACCGGCCTTGAGCGTCTCAAGGTCGCCCTCCTGGACGGGCAGCGTGATGCCCTCGTTCTTGTACTGGATGAGCTTGTAGGCGGGGTACTCGCCCAGCATCTGCACGTCAGCGAAGAAGAGACCATCGTTGTCGGCCTTCATCACCAGCAGCTGGTCGTCCGGATCGCAGGTCATGGCATACATGGGGCCATAGGCCAGCATCATGCCGATCTTGAGCTCGGGCCACTGCTCGTGAGCCGCAATAACCGTCTTGGCCGAGGCCAGGAACTGATGGTATGCGGCATTGGCGATGTTCTGCGGGTCGGCGTGGATGAGGCCGGCGGTCACATACGGGGCCACCTCGATGCAGTTGATCTCGTTGAAGGTGAGGTAGTACTTCACCAGGCCGTCAAAGCGCGCGAAGCAGGTGGTGGCGTACTTCACGAAGATGTCCACCAGATAGCGGCTGTCCCAGCCGTTGAAGCGGTTGGCCAGGGAGAGCGGATTCTCGTAATGCTCCAGCGTGACCAGCGGCTCGATGCCGTACTCGCGACAGGTCTTGAACACGTCCTCGTAGAAGGCAAGGCCGGCCTCGTTGGGCTCCTCGTCATCGCCGTTGGGGAAGATGCGGCTCCACTTGATGGAGAGGCGCAGGCACTTGAAGCCCTCCTCGGCGCACAGACGGATGTCCTCCTTGTAGTGGTGATAGAAGTCGCTCGCGATGTGCGTGGGATAGTAGATGTCGGGGTCGTCGACCGTGCAAGCCACGGCACCTTCGGGAAGGTGCTTTACAGGGCTGCCGAAGCACAGGGGAAGCTTGTCCCAGCTGCCGTCGGGCATGCGGAAGGTGACCTGACGAGGAACCTTGTGGGCGCCGTTGGTCATGACGTCGGCAGTGGAGAGGCCCGCACCGCCCTCGAAGACACCGCCCTCGTACTGGTTGGCCGCCGTGGCGCCACCCCAGAGGAAGTCACTGCTAAAGCCCATGTCGTTCTCCTTTCTTGATGGCCCGTCCGGGCCCTTTCACACGGTTAGTCGCTGGCCAGCTGCCAGCCTCTTTCATATGAGGGAGTTACGCGCGCTCTTGGGAGATGCGGTCGCGATACCACCAATAGCTCTTTTTGGGGGTACGCTCCAGCGTGCCCTTGCCCTGGTCGTCGAGGTCCACGTACACGAGGCCGTAGCGCTTCTCCATAGTACCTGTGGAGAGCGCCACGAGGTCAAAGGCACTCCACGGCAGGTAGCCCACCACGTCAACACCGTCGGCAACCGCCTCGTGCAGGGCATCGATGTGCCGCGCCAGGTAGTCGATGCGATAGTCGTCATCCACATGGCGCGCACCATCGACGTCGATCACGAGGTCGTCGTGGCAGCCGAGGCCGTTCTCCACGATCATGAGCGGCACCTGGTAGCGGTCCCAGAGCTCGTTGAGCAGGATGCGCAGGCCCATCGGATCGATCTGCCAGCCATACTCGCTTGCCTCGAGGTAAGGGTTCTTCAGGCCGGTAACCAGGTTGCCGCTGGTCTTCTCGGCATCGGGGTCGACGCCCGCGCAGTTGGTCATGTAGTAGCTGAGGCTGTAGAAGTCTACGGTACCCGCAGCCAGCAGGGCCTTGTCCTCG
This sequence comes from uncultured Coriobacteriaceae bacterium, assembly GCA_902777325.1. Classification (GTDB taxonomy): domain Bacteria; phylum Actinomycetota; class Coriobacteriia; order Coriobacteriales; family Atopobiaceae; genus UBA1367. Next base: position 175,799 of record CACYTH010000006.1, read on the forward strand.
GCCGTCACGTCAAGCGTGATGTCGTGCTCGGCAAAGTAACGCCGTGCGTAGCCGGGGTAGCTGCCTCGCACCATGACGTCACCAGCAAAGAGGAAGCTCATCTGGTTCTGTGCCTGCGCCGCACGCACGTCCGCCGGATTGCACGTGAGCGGATAGTTGAACATGCTGGCAATCATGCAGCCCACCTGCAGCGAGGGGTCAATCTCGTGCGCCAGCTGCACCACACGCGCCGAAGCCAGGAACTGATTGTGCAGGCACGTGTAGCGCAGCTGCTCGGTGTTTTCCGGCCCAAACATGGGCATGAGTATGCCCGCACCAGTCATGATGCCAAAAGGCACCTGCGTGCAGTTGATTTCGTTGAAGGTGATCCAGCGGCGGACCTTGCCCCGATAGCGGCGCATGATGGTCTCGGCGTAGCGCACGAAGAGGTCGATGGTGGAGCGCTTTGACCAGCCACCCTCATAGGCAAGCTTGAGCGGCGGCTCATAGTGACTCATCGTCACGATGGGCTCGATGCCCCGCTCCAGCAGCAGGTCGAAAAGGTGATCGTAGTACGCCAGCCCGTCCTCGCACGGCTCCGCGTCATCGCCATTGGGAAAGACGCGCGTCCAAGCCAGCGACATGCGATAGCCGTTCACACCAAGACCGGCAAGAAGCTCAACGTCTTCCTCCACGTGGTGGAAGCCGTCGGAACCCACATGGCTGGGATAGTAGCGGTCGGGCTCGATGCGCTCGGTCTCGCGACGATGGCCGCCAGGCGTCGTGGCCAGCACGTCCTGCACCGAGAGGCCTTTGCCGCCCTCGTCGTAGCCTCCTTCGTACTGGTTGGCTGCCGTGGAGGCGCCCCACACGAAGTCTTTGGGAAAGCCCTTGGTCATGTTGCCCTCATCCCTCGTCTACACACGCTGTCCGGTATTACAGAAACCTCTTGAAGAACGCGCACTCGTCGTCGTTGCACCGACGGGCGTCACCGCTCTTCATGTTGAGGTGGAACACGTGGCCAAGCTTGTCCCCCACGCCACAGTAGACATGCAGCTCATGGGACACCTCCGCGTCGCGCAGCGCCTGCGCGAGAGGTGCAGCCTGGTCGTGCAGGAAGTCAGCCTCGCAGGTCATGACGTACGCCGGCGGGAAGGCAGGCGTCACGTAGCCCACGACCTCAATCAGATCGAGCTCCTCGTCGGTGCCCTTCTCGGGCAGATACTCCGCCATGAGCTGGGCCGTGAGCTCCTCGGGATCGTCGAGCTCGGTGTGATACTGGCCGCAGTTGAGGGCGACGGCTGCGGGCGCAAAGCCCTCGGGAGCCTTTACCGGAACCTTGGCGGCATAGGCAGGATTGGTGCAGAGGTTGCTGAAGAGCCCCAGCAGGTGGGCGCCAGCCGAATCGCCAACCGCAAACACCTTGCTGGTGTCCAGGCCATACTCCTTGGCATGATCGAGCACCCAAGAGAACACCAGGCAGGCGTCTTCCAGGCTCGAGGGGAACTTGAAGTCCGGAGCAAGGCGATAGGTGAAGTTCACCACGGCAAAGCCGCGCAGCGCGAGATCCATGCAGTACCACTGGTAGCGCTCCTTGTCACCATAGACCCAAGCCCCGCCGTGGACGGACACGATTACAGGCAGCGGCCCTTTCGCACCTTCGGGCAGGTACAGGTCCATGACCTGCCATGCTGCATCGGGGCCATAGGCTATGTCGTCGTGGCGTATCACGCCTTCCGGGGTGGTAAGGCCCTCGTCACGGATGTCGTCGCCCTCTTTGAAGACCCTGCGGATGTCATCGGTAAGTTCTGACATGATGTAACCCCTTTCGTGCGCCGCATGGACGCCCTTGTTCGTTTCTATCGAGAGGCAGTGCCGTAGTGCACCACAGCACCCAGCAGGTTCGCATCGTTGCGAAAGCGTGCTGCCACAACCTCGGCGTGGGGCGCCTGGAACGGCAGCGTGGCAAAGGCCTTTTCGTACTGCGCGGTCAGATGCGCCATGTAAGTGGGGTTGGCAGAGATGCCACCGCCGATGACAAAGCGCTGCGGATCGAGCAGGAACTGCAGCGAGAGCATGGCGTCCGCAAGGTCTGCCAGCGCCTCGTCAAGCACGGCGGTTGCCTGGGCATCGCCCTTATCCACCAGTGCCATCAGCCCCTCGCCCGTCAGGCCTTCGCGCCCCAGAACCTCCGCTGCGTACGCGAGAAGTCCGCGCATTCCCGAACGGTTTCCCAGAAGACCGGCCATACCCTCCTGGCGCAAGGGGCGCACGGCAAGCATGGAGAGCTCGCCTGCGGCTCCGGCAGCCCCCGTCACAAGGCGGCCACCGCTCACCACGGCTCCCCCGATACCCGTGCCGATGACCACCATGACGCCATCCGTGCAGCCCTCGAGCTCGCCGAGCTCGAGTTCGGCCAGCGCAGCGCAGCGTGCATCGTTCTGGATGGATGACGGGAGGTTCAGGCGCTCGCGCAGGGCTTCCACCATGTTACGGCCGTTGGCGTACTGCAGCGCACCGCCCTGCACGATGAGACCCGTCGCTGCGTCCACGGTTCCCGGCAGGCTGACGGCAATGCCCTCGGGACGCTCGGACAGAGCCTCTGCGATCCGCGCGATGGCCTCCACCAGCGACTCAAACGAGTCCTGAGGCGTGGGCACCTTGCCACGGACGTCTGTCAGGGAGTAGCCCTGCGACACCGCCCACTTAATGAAGGTTCCTCCGATATCGATTGCAAGAATCATGTGCCCCTCCTCGTCGATGGCTGCTTCCCGCCTTGCAGAAAGCGCCGTGTTCTCATTGCGTCCATAGCAGGTGCCGGCCCGTTCACTTTTCTATATGGAAGGCGGGACCAAGGCATGTGCCCTAGTCCCGCCTGGAAGGAAGGGCCGGTGATGATGTGGCCTTTGCCCTACTGCTGAGCGATCTCGGCGGCCAGAGCCTGCTCCTCCTCATACGCCTGGTTATCGGCGATCTTGAAGAAGGGGTAGTACAGAATGGCGCTCACTACCATGCAGATGAGCACGACGGCCATGTAGAGCGGGCCACCCATCAGCAGCGCGGAGATGAACATGGGCATGGCCCAGGGCATCTGGATGGTGGGGTTCAGCGGGATGGGCAGGATGGTGCAGAGTGCCCAACCGATGAGGCCGGGGACGATGGCCGAGAGGACCATGGGGATGAAGAAGACGGGGTTGAGCATCACGGGCACGCCGAAGATGACCGGCTCGTTGATGTTGAAGATGTTGGGGATGGTCATGAGGTTGCGCATGGCCTTGAACTTCTCGGACTTGGCGGTGAACATGTCGAAGCACAGGCCGATGGTGTTGCCCTGGCCACCGAAGTAGCAGCAGCTGCCGATGAGAGCGAACATGAGGAAGGGAAGGGGCTGACCCTCAAGATAAGCCTGCTGGTTGGCCATAAGGGCAGGCAGCAGCATCATGGGATAGAAGACGCCCATGACGGCGTTGGGATGGATGCCGAAGAACCAGAAGATGTTGCCCACGGTGTACACGATGATGACGGCCAACGGGGTGGCACCGAGGTTCATGAGCGGGGAGGCGACGTTCTGCATGATGAAGTCGAAGATGTTGCCCCACGGGGTGAAGGTGAAGCCCCACTTGACCAGATAGACGACGGTGAAGATGATCATGGCGGTGAAGACCGGGCTCAGGGAGTCGGCGACCATGGGCGGCACGGAGTCAGGCAGGGAGACCTTGATGTTCTTGCGCGTCAGCCAGCCATAGGCCATGGCCACCAGGATGGAGAGGAAGATGGCGACGAAGATGCCATCACTGCCCAGGTAGTTGGTCTTGAAGGCGCTGATGGTGCTGCCATCCTCAAGCGCGATGGTGCTGGGCACCAGGATGAGGAACGAACCCATGGACAGGACGCCGGCGGTGAGGGGGTTCATCCCGTCATCCTTGGCGTACTGGTAGGCAATGAGGAACGACACGTAGATGGCGAGCAGCGACATCGTGGAGCCGATGACCTCGTTGCCCGCTGCGGTCAGGCCGCTGGAGGCGAGGAAGTCGGACACACCGGGGATGGGCAGGTTGATGAGAATGGCGATGAGCGCCACACCGATGGTGAGCGGCATGGTGTGCATCATGCCACCCGAGATGGCCTGAAGGTACTTGTTCTGGCCGAGCTTGGTGGCTAGAGGAGCGATGTGCTCCTGCATCCAGTTAGTCAAACCTTCCATGTTTCCTTCCTTTCTCTGGAACTCAGATTTGCGAGGCGACGAGTCTCTCGCCCGCCGTCTGTTCACAATCACCATAATATAGAGTTTTTTTCCAAATTACAAGTCTTTATTCTGGAAAAATTTTTTTTATTTTGGACTAGAGTGTTTTGCCATGCAGTTGATACACTGTTCACGAGAACAATCACGGATCGCAGGAGCATTGGTTATGGACGTACTCGAGCTGATGGAGACAAAGGTTTCGGCCTTCACAAAGACGGACCTTGCCATCTATGAGTATCTCAAGGCAGATCCCGAAGGCTTTGCGCACAAGGGTTACGACGAACTCGTCGAAGACTTGGGCATCTCCCCCTCGTCGCTCATCCGCTTCGCAAAGAAGCTCGGGTACACGGGTTATGCCAGCTTGCAGTACCAGCTGGGCGTCGATCTCGAACGGAGGGCAGAGGACAGCCGCGAGAAGTCCATCGGCCAAACCTACTCTGACTTCATACTCCAGCAGGAGAAGACGATTGACCAACAGGCCCTTGATGAGCTGGCGACATGGATCACCGGTGCAAGCAGGGTCTATTGCATGGGGTTCTATCTCTCCAACCTACCCGCACGTTTCCTGAGCGTGGCGCTGCGCGCGCTGCATGGCGTAGATGCCGACAATCCGGAGTACGACTTCGTGATGCGCCAATTCCACTCCGACGAGCTGATCGTTCTCTTCTCGGTGAGGTCGGGTGAACAGTACCGAGAGTTCATGAAGGTTCTGGCAAAATTGCCAGATGCCGAGCGCCCGCGCATCGCACTCGTAACGATGAACCCCAAGCACCTACTGCGTTCCTATTGCGATAGCGTAATCGTGTTGCCTTCGGCTGACAGCGTGGGACGCGAGCGCATCGCCATCATCGACAACATGCTGTATATGATGTTCAACGAGATGCTGCTGACCAAGGTAAGGGAACTCACGGACCAGCAGTAGCCATAGGGCTCTCCCGTCGCGTCTACGCCAGAATCAGAGCGACACCCGAGCGCTCGAGACTTAGGCACCACTCGTCCGAGATGCGCTCATCGGTGATGACGCTCACCTTCTTGTCTGGAAGTCGCATGGGAATGGCACCACGCTGGCCAAACTTCTCCGACTCTGTGAGCACTACCACCTCCGCCGCCGACTCCGCCATCGAGCGCACGGCATCGGCGCGCATCTGGTCAGCATTGGTAAAGCCAGCGCCTTCGACCCAGCCGTCAGCACCGATGAACAGACGATCAACATAGAACTCCTGGGCACAGGTGTGCACGAGTGGCCCCACCATCACCTGCGAGTCGCGCTGGTAGGACCCGCCCAAAAGCACACAGCTCACCCGTGCACTGTCACGCACGTAGTTGGCGATAAAGGCACTGTTGGTAACGATGGTCACTCCATTGGCGCTGTCTGCCAGCTCGCGTGCCAGCAAGGCGCAGCAGCTGCCGCTCTCCACCATGATGGTGGAGCCGTCCGGCACGAGCTCGGCTGCCCTGCGCGCGATGAGACGCTTCTCCTCGTAGTGGTATGCCAGACGCCCACCCACGTCGTTGGGGTTGGCGAGCTGCGCAAAGCCGTGGACGCGCTGCACCAGGCCCTTTGCCTGCAGGGCGTCGAGGTCCTTGCGCACGGTGACTTCCGACACGCCGAGCAGCTGGGAGAGGTAGGCAACCTCGACTTTGCCCTGCGAGGTGAGGGTTTCCAGAATGCGTGCGTCTCGCTTTGACATGGCTTTCCTTTGCGTTGAAATCGATTTCTAACGCATTCAAGTATAGCTATGTTCGAAATGAAAGAGGACGGTTGACGAAAGCGGTCATGGCTATCCGCGCGCCGACACACGCTCCGAGATGCGGTTGACGTGCAGCATGAGGTAGAGCTTCTCCTCGTTGGTGAGCGAGGGCACCTTGAGCCGCACTTGAATGAGCTTGCTGGCACGGTTGGCGCACTCCGCCGCCGCAGGATAGGCTGCCCTGATCTCGTCGTAGAGCGATGCGTTCTGCGAGTCGATGGGCTCGCCCGAGCTCACGCGGTCGATGAGATACTGCACGTGCGTGGCAAAGCGCGCGTAGTCGAAGGAGTCACGGTCGACCGTGATGCCCATCTCCTGCTCGACGATGGACGTGATGCCCTCCACCAGGTAGCTCACGTCCTCCTCGCGCTGAGAGGCTCGCTCGCTGGCCGTCACGGCGCTGTTGATGATGGAGAGCGCAATACCGGTGGCCTCGTGGCGGTCGAGGCGCACGCCGAAGGTCTTCTTGGCCCCACGCACCGCCATCTTTCCCAGGCGATACTCCACGGGGTGGGCCTGCTACACGTCGTAGGCCAGCGGCATCTGCACCACCATGTGCCTGCGGGCGCGCTCAATCATAAAGGCAATGTGGTCAGCGAGCGTGATGGGCAGGTTGGGCGAGAGCTCGTAGGAGAGCGTGGCGCGGCACACGTCAGCCAGCTGCCCCGCAAACTCGAGCACGTCCTCGGGCATCTCCCCCACCAGACTCAGGTACTTCTCGTCCACACGGTAGAAGGTACGCGAGATGTCGGCCAGAGAGACCTCGTGAGGCATCGTGCCAAAGCCAATGCCGCGACCGAGGGCGACGAGCTCCCGGCCCTTACCGTCCAAGCAGACGGCAGCATTGTTGTTGATCTTGCGTATGGCCTGCACGGGCTACCTTCTCTTGATTGTGTGGCACGACTGGTCACGGGCACGGATAGAGGCACCTTGCCGGAATTCCAAGGTACCTCAAATCCGCAATGGTTAAGGCCTAGATGTCACGATAGTCGACAAGACGCAGGTCAGGCTGCGCCTCGAGCCACGCGCGCAGCTCGGGCTCGATCAGCGCGTCAACCTCCTTGGTACGGTTGACCGTGAGACTGGAGTTGCCCAGGATGAAGGCGTCGAGATAGCCAGGGTGGAAGACGAGCACGTAGGTTTCGCCGGCGGTCATGTTCTCCACCGTGCGCTTGATAAAGCTCTCGGGGTCGTACTGCTCGGGCGGGAGCATGTCCTCGAGCGCCATGTGCACGTCGGTCTGCCCGCAGCGCACGATCTTGGTGGGGTCGAAACTCGCGACCTGCTCCTTGAGGCCGTGCCTCTCGGCCACGTCGTGAATGGCCTGATTGAGGTTGCGGCTCATGACGGCGTGCGCCTCGAAGTAGTCGGGGCCCTTGCCCACGATCTCGCGGAAGCGGGCGAGCTGCGCCTCAATCTCGATGACCAGCTCGTCGTACTCGGCGATCTCGCGACCCTCCTGGAAGGCGGCGCGGTAGGCACGCGAGCTCTTGAGCTGCCCATTCTCGTCGAGCAGGCTCGGGATGAGCGCAGGGTCGGCGCAGGGGGTGCCGAGGCACAGGTTGGTGTGCTGGCCGATGGCGATGTCGGCGTCCTTCACCCAGTCCCAGCCTCGCTGGGCCTCGGGCATGTTGGGCATGAGGCCGGCCGAGCGCACCAGGCCCTCGTTGACGGCGCGGGCGATGCCCACATTGACGGCATAGCTGTAGCCGATGTCGTCAGCGCGGATGAGCAGCTGCTTCATGGTGAGGTCCTCTCTCGAATCAGTCTTCTCGTCAATTGTAACGCCGGCAAATGCCGACCCCAGATGAAGCCGCCGCCTCCCCGCATCTGCGCTGGGAGGCGGCGGGAAGGAAGGCGAGTCTATGCTGCCTTGGCTGCCTCAGCGGCAGCGCGGTCCTCCTCGAGCTGCTCCTTGCTGAAGCCGAAGAAGAACACGATGGCAGCGGATGCCACGAAGGCGACGACGGCCGAGAGCGTGCCCAGCAGCAGGCTGTTGGGGTTATCGGGGCTGGCAAAGCCCATCACGCAGAGCACGTTGGTCGCGGCAAGCATGTAGTTGTGCACGCCAAAGATGCCGGCAAGCGCGCCGCCGATGAAGCCGCCGCCCACCATGCCAGCGAGGGTGCGCGTGTACTTGAAGCCGGTACCGTAGATCTCGGGCTCGGTCACACCGCCGATGATGCCGGAGAGTGCATAACCGAGCTGGGCCATCTTCTCTTCCTTGTTCTTGAGACGCAGGAAGGCTCCAAACGCGATGCCCCACGTAGCCCACTGGGCAATCATGCCGCCGACGGTGACGCAGGGATCGCCAGCCGGACTGGAGAGCAGCTGCGTGATGGCAAGCACGATGAGCACCTGATGCATACCGGTCATGACCAGGAAGCTCCAAAGGGCGCCGATGACGGCAACGGCAATGAAGCCACCAAACTCACCGAAGGCAAAGAGTGCGGTGCCCACACCCTGGCCCAGCCAGCCACCGAGCGGTGCGAGCGCGCAGTAGGCCACGGGAACCATCACGAGCATGGTGAGGAAGGGCACAAAGACGGTAGAGAGCATGTCCGGGACGATCTTCTTCATGAGCTTCTCGACCTGCGCAAGCACGGGCATGCACAAGACGATGGGAAGCACCGTCTGACCATAGTTGGCCACGGGCGCCGGAATGCCCATGACGCTCACGCTTGCAACCTCACCAGCCTGTGCAAGCGCAACGAGGTCGGGGCAGATGAGAATACCGCCCATGAACATGCCGAGCATCTCGCTGCACCCGAGCTGCTTTGCCGCGGAGTAGCCCAAGTAGATGGGGATGAAGTAGAAAGCGGCGTTGTACATCCAGGTGTTGAAGAGCTGGTAGACCTGCATGTCCTCGGTCCACAGGCCCAAAAGCGACGGGCCAAGGAGCGTTGCGGCCGTGCGGAAGAACGCGCCGCCCATCATGATAGGAATCATGGCAACCATGGTCTTTGAGAGGTAGTTGAGGATGACGCCACCCACGTTTGCGGGCGTCCACTCGAACTTGGCCGCATCGCCCTCGTCGATGTCGATAGAACCACCACCGGTGATGCCGAGCTTCATGACCTCGTCGTAGACCTTGGTCACATTCTGACCAATGATGACCTGGAACTGGCCACCGCTCCACTGAGCGCCGATGACACCGGGGATCTTCTTGATCTCGTCGATCTCGGGGATGGACGCGTCCTTGAGGCTGAAGCGGAGGCGCGTGATGCAGTGAATGAGATTGGTGACGTTTTCGGCACCGCCCACTGCGGCGAGTACGTCTTTGGCGGTCTGAGCGTTGTCTGCCATGTCTGACCCTTCTTCCCTGTCGTTGCTGTCGGTGTCTTCGGGAGGGTTGTCGTGGCGATCGGCCCGCGGTGCTTCTCGGCATGAAAAAAGCTCCCGAAACATTACGCATGGCAACGTCTTACGACGTCGTCATCTTGGTAATGCCTCGCGGAGCATCCGCTGAGTTACACCCAATTCGTTTTGGACTATAACGACCTCGGCCGCATCTTGTCAACAACTTTTTTAATCTGACGGAAGGCTCCCGAAGCTGAGGACTGTCACCGACGGCGACCTCTCGTCTGGCACCACTTCCCCATCATACGCGACGCCGTCGGATACGCTGAGAGGAGAACGACGTTAGGAGTACCCATGAAACGCACCGCATTCAACGATGGCTGGACCTTCTACCGCGATGGCTCGACCCACGGTGAGCGCGTCACCCTTCCCCACGACGCCATGATCCACGCGCCGCGCTCCGCCGACGCCCCCTCAACGGGCGAGCAGGGCAACTTTGCGGGAGGCAGCTACCGCTACGAGAAGCGCTTTGCAGCGCCTGATGCGCCCGGCCGCACCATCCTGCAGTTTGGTGGCGTGTACCGCCATGCCAAGGTGACGCTCAACGGGCGCGAGGTCGGTGGCTGCGCCTACGGATGGAGCCCCTTCTTTGCCGACCTCACCGACGCGCTTGTCGCCGGCGAGGAGAACCTGCTTGTGGTGACCTGCGACAACGCCGCACAGCCGGATTCCCGCTGGTACACGGGCGCCGGCATTTTCCGTCCCGTATGGCTGTGGGAGGGCTCCGATGCATGCATCGAGCCCGAGGGCGTGCGCGTGCGCACCGTCTCGCTCGACCCGGCGATGGTAGAGGTCGAGGTTGCCGCAGACGAGGGCGAGGTGCTGGTGGAGCTCATCGACCAAGACGAGATCGTGGCATCGGGCTGGGGCACCAAGCTCACGCTCACGGTACCCGACGCCCGTCCATGGAGCGCCGAGGATCCGCACCTGTACACGTGGCGTGTGACGCTCTCGCGCGCAGGAGAGACGCTCGACCAGGGGCAGGGCAGATTTGGCATCCGCACGCTCGCCTGGAGCACCGAGGGCTTCTTCGTCAACGGTGAGCGCACCCTACTGCGGGGCGGCTGCATCCATGCGGACTGCGGCATCCTAGGAGCAGCGGCGGAGCCCGCAGCCGACCGCCGGCGCGTGCGCATGCTCAAGGAGGCTGGCTACAATGCGCTGCGCTCGGCGCACAATCCTGCCTCCGACGCGACTGCCGAAGCCTGCGACGAGTTTGGCGTCTACCTCATGGACGAGGCGTGGGACCAGTGGTTCTGGCACAAGAACCCCCACGACTACGCCTCCGAGTGGCGCGAGAACCACCTCGCTGACCTCGATGCCCTCGTGGCGCGCGACTACAACCATCCGTCGGTCATCATGTGGTCCATCGGCAACGAGGTGAGCGAGCCCAGCTGCGACGAGGGCCTCGCCGCCATCGATGAGATGGTCGCCCACCTGCACGAGGCTGACCCCACCAGGCCTGTGACCTGCGGCATCAACCTCGCCATCCTCGGCAGTGCGGCAAAGGGGCACTCCGTGTACGACGCCGAGGGCAACGAGGAGAAGGACGACAACGCCGGGGCCGGCCTCAACAGCAGCACCTTCAACGCGCTGACGCAGGTGATTGGCACCGGCATGAACTACCTCGCCAACCTGCCCGCCTACGACAAGGCCTGCTCGCCCGCCCTGGATAGGGTGGACATCGCCGGCTACAACTACGCGCGCGGACGCTACCCGCTCGAGGGCAAGGCCCACCCGGGACGCGTCATCGTAGGCTCGGAGACCTTCCACGGCGACGTGGTGCGCAACCTCCGTGCCATGGAGCGCCACCCCTATCTCATCGGCGACTTCACCTGGTCTGCCTGGGACTATCTCGGCGAGGCGGGTTGCGGTGCCTGGAGCTATGGCGACAAGGACGCCGCCTTCCAGAAGTCCTACCCGTGGCTGCTCGCCAACCAGGGAGCCATCGACATCTGCGGCCAGCCCAACGCGGAGCTCTTCCTCGCGCAGGCCGCGTGGGGACGCGCGACCAACGCGCCGCTCATCGCCGTGCAGCCGCTCGGGCAGGGAGTCAAGGCGTCGCGCGCCATTTGGCGCTTCTCCAACGCCATCCCTAGCTGGAGCTGGAAGGACTGCGATGGAGAGCGCGCCACGGTGGAGGTGTACTGCGACGCGCCAGTCGTGGAGCTGCGCCTCAACGGGCGCTCAATCAGCCGCAAGCGCCCGCACGGATGCATCTGCCGCTGGAGCGTTCCCTACGAGCCGGGCGAGCTGACCGCCACGGCGCTCACCGCGCGCGGAGAGGTGCTCGGGTCCACGATCCTGCGCTCTGCGGGCGACGCCAGGGCACACCTCGAGGCAGAGCCCTACGAGGCGGTGCCGGGTGCGATCGTCTTTGTCGACGTAACGGTAGCTGACGAGGCAGGCACGGTCGAGTCGCTCGACGACCGCCTGCTCGACGCGCACGTGGAGAAGGGCGAGCTGCTGGCCTTTGGCAGCGCGCGCCCACGCACGGAGGAGCGCTATGACGCGGGAAGCCACACCACCTACCTGGGCCATGCGCAGGCCGTCATCCGCCTGGGTGCGAGCGGCAACGCCACGCTCAAGGTGCGCGACCGCTACACCGAGGAGCTCACGAGCCTCGCCCTTTGATAGAAAGAGGGTGACACACTAACTCCCGGGGAGTTAGTGTGTCACCGCTTGCTACTTGTCCTGGCGCAGGTGGAAGGCCAGCGCGCCGATGAGGTTGGCCTCGTTGCCAAACTTGCAGGTCACGATCTCCGGCTTGCCATAAGGCAGGAAGTCGATATAGGGATCGAAGAGCGCATCCACGGCGTCCTTGATGATCTGGGTCGTCTCCGGGCGGGCACTGATGCCGCCGCCGATGGCGTAGCGCTCGAGGTCGAGCACGCTCTGCAGCGAGCAGATGCCCGCGGCTGCCTCCTCACCAAAGGTCTTGAGCACGTCCTTGGCAATCGGGTCGCCCGCCTCATAGGCATCAAAGAGCATGACGCCGTCGGCCTTCTCGATGCCCTTGATGGCACCATACTTGCCGGTGATGGAGCCAGCCGAGATGTGCGCGGCCCACATGATGCCGATGTTGCCCCAGCCCAGGCCGTTCTTGACGCCCCCGTGGTCGGTGATGAAGGCAGAGAGCTCGCCAGCGCCACCTGTGGCACCCATCCACACCTGGTTGTTGATCACGATGCCGCCACCGATGCCGGTGCCCAGCACCAGCACGGCACCGGAGTTGACGTCGGCCAGCGCGCCGATCCAGTTCTCGGCGCTCGCGGCGCACTTGCCGTCGTTGGCGATGGTGCAGGGCTTGCCAAACACCGCGCCGTACTTCTCGGCCGCGGGATACTCGTGCACCCACTGGAAGGCGCCGCCCGTGTGCGCAATGCCCTTGTCCGTGTCGATGCGGCCCGGCATGGAGATGGCCACGCCCTCGTAGTCGTAGCCGGCCACCGCGTCGCGCACGTCGGCAAGCGCCTGCAGCGTGCCCTCCTCGCTGCCCGTCACCGCCGGGACCTTGCCCTGCTCGATGAACTGCGCCTCGCCGTCCATGATCGCGTACTTGATAAACGTGCCGCCGATGTCCAGAACCAGATACCGAGCCATGGATGCCCCCATTCCCCTTGTCGTAACAACACCTCATTTATACGCCTGAGGCATGCCACCTCGGCACACGTGTCCGCCCACGTGAGCCTGCCGTGGCGCCGAGCGGACGTAGGCGTTACCAGCCGAGGCATTGCCGTTTGGTTGCAAGGAGGCTTCTTTTTGTCTCCAAATTGCGCACCATTGCGCTTTTGGTCGTATCGTGTTCAGGCAACACGAGGAGTAAGGAGCCGATCATGACCACCATCATCCCCGAAGGCTACACGCCGGAACTCTCGCTCTACGACACGCAGCGCGCCATCGAGCGCATCAAGCTCGTCTTCCAGGCCAAGCTCTGCGCGGCGCTGCACCTGGTACGTGCGACCGCTCCCCTGGTGGTGGACCCCGCAACGGGCATGAACGACAACCTCAACGGCATCGAGCGCCCCGTGAACTTTGACGTGCCGGCCGTCGGCTTTGACGCCGAGGTCGTGCAGTCGCTCGCCAAGTGGAAGCGCTATGCCCTCAAGCGCTACGACCTGCACGTGGGCAAGGGCATCGTCTGCGACATGAACGCCATCCGCCGCGACGAGGAGCTCGACAACCTGCACTCCATCTACGTCGACCAGTGGGACTGGGAGAAGGTCATCGAGGACAAGGAGCGCTGCCCCGAGTACCTGCGCGACGTGGTACGCCGCATTGTCACCGCCATCTGTGGCACGCTCGACGAGCTCAAGTGGTACTACCCGCAGCTCGGCACCGAGCTCGACCGCAACGTGACCTTCGTGACCGCACAGGAGCTGGAAGACCTCTACCCCACCCTCGATCCCAAGGAGCGCGAGCAGCGCTTTGTCTCCGTGCATCGCACCACCTTCATCCAGGGGATCGGCGGCGCGCTCAAGTCTGGCAAGCCCCACGACGGACGCTCCCCCGACTACGACGACTGGAGCCTCAACGGCGACCTGCTCTTCTGGCACGAGCCGCTGAGCTGCGCGCTCGAGGCGTCGAGCATGGGCATCCGCGTGAGCCCGGAGTCGCTTGACCGCCAGCTGACCATCGCCGGCTGCGACGACCGCCGCGAGCTGCCCTTCCACAAGATGCTGCTTGCCGGCGAGCTGCCCGCGACCATCGGCGGCGGCATCGGCCAAAGCCGCCTGTGCATGCTGCTTCTGGGTTGCGCCCACGTGGGCGAGGTGCAGGCGAGCGTGTGGGACGCCGAGACCATGGCGGCCTGCGAGGCAGCGGGAGTCCACCTGCTGTAGCGTAAACCATAGAATCCCAATCGCCCCCTTGCCGTTCGTAGCAAGGGGGCGATTTCGTTAGGCTGCTCAAACCTGAAAGAGCTTTGGCTAGGGGAATGTCCTGTGAACGCGCGTGGTTTCAAGGTTCCTTAAGGTACGCGCCTTATGATGCTCGGCAGCGTAACGAAAGGAGCGCACCATGAAGCGCACAGACAGCATGACCCGCCTTGCCAACGGCCTTTGGACCCTGCCATTGGCCCTCTCGCTCGCCATCACCGGCTGCGGCTCCGCAACCGGGAGCGACACCCCGTCCGCCACCGCGACCGAGGCGGCCCAGGAAGAGATCGCCGCCGACGAGGGCGAGGCCGAAGCCGCACAGGACCGCGAGGCCATCTCCGACGACACGGACAACGGCCACGCCGTCGCCGTCAGCGGCGAGGAGGCCTCCTACGACGCGGTCGACGTAACCAAGACCGGCGACGCCGACGGTGACGAGGCAGACTTCTACGGCACCAATGCCGCGGTCTATGCCGAGGAGGGCGCCACCCTCGATCTGGACGACGTCACCGTGACCACCGACGGCACCCACGCCAACGCGGTCTTCTCGTATGGCGAGGGCACCACCGTCAACGTCAGCGGCTCGACTATCAATACCTCGGGCAACTGCTCCGGCGGCATCATGGTCACAGGCGGCGGCACGCTGAACGCCACCGACCTGACCATCCACACCACGGGCAACTCCTCCGCTGCCATACGCTCCGACCGCAGCGGCGGAACCGAGACCGTCACCGGTGGCAGCTACATCACCGACGGCACGGGCTCGCCCGTGATCTACTCCACCGCCGACGTCACGGTAAGCGATGCCACGCTCGAGTCGACCGCCTCGCAAGGCGTCGTCGTCGAGGGACAGAACTCCGTCACGCTGAACGACTGCGAGCTCACTGCCGACAACAACACCAAGAACAGCGACAAGAGCGACTGGTACCAAGCCGTGATGATCTACCAGTCCATGTCCGGCGACGCCGACGAGGGCGAGGCCTCCTTCACCATGGACGGTGGCGCCCTGACCAACAAGAACGGCGACGTGTTCTTTGTCAACAACACGGCCTGCACCATCACACTCGATGGCGCCGAGGTCACCAACCAGGACGAGACGGGCGTGCTGCTGCGCGCCGCCGCAGCGGGCTGGGGGTCCGAGGGCAGCAACGGCGGCCACGTGGTCTTCAACATGGTCGACGAGGCCCTTGACGGCGACATCGTGGTGGACGACGTGTCCGAGCTCAACCTCTATCTGAGCGAGAACACCTCCTACGAAGGCACCATCAATGCAGACAACGCCGGCGCCGTGTACGTCGAGATCGAGTCCGGCTCCACGTGGACCCTGACGGGCGACTCCTACGTCACGTCGCTGACCTGCGACGCAGACGCCATCGACCTCAATGGCCATACGCTCTACGTCAACGGAGAGGCCTACGACGCAAGCAGCGCATCCGAGGGCGAGGCCATCGAGTTCACCTTGAGCTCCGGCAGTGGCATGGGCGGCGCCCCCGGCGAGGCGCCCGGCGGCAATGGCGGTCCCGGCGGCGAGGGGGGAGAGCCTCCCGCCAAGCCCGAGGGGTAAGCCGACAAGAAGCAGCACAAGGCCGTCAACCGCAGGGTTGACGGCCTTTTCGTGCGCGCGAGCCCCTGCCGAGCCGTGCCGCATCGTCAACCTCTGTTAGGATGGAACAATCGAGGGATAAGGCAAAAGCCAGGGAAGGGAACGCAATGAGCAAGATCGTTTTTCTCGACGTCGACGGCACGCTGATCAACTATGACGCTGTCTGTCCCGAGTCCGCCTTCAAGGCGGTCGAGCAGGCCCGCGCCAATGGCCACAAGGTGTACATCTGCACCGGTTGCTCCAAGGCCGAGATCGAGCAGCGCGTCCTTCCCGAGCTGGACGGCATGATTGGCGCCAACGGCGGCTACGTGGAGGATGCCGGCGAGGTCGTCATGCACCAGGCGCTCACCGTCGAGCAGGTCAAGCACATCGTCGACTGGTGCAACGAGCGCGAGCTGGGCTTCTACCTGGAGGCCAACTCCGGCATGTACATCAACAGCTGGTTCGAGATCCAGGCGCCTGCCGCCATGTTCAAGTACGCCATGGGCAAGGGCGCGACCGAGGAGGCCGCAAAGGCAGCCGGCCAGAGCTTCGTCAACTCCATGATCCGCACCGACGACCTCTACCGCGACGACGTCAACAAGGTGAGCTTCATCCTCTCCAGCTACCAGGACCACGTGGACTCCCGCACCGAGTTCCCCGACATGGAGGCCAACACCTGGGGCGGCAAGGACGAGCAGGCGCTCTTTGGCGACCTCGGCCCCAAGGGCATCACCAAGAAGCATGCCATCGAGGTGCTGCTCGAGCACCTCGGCGCCGACCAGGCCGACACCATCTCCTTCGGCGACGCCAAGATCGACCTCTCCATGTTCGAGCTCTGCGCCTACAACGTGGCCATGGGCAACGGCGGCAAGGAAATCAAGGAGGCAGCCGACTACATCACCGACGACGTGGACGAGGACGGCCTCTTCAACGCCTTCAAGAAGCTTGGCCTGATCTAGAGAACGCAGAATAACGCGCGCCAATCCCCTGGCCGTCCGCTCTGGGCGCCAGGGGATTCTCTTGTGTACTCACGCGAGTACCTCAAACTCGATCGAGCGGCAGAGTTTTCCCAGTTGATGCTTACAAATATTCGAGTTTGAGGTACCCATATGAGTACACCACACCCAGCAGCGCATCTTCTGCGTTCTGACACCGTCGTTTTAACCTTTTACGTGTTTCATGTAACACTTGTACACATCTTGCTTGCTCGATGCAATTATTCGTCATTCTATTGATGCAACGGAGAAACGAAGCGGTTTGCCAGTATCATTCAGTGTGCTGAAATTCCGCCAACGAAAGAGATGCTGGATGAGGGCAAACGTTCTCGAATACCTAGAGGGATCCGCGGCGACGCATCCCACCTCCTGTGCCGTCATCGACGAGCACACCTCGCTCACCTATACCCAGCTGCATGATGCGTGCCGCAGGGTCGGCAGCGCACTGGCAAGCGCCGACGTCTTTGGTCGCGGCGTCATCGTCTGCATGGAGAAGGGCGCCGACGCCCTCTCGGCCCAGCTCGGCGTGCTCTATGCGGGCGGCCACTATGTTCCCGTGGACCCCGGCATCCCCGCGGAGCGCCTGCGCAGCATCGTGGGTGCGGTGGGCCAGACGTCGATCATCGTGGACGAGACCACCGAGCAGCGCGTGAGGGAGATGGACCTCGGGCTGAGCGTCTGCTCCTTTGCCGACCTCGCCGGCCATGTCATCGACGAGGACGCGCTCTCGGCCATCAGGGGCAAGTCGATAGAGACCATGCCCGCCTACGTGCTGTTTACCTCTGGCTCCACGGGCGTGCCCAAGGGCGTCGTCATCAGCCACCACGCCATCATCAGCTTCATCGATGCGTTTGTCGGCACGCTCGGGATACGCGACACCGACCGCCTCGGCAACCAGGCGCCCTTCGACTTCGACGTCTCCACCAAGGACATCTACTCGACGCTGGCCGCCTCGGCCACCCTGGTCATCATCCCCCGGCGGCTCTTCATGCAGCCGGCGGACCTCGCCGCATACCTCGAGGAGCGTCGGGTGACGGTGCTCATCTGGGCGGTCGCCGCCCTGTGCCTGGTCAGCACCTACCACGCCCTCGACGTCGCCGACTTCTCCAGCATCAGGACCGTCATGTTCAGCGGCGAGACCATGCCCAAGCGCCATCTCAAGTCGTGGCGCACGCACCTGCCGGAGGCCACCTTCGTCAACCTCTACGGCCCGACGGAGATCACCTGCAACTGCCTGTACCACGTGCTCGACCCCGACTATCCGTACGAGGAGGGCGTGCCCCTGGGCGTTCCCTTCTCCCACTGCGACGTCATCCTGGCAGATGACGAGGGGCACGAGGTCAGCGAGCCGGGCGTCGAAGGCAACCTCCTGGTGCGCGGGCCCTCCCTCGCCCTCGGCTACCTGGGACAGCCCGAGTTGACGTCCAAGGCGTTTGGCCAGAACCCGCTCAACGACCGCTACCCCGACCGCGTCTACAACACGGGCGACGTGGCATCCTTCGACGAGCAGGGAATGCTGTTCTTCCGCGGCCGGAGGGACAACCAAATCAAGTACCAGGGCCACCGGATCGAGCTCGAGGACATCGAGCATGCCATCGAGAAGCTGCCGGGAGTGGACCGCTGCCGCTGCGTCTTCAACGCCAAGCGCAAGCTGCTCCACGCATTCTTTGAGGGAACGGCCCAGGAGAAGGAGCTCTCCGAGAAGGTGCGCGCAACGCTCCCCTCGTTCATGCAGCCGGCAACGCTGCGCCACATCGACGAGATGCCGCTCACCAAGAACGGCAAGGTCGACCGCGCGCAGCTGGCAGGCATGCTCCATACGAGAAGAACGGGCAGGTAAGGCCATGAGGGACCAGCAGACCATAGAGAGGCTCGCCGCAGCGGGCAAGACACCCTTCTACCTGTTTGACGAGGCGACGCTCACCAACCGCATCGAGCACGTGCGGAGCCTCATGCCCGAGGGCACGCGCATCTGCTACGCCATGAAGGCAAACTCCTTCATCCTCGACGCGGCCAGCCGCGCCGCGGACCTCATCGAGGTCTGCTCGCCCGGCGAGCTCGAGACCTGCAGGGCACTCGGCATACCCGACGAGCTTCTCGTCATCTCCGGCGTGTACAAGGAGAGGGCGCTGATGCGCGAGCTCATCGCGTCGAAGAGCGCCGTCCATCGCTACACCGCCGAGTCGGTCTCGCAGTTCGAACTGCTCGAGGAGGCCGCGCGCGAGACGGGCACCTGCGTGCCCATCCTGCTGCGCCTGACGAGCGGCAACCAGTTTGGCATGGACGCAAGCGACCTCAGGCGCATCCTCGACGAGCGGCGCGACAGCGAGCACGTGAGGATCTGCGGCATCCAGTACTTCTCGGGGACGCAGAAGCGCTCCGCCAAGAGGATCCGCCGCGAGCTCGCCTCGCTCGACAGGCTCCTTGCGGAGCTGGCCGACAAGGGCATCGCCATCGACGAGCTCGAGTACGGCACCGGCATCCCCGTCGACTACTGCGAGCCGGACGAGACGGCAGCCGCCGAGGCCGACCACGCGTTTTTGGAGGGCCTGGCCGACGCGCTGGCACAGATGGACTATGCCGGCACCAAGATCCTCGAGATCGGCCGGGGCATCGCCGCATGCTGTGGCACCTACGTCACCCGCGTGGTGGACACCAAGGCCAACAAGGGCAACCACTACGCGATCACCGACGGCGGCAAGCACCAGCTGGTGTACTACGGCCAGACCCTGGCGCTCAGGCCCCCGGTGGCGCACTTCCTGCCCGACCGCTCCGGTGAGGGCACCACGACCTGGACGATCTGCGGGGCGCTCTGCACGGCGGGCGACACGCTGGTTGCGCAGGTCGCGCTGGACGACCTCCAGATTGGCGACTGCGTGGTGTTTCCCAACGCCGGCGCCTACAGCATGACCGAGGGCATGTCGCTCTTCCTGAGCCGCGACCTGCCCCGCATCTACCTCAAGAGCGCATCGGGCACGGTGGCCCTCGTGCGCGATCGCATGGAGACAAGCGCGGTCAACACGCCCGCGCCGCTACACTAGAGTAACTGCACCAACAAGCGAAAGGACACAGCTATGAGTGCCAACGAAACCGTCATCGAGATTCTCGAGGAGTTCTGCCCCGGCGTGGACCTCGAGACCACGACCACCCTCGTCGACGACCGCATCCTCGGGTCGCTGACCATGGTCGCCCTCGTCGCCGAACTCGAGGACTCCTTTGACATCGAGATTCCTCCCGTGGAGATCGTGGCCACCAACTTCAACTCCGCCGCGGCCATCAGCGCGCTGGTCGAGCGCCTCTCCGACGAGTACGACGACTAAGAAGCTCGCATATGTTCTTTAACCTGGCGTTCTTTGCACTGGTACTTCCCTTTTCCGTCTTGGCGTACGCCGTTGCGCCAAGACGGCTTCGTTGGGTCGTGCTTCTCGGCATCAGCTACTACTGCTTCTATCACACGAGCAAGAAGCTGATCGTCTTTCTGGTTGCCACCACGCTGAGCTGCTACCTCTGCGGGCTGTGGCTCGCCTCCATCATGGACAAGCGGGACGCGGCGCTCGCCGTCAAGGGCGCCAAGCGCCGCGCGGTGCGCGAGGAGTACAAGAAGCACATGCGTCACGTGGTGGCGCTTGCGGTCATCTTCAACCTGGGCCTTCTCGTCACCTGCAAATACCTGGGCTTCCTGCTGAGCGTCGCGGAGCCGCTGCTCTCGCTCGCAGGCGTCGCCACGCCCATCGAGGCGCCTCGGATCGGCATGCCGCTCGGCATATCGTTCTATACCTTCATGGCGCTCTCGTATGTCATCGACGTGTACCGCGGCTCGGTCAAGCCCGACCGCAACCTGGGCCGCATCGCGCTGTTCATCAGCTTCTTCCCGCAGATGCTCGAGGGCCCCATCGGCCGCTACAGCCACACGGCCGAGTCCCTCACCGAGGGCAAGGGCATCACGCGCTCGAACCTCTACCAGGGCACCCTGCGCATCTTCTGGGGCATCGCCAAGAAGCTCATAGTCGCCGACCGCCTCAACGCCTTCGTCGAGACGGTGTTTGACGGGTACGCGGAGTTCGACGGCGGCGTCATCGCCCTGGCGGCGGTGCTCTACACCATCCAGCTGTACTGCGACTTCTCCGGAACCATCGACGTCGCCATCGGCATCGGGCGCATCTTTGACGTGCACCTGCCCGAGAACTTCCGCCAGCCCTTCTTCTCGCGTACCGCCTCCGAGTTCTGGCAGCGCTGGCACATCACCCTTGGCGCCTGGTTCAAGG
Source organism: uncultured Coriobacteriaceae bacterium (assembly GCA_902777325.1). Lineage (GTDB taxonomy): Bacteria > Actinomycetota > Coriobacteriia > Coriobacteriales > Atopobiaceae > UBA1367. The sequence goes on from CACYTH010000006.1 coordinate 196,854, forward strand.
ACTACGTCTACTACCCCGTGTCGCTCTCCGCTCCCTGCAAGCAGCTGACCTCCGCCGCGCGCAAGCGCTTTGGCATCCATTACGGTCCCCTGCTGGCAAGCTCGGTCGCACTGTTCTGCGTGTGGTTCGGCAACGGACTCTGGCATGGCTCGGGCTCGCAGTACATCTTCTTCGGCATGTACTACTTCGTGCTCATCATGCTGGGCGGCCTCATCGAGCCCGTGGCAATAAGCGCTGCGGAGCGCCTTGGCATCGACAGGGACTCCCTCCCCTACCGCCTGTTCCAGACCGCACGCACCCTGGCCATCGTCTTTGTCGGCGAGCTCATCTTCAGGGCCAACGGGCTTGGCGCCGGCCTGGAGATGCTCTCCTCCATCGCGCACAACTTCACGCTCGGCGCGTTCTCGCGGTGGGACCCCTACCACATGCACCTCGACATCCACGACCGCAACATCGTCATCGCCATGCTGGTCGTGGTGTTTGTCATCGGGTACCTCAAGGAGCACGGCCTCGACGTGAGCGCCAAGATCGACTCACAGAGCACGCTCGTCCGTTGGGTCGTCCTGATCGTGCTGATCCTCGCAATCGTCATCTTTGGCGCCTACGGCTACGACTACACGCCGGTAGACCCCATGTATGCACAGTTCTAAGGCTTGACCATGAAGAAGGCTGACAAGACAAACACCATAAAGGCGCTCCTTGGCACCCTGCTCGCGAGCGCGACCATTCTGGTGGCGCTCGTGGCGCTGTCCGCCCTGTTCTACCCCAAGGACAACCGCGCGGAGTACGGCGTGCACGACCAGGAGGCCAACGGCGTCCTGGGCGAGCCGGAGAACAGCCTCGACGTGCTGTTCCTGGGCGACAGCGAGTGCTACTGCTCCTTCTCCCCGCTGCAGATGTTCGAGGACTACGGCTTTGCGTCGTACAACCTGGGCACGCACTCGCAGCGCATGTACTACGGCAACTCCCTCCTGCACAGGGCGACCGAGCACCAGAAGCCGCGCATCGTCGTCATCGAGACCGACACCCTGTTCAGGAAGTTCTCGATCAGCTCCACCATGTTCCAGATGATGCAGGACGCCCTGCCCGTCTTCGAGTACCACAACCGCTGGAAGAGCCTTGTCCCCGAGGACTTCACCCAGGAGCCGGTCCACACCTACTTCAACGGCGCGAAGGGCTATATCGCCCGGTTCGCCGTGAACGCGGCTGACGACGAGGGCTACATGGACGAGGAGGAAGAAGACGAGGAGCGGCTCGAGAGGATTCCGCGCCTCAACAAGAGGTACCTGCAGTACATGATCGACTACTGCCACTCGATTGGCGCCGAGCCCATCCTCATCAGCACGCCGAGCACCGTCAACTGGAACGCCAAGCGTCACAAGGCCGTCGAGAAGTTTGCCGCCGAGACCGGCGTGACCTACATCGACCTCAACGAGGGCGAGCACAAGGTGGACATCGACTGGGATGCGGACACCAGCGACAGCGGTGACCACATGAACGTCTCCGGATCGCGCAAGGTGTCCGACTACGTGGGCGCCTACCTCGCGGAGAACTACGACCTCCCCGACCATCGCGAGGACGAGGCCTACGCCAACTGGCACGACCAGCTGGCATGGTTCCACAAGCAAGTCTGGTAGGAGACGCCTGCGCCCGAGGCGCACCCCCATAGGACATTCGACCGGCCCGTTGGCATCTGCGCCAGCGGGCCGGTTGCATGGTTGACGTATAGGCAATAACCCCTGCTTTCATAGTATGATTTTGGGGGGTGCATCATCCATATCGCACGGGAGGGGTCCTTATGGAGCGATTGCTGGCCAAGTATACAAACAGCTACGCAAGTTACGTCATCCTGTTCTTCTTCTACGATCTGGCCTTTGCCTTCTTCTCGGCACTGATATCGGTCTACCTCATTGGCAAGGGCTTCAGCGCTAGCCAGGTGTCGATGTGCATATCGGTCGCCGCGCTGGCAAACATGGTCACGCAGCCCATCATCGGCTCGCTCACTGACAGGTTTGGTATGCGTCCGGTCAACATGGTCATGTTCGCGGCAACCTGCGTCGCGGCAGCCCTCTTTGTCATCGCGCCCAACTTCCTCATCATCGTGGGTGCCTACGCCGCCATGAACCTGCTCATGAACGGCGTGAACCCCACCATCGAGCGTATGGCCACCTCGAGCCCGTACAACTACGGGTCCATCCGCGTGTGGGGCTCGATCGGCTTTGCCGTGGGCACGCAGCTCACCGGCATCATCTACGACGCCATCTCGCCGGTGGCCCCCTACGTGGGCGTCATCATCGCCATGCTCATCGCGATCTTCGGCTTCTGGGGCACCAACCCCCGCCTGGCCGAGACCGAGGCCGCCAAGATCGAGGACGCCGAGTCCGACGAGGTCGAGCCCGTCTCCACCAAGACGCTGCTCACCAACAAGAAGTTCCTGTACTACCTCGTGCTGCAGATCCTGTTTGCCGCCGTCACCGGCGCGGCCTACTCCTTCTGCCCCGCCTTCCTCACGTCAAAGGGCCTCGAGGCCTCGACGGCGTCCACCATCCTGGCGGTGGCCACGCTGCTCGAGATCCCGCTTCTGCTCTTCTCTTCCAAGTTCATGGACAAGCTCTCCAACAAGACGCTTCTGCTCTCGATCTTTGCGCTCGTGGTGGTCGAGATGGTGGTCTACGGGCTCAACCTGCCGCTGCCGCTCGTCATCGTGGCCACCTTCCTTGGACGCCACCCGCCCGCGATCATCAACATCATGGCTAACATGAAGGTGGTCAACACCATCGTCGACGCGCGCCAGCAGATCGCCGGCCTCGCGCTGGTCAAGACCTGCCAGAGCTTTGGCACCATCATCTCCAACAACATCGGAGGCCGCATCGCCGACGCCGCGGGCTACCCTGCCATGTTCCTCTTCCTGCTGGCCATGATCTGCGTCGGCCTGGCAGGCGTCGTCTTCTTCCAGGTTCCTTCGGGCAACGACAAGAAGCTCTTCAGCTAGCAACCCACGGGGCCTTGCGCATCGCAGCCCGAGAAAGGATCGATCATGGCAGAACTGCAACTCACGCTGGACCACGGCAAACGCCACGAGCTCATCAACATGGCCGACATCATGGACGGCCACATCGACATCCTTGAGATCGGCTATCCCGAGCTCATCACCTTTGGCCTCGACCCCGTGAGCGAGATCCACGAGGCGCACCCCAACCTCAAGCTCGCCGTCGACGCAAAGGTCTTCCACGGCGGGTCCGGCGTCACGCGCCGCTGCTTCGATGCAGGCGCCTCCATCGTCACGGTGCTTGCCTACGCGCCGGACGAGGTCATCAGGCAGATGGTGCACCACGCCAACGAGTACGGCGGCGCCATCATGTGCGACATGGACGGCGTGCGCAATGCCGGCAAGCGCACCGCGCAGGTGGACGCCCTCGGCGTCAAGTACGTGCACATCTCCACCGGCTACCTCATGGAGCACGAGTACGACCTGATGAAGCCCACCCGGTCCTCCATCTTCCAGCTGCGCCCGCTTGAGAAGGCCCTGGCCGTCAAGCGCAACCTCATTCACGCGGGCCTCGCGCTGGGCACGGGCATCAACGAGGAGAACCTCGACGAGGTGCTCAGGCTCAAGCCCGAGATCGTGATGGTCGGCCGCGGCATCTACTCCAAGGACGGCGCCTACAAGACCCCGCTCGAGCGGCAGACCGAGGCGGCTGACAACATCCGCGCGCGCCTGCACGCAGCCAACTAGAGGCGCGTCATCCTCAGGCGCCGCACGCGACCACGGGAGGGACCATGGACGGCACGGGCACAGAGTTTCGCAGATGGCTTACCGCGCAGCAGGTAGGCGGCGTGGCCCCCACCCTGACGTCCGACGGGCACTACCGCGTAGCGCTCCCGGCAGCCGTGGGCGAAATCAACATCTATCCCTTCGAGGATGGCCTCGAGATGGCCGAGTACCGCATCACGCGCGTCTCGGACGGCGAGGCCGTCTTCTTCCTGCACGTGATGCTCGACGACCTCACGCGTGCAAAGGACCTCTTCGCCCAGATGGCGGAGGTGCTCGCCGACGAGCAGCGCCACAGGACCACGCACGTGCTGCTCTGCTGCACGTCTGCGCTCACCACCAGCTTCTTTGCCACCAAGATGAACGAGGTCGCCCACACGCTCTCGCTCGACTACGACTTTGCGGCGATGTCGGTGGAGCACGGACTCAGGGCCGAGGGCTTTGACGCCATCCTGCTCGCGCCGCAGGCAAGCCACATGCGCCGCGAGATGGTTGCCGCGCATCCCGACACGATGGTGTTCGAGATACCCGCCAAGATCTTCGGCAGCTATGACGCGGCAGGGGCCGTGCGGCTGCTCATGCACGCCTTCCGCGACGTGAGCGTGCCGACGGACCGCCCGAGCGTGCGCGTGGCCCGCGACCTCTCCAACGACAACCTCATCCTCATCATCACGCTCTTCACCCTGCGCGCGTACTCGAGGCTGGGGTACCGCCTCTACGACCACGGCACCGTCACCATGCAGGGTGCCGTCCGCAAGCCCAAGCTCGACTATCGGGACGTCGAGGACCTGCTCGAGACCATGGGCGGGCGCGGCGTCGACGTGAAGGACCTCGACATCATCGGCATAGCCGTGCCAGGCGTGGCCTACCATGGCACCATCACGCTGCCGGGTGTGGCCGACACCCCCTACGACCTGGGCTCCCACATCGACAAGCGCTTTGGCATCAGGACTTCCGTCGACAACAACTGCAACGCCGCGGCCGTCGGCTGCTATGTGGGGCAGGACAAGTACGAGAGCGTGATGTTCTTCCGCCACGAGCTCGGGCACATTGCCGGCGGCCTGGGCACGGTCATCGACGGCAAGCTGCTCAAGGGACGTCACAACCTGGCCGGCGAGCCCAAGTACTACGAGAGCCTCTTCCGCTACAACCCCAGCTACGAGGACAAGATCTGGAGCGAGCGGGGCATGTTCGAGATCGCGCGCAACGTTGCCCTGACCGGCATCGCGCTCATCTCGCCCGAGGCCCTCTACTTTGCCGTCGACACGGTGGACGACATGGACGAGATGCGCTATGCCCTGAGCCATGACGCCCACAGCGACGACGATGACGGCGAGTGCCTGCTGGCGCCCAACGGAGGGCCGCTCCTGGGCCTGCCGGAGGACATGATTCCCGAGCTCTATGTGGTGGATGACTACGTGGAGCGCGTGTATCTGGGCGAGATGGCACTCTGCCTGCAGAAGCTGCGCGATCCCAACTACCGCTCGCTGGGCATCGCGTAGGCGCCCCTACCCTACGACCTCAAGCAGGCGCACCATCTGGCGCGGCGTGACGGCCGCCACCGGCGCATGGCGCAGGAGCTTTTCGTCGTTGGTCACCAGATAGTCCGCCTTGATGCGCATGCAAGCGGCCACGATGAGGTTGTCCTCTATCTCCGCATGCTGGTCGCGCAGCGGACGGCCAGGCACATACAGGTCAACCCAGACATTCGTGTCGACCATGATGGTCTTGGTGTGCTCGCTCATGCGAGCCCCCGCTCCGAGAGCTGCTCCCACTCGATGTCTTCGAGCACCTCCGAGGTTGGCCTGGTGTCGGGGACAAAGCTTGCGGGATCGAGCCCCAATGTCGAACCCATGTCCTCAAACAGCCGCGAGGCGCGGACGAGCGACTCGTCCTCTCCCATGGCAGAGGTGGACGTATCCGACTCGAGCACGGAGACGACGGCCCGGTACGCCTCCCCACCCTCGGACAGCCTCTCCCAGAGCTTGCGGATTATCCTTGCCGGCGAGCTCCCCATGAGCGCGAGGGTCTCGTTGCCCCTGTCTTTGAGATCGGTCGGCATGCGGATGTTGAGCTGCGAGACAGTGGCTTCTGTCATGACCCCTCCTTGCTAGCACATGACGCACACACCTGCGCCTGCGGCGTACGAGCTGGCAGAGATCACGTCCCGACACGGTACAATCTTGCTGTATTGAGGCCAGTCCAAACAAAGGAGTCCCCATGGCAGCATCCGACTACCCGATGGGCATCAAGGAGGTTGGATCCTCCCTCGCCGTGGCAACCCACATGATCCGCCACGAGGACATCAACGGCTTCAACCGCCTCTTCGGCGGACGCCTGATGGAGTGGATCGACGACGTGGCGGGTATCGCGGCGCGCAGGCACGCGGGCATCGACATCACCACCGCCGCCGTCGACACGCTCGAGTTCAAGAGCGCCGCCTGGCTCAACGACATCGTGGTCATCGAGGCTTGGGTCACGCACGTGGGCCGCACGTCGATGGAGGTGCGCGCCGACAGCTATGTGGAGGACCCAGCCACCGGCGAGCGCACCATGATCAATCACGCCTACCTCACCGAAGTCTGCGTGGACAAGGACGGCCATCCCGTGCCGGTGCCCTGGGGGCTCGTGGCCACCACCGACGAGCAGCATCATGAGTGCATCGCAGCCCGTAGGCGCGCCGAGATGCGCAAGCTCCGTCGCGAGCAGGGATTCTAGGCCAATCCCGACCATTGGGGACGATTCCTTTTGGTCGGCGGGATAGGGTGGGGCCGGGGACGTGGGACTGGGACAGGGGACGTGCCTGGTGTCCCACCTTGATCAGGTCAAGGTGGGACACCAGGCACGTCCCCTGTCCCAGTCCCACGTCCCCGGCCCCACCCTATCCCAGCCCCCCGTCCCAC